>JASJDJ010000009.1 GCA_030065635.1 Xenococcaceae cyanobacterium MO_188.B32
ATTTGGAGGCGATTTCAGTTAGCAACTTCAGTAATTATACAACCAACTTTTTGATTCCTCTGCCTTCTTAATCCCTGTCTCGTATGACTTTCAGCATTTATTAACTTAACCTTGACTGGGCTGCTCACGTTTAACCTAGCTGGCTTATTGGCAACAGTAGACGACTTGGGCTTTCCTACCAAAGGCTCTAAATTAAGGTTGGGGATCGATACTTCCATCCCTATTGGCGATGCCAATATTGCTTTTGGCCGTTTTGCTGGTAACTTTAGTCAGTTTATTCCCCTAAATCTTTTTGGCTTTAGTAAAGGACCGAGAACGCTAATTTTGGGTATTCAAGCAGGTACTATCGTGGGTGATGTGCCACCCTATGAAGCTTTTTCTATGGGGGGAAGTAGCTCAGTTCGTGGTTACAGTGGTGGTGAGGTTGGTGCGGGCAGTAGTTTTTTAGTCGCGTCGGCTGAGTATCGTTTTCCCGTTGCTAGCGATCTACACATATTGGTAGATTTCGATATACAGGGGACACTGTTTATTGACTATGGTACTGACCTAGATACAGCAGATGAAGTCATCGGCGATCCAGCCAATGCGCGCAATAAAGAAGGTGATGGGTTTGGTTATGGATTGGGATTGCACGCTAAAACAGACTTTGGTCTAGTGCGGATGGAATTTGCTTTAAACGATGAAGGAGATTTTACTGCTCACTTTACAGTAGGCGATCGCTATTAACTTTACTGCTGATTTCGACCCTTGATAACAGAGGATACTGCTTGTTGGGTCATTTTCTGGCGATACAGATTGACATAAATTGCATCCGCCACAAATGCCAGGAGGGCAATGGCCGCAATCACAGTTAAAATGCCTGGATCTTTGAAGTTGAGAGCGGTTAGTGCCAGTGCCAACCCAGCATTGCGAGTCGAGTTGGCTAATGCTATTGTTAAGCGAGTTTCGGGTTCTGGGCCACCCAAATAGTGGCCGATCACAATCGAAGCAGCAACAAACAAAACGACCCCGATCGCTGTAACGATACCAACTTTAAGAATCGGGAGCAAGGCAACAATGAGCAGAATAATCACCATACCCAGAAACATAAAAGAACTAATTTTGGTAACAGGTTCCATCAAGTCATCTGCCAAATCGGAAGCCCATTCGTGCAGTGCCAAACCTACAGTAATAGGAATAAACTGAACCGCTACAACTTGTTTGAATACATCTACGGAATTAACAGTTGCCTGGGCTGGATAGAGGTGATTCAGAATAAGAACCCAAATTGGCACCACCAGAATGGCAAATAAGGATATTGTCACCTGAAAACTCCCTGCTAGGGAGGTAACCGCTTTCATTTGGGTTAGTTTTTTGTACATCAGCGGTGCCCCAGGGCAAATAGCCATGGCCATGAGGCCGATGCGGGTGGTAGGCGACATAGGTACAATTGCGATGATTGTCATGGCTGCCAGTGGCACTAAAATAAAAGAGGCAATCAGACAGCGCACCAGGAGCGAAGGCCGTCGCCACAGAAGCGAAAGATTCCTAAAACCCTCATTCAGACCGATAGTGAGCATCAAGAGGAAAATTGTAATCTGTGCGTAACTGCCAATAACAGTCTTAAAGTCAAGTTCCATGGGCAAATTCTCCTAGCCAGTGACCTTTAGATCGCAGTCCGTTTGAAACCGTCTGCTTTTCTTCAACAAAAAGAAGCCTATCCCTAGATTTATTGTAGTCACTTTACAGTAGGCCGATCGCTATTAACTTTAAGTGACTATTTCAGTTCTCAGACAATTAATCAACTATAATCGCTTTAATAATGTGCAAAATTTGCATCTTTGAGGAATAAATATGCCCCAAAAATTGACTGTCAACTCGATTATGGGACTTGGAGAGATCGAGAATTTACTGCCTGTAACTTTTACTATTTTCTTAAGTTTGATTTCGACTCTATTTTTACCTAGTTCTTCTTTAGCAGAAACCGTAATCGAAAAAGTGGCGCGGACAGGAGTACTAACAGTGGGAACGCGCATAGATATAATTCCCTATGCTTATGTCAACGATCGACAGCAATTAGTCGGTTACTCTGTTGATATAGTTAATCTCATTAAACAAGAATTAGAAAAACAACTAGATAAGGAAATTATTATTCAAACAGTAGTAGAAGAGAAATTTGCAGACCGCATCCCTCAAATCGTCAATGGTGAAGTCGATCTTGCTTGCAGTACTGCTTTTACTTGGGAACGAGATAAGTCCGTTGATTTTTCGGTAAGCTATAGTATTTCTGGAATTAGATTACTAGCCAAGCGAGATAGTGAAATCGAAGACTCGACAGAATCTTTAGTAGGCAAACGGATTGGTATTGCTCCTTATACTATTTCTGAGTCGACCATGAAGTTTATACAACCTCAAGCAACCCTAGTTCCTATTGAAGATGTCGATGGAGGATTCAAGGCTTTGCAAGCAGGACAAATTGACGCGATCGCAGGAGATACTATTGCTCTAGCTGGTGTGATTCAAAGAGACAATCCTGATAAGTATAAATTAAGACCACTTCAGCCTTATGCTCGTTATGGAATCGCTTGTATGGTGCCAGAAAATGATTCTAGTTTTCTCGATTTGGTCAACTACTCTTTAGTCAAATTCATGCAGGGTTATGTAATTAGAGAACAATCCTCTGTAGATTTAGTCGAGCGCTGGTTTGGTCAAGCAGGAATTGTGGAATTACCTTCTGAATTAATTCGCAGTTTTTTCCAAAGTATTATTCTTACTCGCGAGCAGATTCTTTGGGAAAATGATCGATCGAGGTAATTATTCACAATCGATTTTTGAATGAACCAACAATATTTATATTTATACAGGAGACAAGGTAATTGAATATTAATACAACAACAAGTTTAGTAGGCTTTTTGCTTGCCCTAGCTACTTTAAATGGCCCTTCAACAGCTACCACAACAAATGAAGTGGATATATCTGCATCTAAACCATCGATCGAACAACGTTTAAACCGCCTGAATGCAGCTATTCGAGCCAGAGAAGAACAATTACCAGAGTTATCTCAGAGCCACAATAGTTTTACTGTAGCTGGAGGCTGGGCTGATGGACGCGATCGAGAATGGGTTAATGGAAGGCGTAGTGGTTGGGCTGACGGAAGAGGTGGAGGCTGGGGTAATGTTAATCCCTGGCGTAATGGTTGGTCGGATGGAGGTAGTTTTTACAATTACAATCCTTGGCGTAATGGTGCAGGCTGGGTTAATGGGAGGGATGGTGGTGGTTTTGTTAACGCCCGCTGAAATTGAAAGACAAGGGAGACAAGGAGGACAAGGAAGATGGGGGAGATGAGGGAGAAAATTTTATTGAGAAAAATGAGGTCTAATATTTCAATATGACTCTAGCAAAAGATAATAATTTAGAGAGGCAAACTTTGCTTTCTTCAGAGATCGATCTCTCCTGTTTTGGTCCGATTAATTTAGTGGTAATTCAACCCACACCATTTTGTAACCTAGACTGTGATTATTGCTATTTGCCCCATCGCCAGTTAAAAAAACAATTATCTCTAGATTTAATCGAACCAATTTTTAAAACTATCTTTACTAGTCCTTTTGTCGATCGCTATTTTACGGTTTGCTGGCACGCAGGAGAGCCTTTAACTGTTCCTATTTCTTTTTATAAGGCTGCCTTTGAAAGGATTAGTCAAGCAGAGTCTAAGTACAATGAACAATCCTGTCAGGTATACTATTCTTTTCAAACCAACGCTACCTTAATTAATCAAGCTTGGTGCGATTTTTTTCAACAACATCCCATTCATGTAGGGGTTAGTATCGATGGTCCTGCTTTTATCCACGATGCCCATCGTCGGACTCGTAAGGGATTGGGTAGCCATGCCAGTACTATGCGGGGGATTAAGTTCTTACAAAAAAATAAAATTAACTTTAATGTCATTGCCGTTATTACCGAAGATTCCTTGGATTATGCCGATGAAATTTTTAACTTCTTTTTAGACAATGGCATTACCGATGTTGGTTTTAACATGGAGGAAACAGAAGGAATTAACTCTTATTCTTCCCTCGATCGCAGTGGTGTAGAAGAACGTTATCGTCAGTTTATTCAACGTTTTTGGGAACTAGCAGCAAAAACTGATGGTGAATTCAAAGTAAGGGAATTTGAAGTAATTTGTAGCTTAATTTATGATAATTTTCGCCAGGAACGAACTGATATGAATCATCCTTGGGCGATCGTTAATGTTGACTACCAAGGTAACTTTTCCACCTTCGATCCAGAATTACTCTCAGTTAAAACAGAACGCTATGGAGATTTTATTCTGGGTAATGTACTGCATGACACCTTAGAATCAGTTTGTTATACAGATAAGTTTCAGCGTATTTATCGAGATATGGCTGCGGGGGTTGACTTATGCCGTAATAACTGCGAATATTTTACCGTTTGTGGTGGTGGTGCCGGTAGCAATAAGTTCTGGGAAAACGGTACGTTTGCTTCCGCAGAAACCAGTGCCTGTAAATACCGAATCAAGCTGGTTACAGATCTTGTTTTAGTAGAGTTAGAAAATTCATTAGGTATTGTAAAGTAGGAATTTTCGAGGGTTATATCATGATATCCAACGGTTTTATGCTGGGAACTTCTATTTTTGTTCTTGCTTTTATTTTTGCTAGTTTTTTAGAGTATTGGCTTCATCGCTTAATGCATATTTCTCCTTGGTTTGGCAACACGATCGACTCCCATTCTATTCATCATAATAGAAATCAAGCTACGGGAATTCTTTGGGAGTTTAGAAACTACTCTATGGCTGTGCTAATTTTGTGTCCAGCCTTTTTTATTTCTAGTTCGGTAGGGATTATCGTGGTGTCTCGTGGTTTCACTTATGCAGCTTTTGCAGCCTATGCCCATCAAATACAACACGATAATCCTACTAAATGTTTCTGGATGAAAATGCCCGTACACTACATTCACCACAAGCATAATCAGTGGCATCATAATTTTGGCATCGGTGTAGATTGGTGGGATCGTATATTTGCCACCTACAAATTGGTAGAATGGCCCACTGAAGAAGAGCTAGCTCAATCACAACTTGGTCTATTGCAAATAAAGTGGTGGTAAATTGACAGAGCTTCAGATAGTATCCAAGTAGTTCCATATAACCCTGTCCAGAAGTAACTGTGTCTTGGTCGATTTTGACTTTCAATTTTTAGCCGATTAATATACTCAGTTAGACCAATATTTCTAATCTTTAACCCTATGATTTTAGCGGTTGTCTCCCCGTCAGCTGAATAAGTATAATTGCTGGAATTTAAGTACGCTCGAGCGATAAATACGCATAATCGCTGAAGATTTCCGTCTAATGATGGAGTTAAAACTTTACATATAAATATTACACTAAAAGATGATTTAGTTTTGTCTATAATTCAATCAAGCATACACAATACTAAATAAATACTAAATAAAAATCAAGTATCATACTTTACATGAAATTAGACTCTAACTCAACAAGCGAAGGGATAATTACTCGCTTTGATTATGAAATTTTGTCTCCTCAACAAAGAAATGTCATTCAAAAGTGTACGGGAGAAATCAAAGAGCGATTGCGTCGTACTGCTCAGGATGTTTGGGAAGTAGGACAAAAGTTGGTCGAGGTGCGCTCGCAATTAGAGCATGGTCAATTTGAAGTTTGGTTGTCGGCAGAATTTGGTTGGAGTCGTCGTACTGCCTATAATTTTATCAACGTATATGACGCTTTTGGTGAGAGTACAAATTTTGCACGACTTGATATTGCTACCTCTGCTCTTTACAAACTAGCAGCACCTTCTACACCCTCCTCAGTTCGCCAGGAATTTTTAGACAAAGCAGAAAAAGGTGAGAAAATAACCCACAAAGAAATCAGTCAAGCTCTCAATACCATCAAAAACTCAAGTATAGTTACCAAATCTCAACAAATTTCCTCACCGTCACCCAAAATACTGCAAGTTATACCTAAAGATAGCTTAGAATTAGAATTAAAAAGGCTAAACGACAATTTAGCTCACCAACCCAAAACATCCTCTCAGTCAGTTATGGCGCAAACTCAAGTTGAGATTAAATCGGGCTGTTGGTATCTCTTCGATCTGATAAATGTCTTATTTTGTGGCGATACCGCTTTAACCAAATTTTTCCAGCGCGCACCAGAAGCTACTCTAGCTCTAGCCGTTACTTCTGATGATTGGGACCACGATTGGCTAATTGAGAAAGCAGATAATTTAGTGGTACTCAAAGAGTCTTATCTCAAAGAAGGGACGAGCGAGCAAATCATCTCTCTTTTTTCTGCAGAAGGAGATACCATAATTTTGCCCTGGTTGCCTAAAGCAGAAATGCTGGCGATCGCTCACCGTTTGAAGAGAAGAATTGTCGCTGGCGACCCCAGTCCCGAACGCTGTCAAAAGGCGATCGAGCAACTGGGGCTAAATGTCGAGCAAATCAGGTTGTAAGACTTATATAACTACTTCTATTTTTGGCGCAACCAATTGTTCGACTAAGGTTAATACCTCATTACGAGTTAGTTTTTCCTTTCCTAAAGCAATGGCATCTAGAGTTCCATAGGCTAAAGCCAGAGGAATTCGGCAAAAGTCTAATGCAGGACCTGAATTTAAAGATTGAGTATATAAATCGGCTAATTTGAGATTGCAACGGGCATAAGGCATCATGTAAAAATAACTTGAACAATTTACCGAAGAGTTAGATCATCAAAATGTAACAGAATTAAAACTTCAACGGCAAAATTCGGGAAATTAGCAGAATCCTTAAAATATTCTGATTATTTGTAATTATAAGGCTGGAAATGATTAAGAATAACTGTCTCAAGTTTTTAGGTGTCAAAATCTAAGCCCAATCAAGCTTTCAGAGCTGATCGATACATTTGTTTGGGGGAAGTTCAGCTTCATCTGTGGGGCTGCTGAATGTGGGTTAAAAAAATTTACAACATTTGTTGATAGATATTTCATCTCACTATCCATACTATGAGGTCTATAAGCTAGTAGTGGCTCGGAAGCAACTCAAACAGCCTTAAAACGGGAAGTGAATATATTTATGTCTGTCCAAGTCCTTAATAAACCAACAGTTGGAGAAGTTCAAACTTCTCAAGCTATAACCACAAAACAAATAATTCTCGAAGTCCAAAACTCTTATCAGGTTGATATGGAAAGGGTTCTGCGGGTGCTTGCCGAAGCTAAATATGGACAAAACAGTCAACGGGAATTGACCAAAACGGAAAAAGAAATGTTTTGTCTTGCTTGTAGTAGCATTTATTCCACTCTAGAAAAAAGTTTTATCAGAGAGTATAGAAGAAGAATTACCCTAGAAGAACTCAAAGTATATATTGAAATTCTCAATGACACAAATATTAATCTAAACAATAGAGATTCAGCAACTCAATATCGTAATAGTTTAAGAAGAGAGATTGCCCGAGCCTCTTCTAAATCTGTCGAACAAAAATTAAATGCCAAGCTAAGAATTGCCACTAGTAGCGTCAAAGTTTTTGATGATAGAGCTTCATGGTCGAGATTTAAAAATATGTTCATCAATCCCATTTTAAATTTAGACTCAGATAATCTGATTACACCGCCGATGATTATGACTCTGTTTAGATACCAATATCCTCTGATTTAAAATCGTTTTAATAATGTTTGAAAAACACAACTTTATAGCTATAGTCAAATTCCATGCTCTGATTCCAGAAATTCAAAGTCTTCTTCAATCTCAGGGCTTAATCGAAACTACACTTAGTCAAGACCAGATTAAAGTTTTCTCTTTTCAAGGTAGTTACTTAGATTTATATTTCAAAAAAGCTGGCTTTGAGTCCGAGATAATTAGCCAATATTTGACTTTGATTGATATTGGGTTGGCTCCTGAATCCGAGATAGAAACTATTACTAACTCCCAACTAATTAAGGATAGAAATAATCGACTTTTTTCGCTTCAAACCCCTAACAAAATTAACAATTTCTAAGAAGAACTAATTATGTTCGATCTGACCAGACAATATCTTCAAAAACTAGGTTTACCTGGAGAAGATAAAAACAATTTACCTTCATCTAAACTAACTTTTACTGATGGAGCTAACTTTCGGATTGAGATACCTACTGTTAACACTCTTGAAGCTGCTCGAGCTTTACTTCAAGAAGCAGAATTATTAGGAATTACCATCAATCGGCTCACGGAAACTTACGGAATTTTTCGCCACACTCGCAGGGAAATTCAAGATTGGGTCAATCTATGCCGAGATTATGGCTGTCAACTGGTTATGTCTCCAGGTCCCCGTGCTACTTACGACACCAGTGCTACGGTTCAATCATCTCAAGGTGTACGGATTGGTTATCGGCTTCGCGGACAAGAACAAGTAATTCGGGCGATCGAAGATGTTAAAAGGGGTGTGGAATTAGGCATTAAAGGTTTTCTGATTTACGATGAGGGAATGCTGTGGTTAGTCGCACGGATGCGTCAGGATGGAGAATTACCTCCCGATATTTCGTTTAAAGTTTCTGCTCACTGTGGTAATGCCAATCCCGTCTCGGTGAGACTTATGGCCGAATTTGGTGCTGATAGTGTTAATCCTGTCAGAGACTTACAGTTACCAATGATTGCAGCGATCCGAGAAGCGGTTTCTATTCCTCTTGATTGCCATACCGATAATCCTCCTGCCTCTGGTGGCTTTATTCGCTCTTATGAAGCTCCTGAAATAGTCCGCATTGCTGCACCAGTTTATCTCAAAACAGGAAATTCAGTAATTAGTTCTCATGGTCAGTTGACTTCTGTTGACGATGGTAAACAGATGGCCAGACAAGCATCAATCATTGTGGAAATGGTTGAACGTTATTATCCAGAGGCTATTCAATCCCCACGCCAGATTAATTTTGAAACTGATTGGAGCACATCGAACTTGAAACTGGCTCAACAGGTGAAAGGCTAATGATGAAATCCATGTCCTTAAAAAAATCTGGACAGAGTCTACCTTTCCTTTTGCCAATTCTGGGCGGAAGTATCATTTGGTTACTGCCCACTCCTATCGGTATTGAAGAACAAGCCTGGCACTTACTCGCTATCTTTGTCGCTACTATTCTCGGTTTTATCACCAAACCTATACCCATGGGAGCAGTAGCCCTCTCTGCATTAGTAGTGTCGATCGTGAGCCAAACTCTGACTCTGGCTGAAGGATTGAGTGGTTTTAGTCATCCTACTTCTTGGCTGACATTCAGTTCTTTTTTGATTGCCAGAGGCTTTATTAAAACTGGTTTGGCTGCACGTCTTGCTTATCTTTTTATTAAAATTCTGGGACAAAATACTCTCCTCCTCAGTTACGGATTATTAGCCACAGATTTGGTCTTAGCTCCAGGTATGCCGAGCGGTAATGCCAGAGCTGGAGGGGTTATTTTCCCTTTAGTCAAGTCTCTGGCTCAAATCTATCAAAGTGAACCTCATGATGGTTCAGCTCGCCGAATCGGTAGTTTTCTGATGATTACCTCTTTTCAAGGTACTCAAATCACTACTGCTCTATTCTTTACCGCTATGGTTGCCAATCCTTTGATGGCCAATCTAGCTGGAGAAATGATCGGATTTGAAATTACTTGGATTATTTGGGCTTTAGCTGCTCTTGTCCCTGGTTTGATTAGTTTGTTAATCATGCCCGCGATCGTCTATTTTTGCCATCCCCCAGAGATTAAATCCACTCCCAAAGCTACCGAGTTAGCCCAAGATAAGCTAGCTAAGATGGGCAGAATTAGTAAATCGGAATGGTTGATGGCAGGAACTTTTGTACTGCTACTATGGCTCTGGATTTTTGGCGATTACTTAGGAGGAATTAAAAGTGCTACTACAGCTTTATTAGGAGTTGCGCTTTTAGTAGTTACCCAGGTTTTGAGTTGGGATGAAATCATTGCAGAGAAAAAGGCTTGGAATATTTTGCTCTGGTTTTCTGTCTTATTGATGATGGCTTCTTTTCTGAAGGAGTTTGGTTTAATTGCCTGGGTGAGTCAACAGCTAGGAGGTTTTATCGAAGGTTTTTCCTGGCCACTCGCTTTCTGTTTATTGAGCGTAGTTTATTTTTATAATGGTTACTTCTTCGCTAGTAAAGCAGCCAGAGCTAGTGCTATGTATGCCCCCTTTCTTTCTGTTGCTCTTGCCGTAGGAACACCGCCAATGTATGCTGTCTTGGTGCTAGCCTTCTTGCTCAATCTGTCTGGATGTCTGACTCATTACGGCACTGCTGTCGCACCTATTTACTATGGCTCTGGATACGTAGATGTTCGTGTTTGGTGGAAGATCGGATTTATCTTGAGTTTAGTTTACCTTCCTATTTGGCTTGGGGTTGGAGGCTTGTGGTGGCGAGCTTTAGGCTTAATTTAACTAATGGGGGTTTGGGAGAAGCGGAAGGATGTCACTTAGATTCTAAATAAGTAAAATCATAACCAGTTCCCGATTTTTTCCCTGGTTCTACTCTAACTAAAACCCCTCTGGCGAGACGATCTCCATTCTCCATGAAGCGAATGGGTCCCGATGAACCTTCAGCTATGAATCGGGGGTGAGCGAGAATTTCCTGTAACTGCTGACGACTATTAGTTATTTGCAAACCTTTGATAATTACTTGGGTTGCATCATAAGCCATCGCTGTACGCCAACTTCCAGTTTCCTGCCAGAGCTTCTGAGCATTGTTGGTAAAAGAATTATTTTCAGAAGGTTTTGGATACCAAGCCACAGGTAAAACTAGACCGTTGACACTTATTTGTCCCTGCTTTAAGGTAGTCAGACTGAATGTCGTATGACTTCCAAATAAAGGTAATTGTTGTTGATTAGCTCTAGCCACTTCAATGGCTTGATTCAAATAGCGTAATGATGGTGCTAGCACCAGAGCATCTGCACCATTACTGATGACCTTAGCAGGAATTTTAGTAGGATTGAAATCGGCTGCCGAAAAATTGCATTTTACTCCATTGATTACTCCTCCATACTGATAAACTGCCCAGGTTAAGTCGCTCTTAAACGAAACAGTCGCTTTGGCTCGCTCATCTGCACAGATAGCAATATTGGTTTTACGGGCTACGTTAACTATATAATCAGCTAACTTTTCGGCTAATGCTCTAGTGCTTGGGGTGGCACGATATATATAGTTGCCTATTTCTGTCAAAGATTTGGCCGAACTGGTGGGAGTAATCATAACTAGCCCACCTTCTTGATAAATCGGAGCAGCAGCTATCGAAGAATCACTAGCATTATGTCCCACTACGGCTAGAATTTCTGACTCTTGAACCAATTTAGTGGCAATTTCCTTCGCTAATTCAGGATTATTATTATCATTAGTAATAATTACTTTGAGCAATCGATTTTTATTTTCCTGATTCGAGTTAAACTGGTTTTGTGCTTGAGCCACACCACGTAAGATTTCTTGAGCTACATTTAAGTTTGCGCCAATAGGAACGCTGACAGCAATTGTTACTTCATTGCCTTGAGCCACAGCCTTACTATTGTTGAGGTAAATCAATGTCTCTGGATCGTTGGCATAATTTTCCAAAGATGCCCTGAATTTGATTTGAGCTTGCTGGTAGTTTTCACTGCTATATGCTCTGATTCCTTCCAACTTATCGATCCCACCCTCTGCTGTAATCAACATTTGATTTCCTTGACTCCATAATTTTTCTGCTTTCTCTTCAGAATCGATAGATGGTGTTTCGGCTGTTGTTTTTTGCTTATCAATTCCAATTGCATCAGCAGGGCTATTTTTTTTTCTCTGTTCGAGCATAAAAAATATTGTGGTTGTAATTGTGATTACACCGATCAAAAATAACAAAACAAAAATTAACCTGTTATTTCTCGTTTCTTGATTAGACATAAAATGATGTTTCTCTTGAATGAATATACTTGGCACGGGCACAACTTGCGGTTTTTCCATCTATATATTACCGTCAAGCAAAAGCTCAGATTGTAACCGTGCAAAGTACCTCCTCCAGGGTTAATCCCTGTCATTGGGGTTGTTTTGCTACCGGGCGCATCTAGCGGGTTGGGGGCTCACAAGGGTAGGTTTTTTATAATTAAGAAGAAGCTAAATCGCTCTCTATGATTAAAGGAGAAGGGAAGCAGACGACCCCTCACGAATAGGGGCGGATTCAACCAGCTTTGGGCGATCGCCAATCCCTTATTTTGAAGAGGTGATGTCTTCTTCCTCTAGTATTAAGAAGTATTACGATTTACATGACTACAGCTTGGAGAAGTAAGGCCTGTATTCTTTAATTGATAATGCTTTCAGTGATTTATAGTAGATTTGTATGGGGTAAGTTCAGTTAGAAGGGAGGCTTGCGTTAGCGGGTAATTTCTTTCTTATAAATCACCTAAAGCCAATTTCCTAGAATTACAAATTGAGCCCAAAAGAAGGGATGTTGTCGAAAGCGAGGAATTTCTAAGAGTTTTTGTTGGGCGCGTCGCAATGCTTCTGCCTTGGTAACTTTATCCGATGAAAGTTCTTCATAAAATCGGCTCATTAGCATATATGTTGCTTCATCGTTAACCTGCCAGAGCGATCCCAGGGTACTTCTAGCACCAGAACGTACTGCTGTCCCTGCTAGACCCAAAACGGCTTGGCGATCCCCTAAGGCTGTTTCACAGGCACTCAATACTAACAATTCCACCACCACTGAAGTCGATTCATTTAATCCAGTAGTCAATAATATATCCCGTAGCTGATTAATGCTGAGTCGATCGTCCCAGGTCAAGATAAAAGTATTTTCAAACTGAGAGCTAAACTGACCGTGAGTTGCTAAATGAACTATCGGGGCATTTAAGTTACTAATGGCTGTGGCAAAGGATTCTTGAGTAAAGTCCTGATTGAGTAGAATTTTCTGACTGGGCAAATAACCTTGAATTTGCTCAATTTCAGGTTCAACATTGGGTAAAGAGGAAAAACCTTGATTTGCTTCACTAATCCCAGATGCAAGTACACTTAAATTTCGTCGAGCAATGGGATTAAGCTCTAATAGTTGCAGTCCTGGAGCTAGGGCAACAGCATAGTGCTCCATCAAAAATTGTTGCCCATCGTAAAGCACTGCCATGGGAATATTCCGCAAAACGCCATCAGAAATAAATACTAGAGTTTGAATATCCTGACTGGCTAGATCGGAGATAGCGGGGCGGATTAGCCAGTCATATATCTGTTGTGAAAGAGATAAATATCTCTGACTGCTGGTTTGTACTAGAGCTTCCCGTAGTTGAGTCACGGTATCTTCAAGTTGTGTCTTTGCTATTAAAGTACTATAGTGTTGCAGCTTCTGTCCTGGTAATCGGAGAATCACTTCTAATCGGTCTGAGAGGATAATCGGATAAAAAACCGCAGCTTGTCGATCTACCTGGTCGATTCGCACCTGATTTGCATCAATACAGGCTTCACGAAAAAAGTTATCAAGCTCTGCCATTTGGAGAGATTCGATGGTATTTCGAGCCTGTTCGAGGTTTTCGGGTGAGGCAACTGTTTTTTTGTCCAGCAGCAGATCGACCAATTCACGGTGAATCGGTTCAACACTCTCTTGAAAAGCAAGCTGAACTTCGGGATTGAGAGATACCAGATCGCTGCGTAGGGACTGTAATGTATCGACCGATGCTCTGTATGCATCAATGGCGTTTTTATAATCGGGGGGTAGGTTTTCTGGGGTTGAAGCTTGGGCTTTCAGAATGCGCCCTAGCTGCCATTGCCAGCGATAAGAAATTTCGGGAGCATTAATGTTTTGAGAGAGTATCAATGCCTGTTGAGTCAACATTTTAGCATCTTGCCACTGTTTGGCTTCCTCGTAAATATGCCCCAGACTGCCTAAAGCATAGGACTCCGATCGCCGATCGCCTAAACTTTTCGCATCTTGGTTGGCAATTTTTAATGCTTGGGCAATCTCTGTCAAAGTTTCACTAGAAATTGTGATTGATTCGATACTCGGAGAGCTTGGGGCTAGGGATGTTGAAGATAAGGACGATCGCCGATTGGATAAATTAACTTGAGGAGATGCTAAGTCGGTGAGGTTACGACCGATGAAAAAATCTACTAGATTGATGTTATCGCGAGTGTAAGTCGTTATGGGTGTCGCTGGTGAAGCTCTGGTAATCTCAACCTTTCCCATTTTGGTCTGTGTAGCTTGAGATGACTCTTTTTTTTGGGCGAGTTTTAAACGGTTGTCAGCTAAGTTAATTTTGGCATAGATACTTTCTCGATTGAGAGCAAGAGTATCGATCTGTTGCTGAATTTTTAATGCTAGGGCATCTGCTAAAGTCCATTGTTGAGTGTCAATCAGTACATTAAATTCTCTCAACCGAGCTTGAACAGAAGTAATGGAATTTACAGACTGGGTAGCAGCTTGACGATAGTATTTCAGTGCGGCTTCAAAATTCCTTTGAGTACTGGCAATGTTTCCTAATCCGACTTGTGATGCACTAGCAATCTGAGGCAGATTTAATTTTTGTGAAATACTCAGACTTTGTTGCAAAATAGTTTCTGCCTGCTCTAAATTTCCTGCCAGTTGTAAGGCATTGCCCAACTGCTGCAAGCCTACTGCTTTTACTTCAGAGTCGGGTTGACTCTTCAGGTTTTGGTTGACCTCTGTTAAAACTGCGATCGCACGGCGATACCTGCCCATAGTTTCTAGGGCTTGTGCTTGACTTACCTGATTTCGCACTAAATGGTCTGTATCTTCAAGTTGAGTATAAATATCTGCTGCGGATTGCCAAGCTTGTAATGCCGATTTTGCTTTTCCTCGATCGAGATCGAGATATCCCTTCATATCTAAGGTTCTCGCTAAAACTGGTAGTCGATCGGGAGTAGAAACCTTATTCAGTTGTTCTAAACTATCTGAAATTGCTTTTGTAGATTCTTGCCAATTTCCCAAATTATGATAAGCTAAAGCCAAATTTCTCAGTGCTAAAGCTTGATTCACGCGATCGTCCCGAGCTCGATATGTTTCAACAATTTGTTGTAAGAGTGTAATTGCCCGTTCAATCTCGCCAGTCTCGAATAATTGAGAGCTTAGATCTAACTTCTGTTCTATAGTTTGATTTTCACTGTTAGAACTTACCTCTACGTTCTGCCTCCATCGATGGTGAAGATCGGGTTCTAGAGCAACCGCAGAAGTAGCAAGTATCAAAGATAAGGTCAACAAAAATAAAAGAATTTCTCGTGCAAAGCACTGGTGAAACTTGCTCGCAGAACGAAGATAAGACCAACAAAAGTTTGCTAAAGACTTACAGGTTTGCTTCATCCACCTTCTAGCATTAGCTAGGTTAAACCATCGATTAACCATTTTTTTAAATCAATAGATAACATGAATCTATACAACAACTCACTACACGTCCCTTCCTATTTTTTGCGACACAACCCAAGTTACTTCAAGAGTTGAGCATAGCTAATGCTTCCTCAAGGGTTTCACTTGTACTAAAAAAGTCCAAGAAGCCAGTAACAGACATGGTATCTTGAAGGTCTTCAGAAAGTCCTACCAGTACGAGTTTTCCTTCCTCAGCTGCTGTTCGTCGATACAGGGACAGCAGCATCCGCAAGCCAGCACTGGACATATAGGGGACATTGGTCATATCCATCACGATTTTGCTTCCTGGTTCGGCTAAAGATAATACCTGCTTTTGAATTCCTGGGGCAGTATTAGCATCTACATCACCAGAAAGCTCCACCAACTTTACTTCATCTACGTTTTTTAGATTTATTTCCATTGTCGCTTGTCATTTTGTTATCTGTGATTTAGTTTATTGCTAAACAGGGACAATTTGCACCTTAACTTTTACCCGTTCATTGGTTTTTGGTAATTTAACAGTCAAAGCATCTGTATCGAAATTACTGTAAGGTTCTCCATCAATTTCACACTTGCCAATCTTGATACTTCCTGGTGGTAAAATATCTGGTGACACCCGCAAGATATTATCTGGGAATCCTTCTGGCATGGGCTTAAAGTAGAAGTCCATTGGTTGCTTGGTAATCAATAAGTTAGTATAGACGGCAGCTAAATAGCACAATTCAAAAGAATGATAACCACTCATGGAGTGAGAACCTTTGCCCCGTTCACTACCTCCAGCTAGATAGGGAATACCATTAGCAAGGACATTGAAGTAGATACCACCATCTTCGAGATCCAAGAACCAGGCATTATAAAATGCTGCTGCTTCGCGACCTAAGCGTTGATAATCTTTATCTTTGAGAATACCGGTTAGGATAAGATAAGCTAAGATAGCCTGTTCCTGCTGCCACCAAGCTTTGCGATCGTGCCAGACAAAGCGGTGATGGGTTTCTCCTTCTTCTAGAAGACGCTCAACTACATCATACCAACCACCTCTTTGTTGGTCGCTACCTACTGCGGGCATGATATCGGCAATTTTTTTCGCCAGATTGAGATATTCATCCTTGGATTTGAGGCTGTACATGCGCATCAGATTCCAGGCAATCTTGAGGTTGTGACCTACTACAGCACGATTTTGTTGCCATCCCCAAGTAGTATCGTGGGACCAATCTTCATAGAAGCGTTCCTGAACAAATGGACTATGTTCGTAGTCAGGAAAACGCTTTTCAATAGTGTCAAAAGTGTACTCCAGCATATCTGCGTATTCTTGTTTACCTGTTGCCAACCATAGATTAATCAGGTAAGCTGGAGCGTGATCTCCGACTGAGTTCCAATTCTTTTTAGCCTTGTTGTGCCCTAATGATTCGCTGCGAGGGTCTAAGGTCATGGGATCGAGGTGAGAAAAATAGCCCCCAGATTCACTTTTATCGAGAAAGAAGTCGTTGAAAAGTTTAATTGTTTTTTCCGTATCGCTCATAATTTGGGGATCGCCCGTACAGCGATAGGTTTGGATAGGACCAGCCAGGGCATAAATCTGCTCGTAAGCGGGAATAGCATAATAGTCGTCACCAAATTCGGAAGCGAAGATTTTATCTTCCATCTCTCCTTTGACATCAATGCCGTGATACCAGTAGACTATGCCTTCGTCTAAGTCTTCAAACCGCATGTGTTCCCGTAGATATTCAGTACCTCTCTCTGCGGCTTTCAGAAAACTATCTTCACCAGTCAAGAGGAAAGCACTGGCAAAACCATAGACAAGACGAGAAATGGTATCGGTTTCTTGACGGAAATTAGAAATTGACTTCTCACCGCTAAGAGTTACTGAAGTGCGATAATTCCGATAGTTAAATTCTTCTTCACCAAATTGAACTTTTAGGTAAAATCTGCCTAGAGAATTAATTTGTTTGACCCACCAGTCTCGTTTCTCGAAAACATACTCCCTTGTTTTCCTACCGGCAAAAACAAGTTGCTTGGCATCGAATTGATCACTATCTGGATAAAATACTCCATAGGTAAAAAGATACCTACCAGAAACCAGCATCGATCTCATGTTTGCCGTTGCATCAATGTAGCCTTCATCGAAATTTTGGATCAATTTGGCATAAGCCATCGGACTTAGTTTAACTTTAAACTCTCTGCCATCAGATGTTTTAAGTCCAAAAATATCAGTTTCTGAGTCGTAGTTAGTAACGTATCCAGCGATTAAATCCGAAAATGAAAAATTAGCTATATTACCCATTTTTGTATTACTCAAATCTAAATAATGTTGAACTTTAATATGTTTCCTCTATTTACTGGTTAAAACGGCGTGCCAGTGTTTTGTAGTGTTTCCGCTCTAGTGGGTTGGGTAGGATATAAAAGATCGCTACAGCAATAAATATGAATTTTGATATTGTCAAACTGAAGAAAGAAACACCAATTGAGATTAGATAAAATATAGGTGCTTTTCTAATGTGACGGTGCACAAAAGTTATGAAATCTGGGTCGGTATCCTGGTCTACCATTCCATGAGTAGTTGCGTACCACCAAAGCAATTCTAAAACTACTGCGGTTATGGCCCACATTCCAGCGTAAATTGCTACTGTGATTTGTTCGTTAGGGTATTTGCCAAGTAAGCCCGTAGGAAACGGGATTGATGCCACACACAGCAGAAAAATTATATTCAACCAAAGCAAAACATGGTCGTGCTTTTTAATGTGTCCGAACATATTGTGATGAGCGACCCAAAAAACCCCCAATACAAAAAAACTAATGATATGGCTCACAAATTCAGGGACTAAATGGAGTAGTGCTTGAGGCAGTTCCGTGGCTACTAGTTCCTCTGCTATTTCAGGTACCTTAATCTCTAAAACTAACAGGGTAATAGTGATGGCAAAAACTCCATCGCTAAAAGCAAACAACCTCTCATTACCATGAGCAGCAGAGGCTTCTTTTTCTTTGGTTACAATTTGGTTTTCATTAGCCATGAGTCGCTAATTCCTCGAGCTTCAATGTACTACTCTGGTGCCAACCAAAAGGCAACGTTACGGACATAAGCCTTAACATCGTCAAGTAGTTGGGGATTTTGTTTCAGCCTTTCACTAGGGGGTTCTTCAACAAAACTAGGACAACCTAGATCTGGGTTCCAGTTGAAATCGACAAAATGATGAAAACTAGATTCCGCGATCGCCCTTCCCACTAGATTCCCTTCTGCATCTTTAAACCGCTCGAAGACAACGATTAGATTAAAGGGTCTGTTGGTCACTTTACTTCTTCCTCTGGCGATCGCACGTCCCTGTTCCGTACCTGCGGTCATCCCAACTCCCCCTTCATGGGGATGGCTCGGAAAAATTTCTATCAATCCAGAAGCAGAATTGGGATTGTGCATCAGTTCGTGAACGGGTTCAACTAGCTCAATTTTTTGATAGTCTCCATTTGCTCCAGAGTGATAATTGGGCCAAGAAATTGATGGGGTGTAGATATCATCTACACAACAGCGCGAAGGATCTGGATCGGGATTTTGGCTATGGAAAAAGTGGGCGGATTGAATGTCTTGACAGTTACTTCCCAGATTACCATAAGATATGCCTAAATCCTGATGATCGCGGGCAGTCAAAATTCCTTTACCTTGACTCCTAAAACGGGCAATAGCAGCACCCTCTTGTGCGGTAATGCCCTCGCCACAATCCACACCAAGCAGCCAAATTTCTTCAAAATCAGACCGATCTAGGGTACTGAGAACGGGGTCGTCTTCACTATTGTCTAGTTGGCGATCGCGAGCAGTTACTTCAAACAGTGGAGTTCCTGCTTCATCTGTGAGAGAAGCTAAATAATTCTGCAAGAGAGAGAAGCGTGAGATGTTCCAATCATCTTCAATAAAGGGAATAGTAGTTTGTAATAAGATCCGAATTGGTCTAGCCATAATTTTATTTCTTGTTGTCTGTTGTTGCTCATTACTCCAGAGGAGGCGGATTATCCTGATCGACAAATCCCTGACTGATCTCAACAATATTGCCATCGGGGTCGGCAATCCAGACAGTACGCCACCCTGGGATATAATCATCAAAGTCTAGAGGACCCAGGGTTATCTTGGCATCGTCTCCCATTTCAGCCAGTTTGGCATCTACACTCTCAACCTTAAAAGCCAATTGTCGCACTCCTGGATACTGGGGACCATCATTGGTCGGAGGGGGAACGGGAGATTTCTCTTTTGCTTTAAACAGTTCTAGGTAGAAAGCACTATCCATCATTTTGATAAAGACTATGCGATCGCCGTCTGGCAGTTCTGCCACTCTAGCCCGCTTGAAACCAAAATACTTGCTATAGAATTTTTCAGTAGCAATTGGGTCTTGGCAAGTCAGTGCAACTTGAGAAAAGATTTGTAAAGTCATAGCTCACTTTTTCCTTGTTTATGTATGCTAAACCTCTGTTAGTATTTCAATGATTTTTTTGGCAAACAGATGAGCGTGGTCGCCACTACGACCTGTTACTAAATCATCATCTACTACCACATCTTCATCGGTATAGATAGCACCCATATTGACCACATCACCATGGAGGTTATTGTGGCAAGTTATGGGACGACCCTTAACCAATTCTGGTGCAGGAGAAACTAACCACATTCCATGACAAATAATTCCTTTGAGAATGTTTTTATTCGCAAATGCTCTTTTAAGAAATTCGGTAGCTGGGGGCAGTTTTTTTAGATCTTCTGTGTATCTAAGGCGGTCAGATACCATAGCGGAAGGCACGATGATAGCAGCATAACTTTTTAGTTCCTCATCGTCTATTTCCTCAAAGCTTTCGTGACATTCAAAGGGTGCATGATATTCATGTCCCTTGAAAGTTATAGATGGTTGACCCCACAGGCGTGTCAGGAAGTGGAGTTCGACACCTTCTTCCCGAAAGCGATATTTATAGTACCAAATTTCATGTTCGTAGAAATCACTCTCAATGAGAATGCCAATCTTTTTACCTTTGAGTTTCATCTTTTGTTCTTCAGATTAAGGCTGTATTCGAGCAACTATTTTGCCCCGTACATGGCGTTGGGAGAGGCGCACTAAGGCATTAGGTATTTCTTTTAGAGGTATGGTTTCTTGGAGCATGGGGTCTATCTTATGGCAGCTTACCAGTTTGCCAAAGTCTTTACCAATTTGAGCTAGCTCTTCCTGAGCTTTTACGTCTCCCGACAAATGGGCTCCTCCGAGAGCCACATCATGGACAGAAATTGCTTTGCCAAAAGATTGCATTCGGCTGAAATTTGGTAATCCAGCTACGCAGGCGATCGCCCCTCCAAATGCCAGCATATCGAGTCCAGCAGTGGCACTGGCAGAATCAACAGTATCGACAATAGCATCAACCCCTCGTCCGTTGGTGATTTCTCTTACCCTGGAGGGGATATCCTCTTGGTTGTAGTCCAAGACTGACAAAGCTCCTAGCTGGCGAACCCATTCAAAGTTACGGGGAGAACAGGTAGAAATCACCTGCAATCCTTCAAGGGCAGCTAGCTGAACGGCAAAGCCTCCCACACCCCCTGCACCCCCATGAATCAGGATGGTTTGACCCGACTGGATATGTAACTTGTGATAGAGAACTTGGTAAGCTGTAAATCCAGCACAGGGTAAAGCAGCTGCTTCAGTAAATGAAAGATTCTGGGGCAGGGGTGCGATGGTGTGGGCAGTTGTAATAGCCCACTCAGCAAATCCACCAGACTTAGAAAAATCCCCATGATAATAGATAGGGTCGCCTATTTTCCAGTCAAGGACATCTGCTCCAATAGCATCAATGATTCCTGCCACATCAAGCCCTGGAATAAAAGGGTAATTCCAAGTCCGAAAACCTCTCTGAATAAATTTATAATCTGCCGGATTTAATCCTGCTGCCTGAACCTTGACCCGCACTTCACCATTACTCGGCTGCGGTTTCGGCATCTGAACAATGTGGAGTGTTTCTGGAGGACCTGGTTGGTCAAGAACAAGTGCTTTCATGACTAAGCTGATTTAATGATTTGAGTGGCTGTTGTAGTTCACGCTACTGTCCCATCTGGGTACTGAGTCATACCAGCAAAGTGAATGGCAATTTTGCCATCTCTCAACACCCAGCTATCAGCAAAACGCATCTTGGCTTCACCATCATCTGTTTGCATTGTAATGGCTTCGACAATCATTAATGTCTGGGGATCTTCTGTTTCTGCCCAAAAAGCCAGATCTACTTCTAGCCCCTTGATGCCAAGAATACCCTGGAAGTGTTCTTTAAGTTCTTTATGCCCCCTAAAATAAAGTGGTTTTTTTTCGAAACTACTGATCAATACGGCATCTTCTGCGTATTGATTTAACAGACCATCAATATTTTTGTCTAGGATTAATTGAATATGTTCTTTATACATTCTCCCTAAGGGGGTATCAGGTACTTGTCCCATTGGTTTGAACCTCCAGTTTTTTAATGATCGGTTATCAAAATTCTTCAAGGATTGTATTTGTAGGGAAACTTACGGCGGTGATTGATAATTTTATCTTCCACATTGCCAAACAAGAGAGCGCGGGAGTAGAACCCAGGCAATGCCGGACTGCCATACTCCAACATGGGATAGGGATAGGGACCAGCTTCTGGCATAATCGAGTTGAAGGCAGGTAGACTAGCTCGATCTAACTTTTGCATCTGCTCCTCCGTTAGAACAAAGTCACAAGCACCTATATCCTCTTTAGCTTGTTCCACAGTGTGTGCCGAGAAAATAGGAATATTGACTACTGGCTGCTGCATCAGCCAGCGCAAGCAAAGTTGAACGGGGGGCTTGCCGATTTCGTCGGCAATCTTAACCACATCATCCATAATTGCCAAGTCGCGCTTAGTTGCTTCACTCCAAAATAGTTTTTGAGTTGGGTCTACATGATCGGCTTGACGATAAAATTCATCTGGATTTAACTTGCCTCGGTTATACTTGCCCGTGACCAAACCACCAGCTAGTGCGGACCAAGAAACTAACCCAATGTCCAGTTCATCAGCCATGGGCAAAAATTCTGGCTCACAAGAACGTTCGACCATGCTCCACTCTATTTGGGTAGCAATGAACGGATTCCAGCCTTGAAAATCTGCGATTGTATTCGCCCGAGCCAGCCACCAAGCAGGGAAATTCGACGCGCCAATATAGAGAACTTTACCTTGTTGGATCAGATCGTTCAATGCTCTGAGCATTTCGTCCACGGGTGTGGTGTAATCTGGAATATGCACCCAGAGTAGATCGATGTAATCTGTTTTAAGTCGCTTGAGAGAGCCTTCCACAGAGCGAAATAGGTTTTTGCGATGATTGCCACAACCATTGGGATCGTTTAAGTCTGCACCACCATCAAAGAGAGAGTACTTGGTAGCCATTACTAAGCGATCGCGATCGGGATGAATGAATTCCCCTAGAAACTGTTCTGACTGACTTTCCTGATAGCGATTGGAAGTATCGATAAAGTTCCCCCCCGCTTCTACAAAAGCCTCAAATATTTTGCGACTTTCCTCTTTATCCGAACCCATGGGACCCCAATTCGTCCCGAAAGTTCCACATCCCAGGCACAGTTCTGAAACCCGCAGACCGCTTCTACCCAATAGCTTGTATTTCATAAACCTTCTCCTTTTGCCTTGTTGTGAAAGTATTTTTGTTTTCGGTTATGGGTGATGAGTAATAGTTAGCCCTCTGCTAGTAGCTGATAAAAACTAATACTCGGCTCCAGTGCTATCAAGCTATTTAATTGAGACTGAGCTTGCTTGAGATGTGTCGAACTTAGATGGATATTCAGCGATGCTTGATTTTCCCATTCTTCTACAGTAGTAAAATCGGTTGGGTCATTCTTGTTTTGCAACACATTGTAAACAATGCAGCCATTCTCTTGGCGAGTTAGCTCGGTTAAGGTAGTGAGAATTGATTTTACTTCTTCGATTTTGTCTGAGAGTGATACAACTTTTGCTACCACCCACACGGTTGTTTTAAACATTGAAGTATCTTTTACTACAAAATGCCAGGTATAGGGAATTAGAGAGTTTACCAACCAAAGTTCGAGCGACTTTTATCACCCGCTCCAATTACTGTTAAAGCTTGGCTGAACCTTCGTAGTATTTCAGTTCATCAACGATGTAGGTGAGGACAACAGGTTTGCCAGTTTCAGGAGATCGCTGTACTTCCCAAGTTTGATAAGCATCTAAAACGATCCGCTCGCTGGTAGGTGCTGGTGGTTTCCAGACACTTGCTTCCCATTTAACTACCACTTTGACATCTGCTTTGTCGTCGCCTTTGGGAGTAGTTGTGACTTCTTTCAAGGTATGAACTTCATCAAAGAAGATACCAATAACGCGCTCGTACCAACCTGAAAAGCCCTCCCACCCTTCTACTGTCGCTTCGGGGAAGACCATTTTTACTCCTGCATCGGCCAATAAGGGTTTAAATTCTTCTAAGGGAGCATGGACATCTAGTTTTTTATACCAAACATCAGCAAGTTCTTGAACTTCGGCTTGAGTTATTTTGCTCATGATTTAATCCTTTAATTGTTAGTTATTTACTGGGTAATTATTTGAGTTAACTATGGAACAAACAGTGTGGTAATCAGAAATAAAAGAATTAGCACAAATCAAGTAAAACCTACAAGTCTTTTTCAATTAAGAGCAGTTCTTTCAGTACTTTTATATTGGTACATTCTCTTATCAAGACTGCATTAGCTCTATCTAAATAAAAGTGAATTTAGTAGAAGACATTAGAATTATATAGTTTCCATTACTGCTTTTTGCTTAAGATGAGCTTTAATTTTTGCTTGAACTAGCATCTACTGATAAAACAATTGGAGGAGGATCGTCCTCTGGTGGGGGTGGGGGAGGCTCTAAGCCGAGAGCAGCAGCATGAACAGGATAGGAATTACTGTAGAATTCAACCTGGGCCAAAATCTAATCCTGCTTCCAAAATATCGTCATCGATCGTGCCAAAAACAGGATTGGGGTTTTCAGTAATGATATCTTCTACTATTTCTGTTTCCATTGAAACAATCTTCCTTTTAAAGAAAACTTTATGACACTTGGCTGGCGAACTTTCTAATCACTGCATTAAATTCCAGTGGCTTTTCTAAGTGATAAACGTGTCCCACCTCTTGAATCACCTGAAACTCCACTCCGGGAAGGCTATCAGCTAAAGCTTTGTTAGCCTCAAGGGGAGTATCATGATCTTCTGCACCAGCAAAGAAAAGAGTTGGTGTCTTATATTCTTTTTGTAAACGTTCTCGGATATCCCAGTAGAATATTCCAGTGGGATCTTTACAAATGGCATCAAAAGCGTACCGAGGAAAACTTTCTTCAGATAATGCCGTTCCTTTCATCATCTCGACAATTTCTGGTCGTTCTTCCCTACTTTTTTGCGAAAGACAACCATCGAGCAAAAAGTTGATTCCTTCCTCGTAGTTATTCATAAAAGTATCGAGTTGCTCTTTTGGTGTAAATAAAGCAATACCGATCGCTGGACTAACTGCAATATTGCCCAACACTCGCTCGGGATAATCTACACAAAACTGAACTCCAATCATTCCTCCCAAGGAATTGCCTACTAAAATTACTTTATCCAGCCCCAGTTCATCTAGCACAGCAACAGCATCCTTAGCCATTTGTGCCATACCATATCCCTGCTGGGGTTTGTCGGAACGACCGTGTCCGCGATTATCGAGGAGTACACACTGATAGTCCCGAGATAGATCGAATATCTGATATACCCAAGCATAGCTGCTTTGGGTAAACGAATGAAGAAACACAAGAGCAGGGCTTCCTGTGCCATAAGTTTCGTAATAGATATTGACACCATCACTTTTTACGTAGGGCATATTTCTTTCCTTTTGCTGATTTTTATTTGAATTATTATTGACGATCGCGCAGTGCCAGGCTTCGCCCGTTCGACCTGGTTAATCAATAACTAAGTAGCTGGGTGGAATTAAAGATAAGATAGAAACTTTTCATTTCTCCCCCTGCTTTCTTCCGTTTTAAAGTGTTTTTCTGCCAATATCTTGGTAAGCATTTCTTACTCCTTTCAATATTAATCTTGAATTGTCTATTGCGGACGGGTTAAAACTGAACTAACTGGACTTTCTTAGGTTACTGTTGATTTCTAGCAGTCACTGACTAGGTTTGTATAGGTTTTTCATAGGTGAATATCTACTATGACCTTGCCCAGAATCTTGCCACTTTCTACTGCTTCATGGGCAGCGACGACTTCATTGAGAGAAAATCGTTTCGCGATGGGAGGATGTAATGCTTCTGCTTCTAAACAAGTAGTAATATCATCTATTGCTGCTTGCCATGCTGCTTCGGGCAAATTATACACCAGTACAAAATGGATTGTAGCAGCCTTTCTAATCAGTGGAATAATTGGTACTGTAGGTTCGGCAACTCGGTCGGAAGCAAAAGTTGCGATCGCGCAATTTGGTTTGATTATGGCAGTGTCTAGTTCCACATTGCTACCAAATGCTACTTCTACAATATGGTCTACACCTTCTCCACCAGTTATTTCTTCAATCCGAGCTACAAGGTCATCAGTTTTATAATTCAGAACATAATCTGCCCCCAAGCTACGGACAAATTCTGCCTGTTCGGGTCTACCTACCGAAGTAATCACCGTTGCTCCACCCCACTTAGCTAACTGGATGGCACACTGACCGACCCCTCCTGCTCCTCCAGCGATGAAAACTACCTTATCTTTGACAGAACCATCGATAAAAACAGAGCGATGGGCTGTAAAGGCGGGAATTCCCAGACTAGCTCCTGTGGCAAAGTCGGTATTTTTTGGCAGTTTTACTGCCTGAATGTTTGGTACAACTACATATTCAGCCCCAGCACCAAAAGCACGTCCGATTTGGGCGTTATATACCCATACGCGCTCTCCCACTCGCGACGGGGATACACCTTCCCCTACCGCGTCGATAATTCCCGCACCGTCATCGTGGGGTATGATTCGGGGAAACTGCATTGGACCGAAATGCCAATGTCCCGCCCGACGCTTCATGTCCACTGGATTAACGCCGTTGGCGTAGACTTTTACCCGCACTTCCCCAGCACCAACTTCGGGGATTTCCATTTCGCCTACTTGTAGTACATCTTTAGCTGCTCCATTTTTTTCATACCATGCTGCACGCATCATTTTTTTGGTTGTCATTGGCATTTTCTCCTAAGTTTTATGTCCAAAGCAGCCGTGCCTCTTCGATTAATAGAGCTACCGATGCCTCTTCATCGAGAAGACTGCGCCAGTTATCTAATTCTGACTGTACTTCTGGCAATGCCCAAGATTTTTCAAAGGTTTCTCTGTCAGACCACCACATTTCTGCTACCCCGTCAAAGGGCGAAAATTCATAGGTTTCTGGTAGTATATAACACTGTACGTATCGCACCAAATTCATCTTCGGATTTATGGGATCGTAGATTTTCTGCCAACCCTCTTCAAAATCTTTAAGGCTCATCCCTTGCTTGCGCTTGAGAATGAACAGTGCCTTGAGCAAGGGGGTGTCTTGGTCAATCTTTGGTCCAGCGAGTACTACCCGTTCTCGCGTCATCATAAAACCTGTATTTCCTTCGATGAGGTTAGGCTCGTCTAAATATAAACCTTCGAGATACTCTTTACTCTGAGGTAAGTTCAGCGCGTCTTCTAATTTATCGAACCAAGTTTCTGATACGCCTTCATAGGGCGCAGGGCGAAATCCAGGAATTTCTCCAGGAATACGATGGTTCTGGACATACCTTTTGACAACAGGCAAAGTCCGTAACCCAAGAGGTCCATGTACTTCGCGCCAATGATAATGAAATTGTTCGTCACTAAGATCGCGTTTTTTTGTTAATAAACCAAATGACTGAATTTGATTGCTCATAACATTTTTTTACCTTTAAGAGTAAGAGGTTGTCTGAGAAGTCTAATTTACTAAATTCGATCCCCCTAAATCTTCCTTCAAAAGCTATCGTGTACACACAACTCATGTCTTAATTTATTTGTTTGGTTTGACACTTTTTTAGCCCCCTAAATCCCCCAACTTTGGGGGACTTTCTTTCTGAATTGGCGATCGCATTATTTAATTAGCGATCGCCAAGATCGCACAAGATTTCCAATTTTCACAACTAGAACGGTAAATCACTCTGAACTTGGTGGTAATTTGTAACTAGAAAGTTGACAAACTACACACCATTTTCATTGAAGTTATGCAAAGGCAAAAGTCGCTGAAGTCTGGAGTTCGTTGGCTTGCACGTCAAAGATTGTCGCGAGGTCAGAACCCTCAAAAGCGATCGCTGTATCGTTATCCACCTGAGTGAAAGTCAACTCATCCGCAGAGCTAATACCCAATCCCCCTACGCCAATTACGTCTTCCTCAAGATTGAAATCAGTAATTGAGTTGGCAGCATCGGGAATCTCGCCAGTGGCAATCCAGAACTCGTCTGCTCCTGCACTGCCAGTGATAAGATTGTCTCCACCAGCACGAGCAAAGAAACGATCCGCACCTTCATCACCTACTACTCGATCGCCTGTACCCAGAATAAAGGTATCGTTTTCGCTGCCCCCATAGGCACGATTCCCCCCTTCGCTTTGAGACAAATCGATGAGGTCGTCCCCTCCCGCAGCGAAAATCAGGTTATTGCTCACTCCAAAATTTAATCCTGCTTCCAATACGTCATTTTCTGCGGTACCAAACACAGGAGTTGGTTCTGGACTTGGTTCTGGTTCGGGGAATTCATCTAATGGAACTTCATTTACCTCAGCAAAAATCTCACCACCTGTCGACCTGGTGGGAGTAATTGCGACAATATTATCGATGGCATCAAGCACCTCATTAATATCGGTTGAATCAAACTGATTTTCATCAGCAAAGGTAACTTGGACTCTGATTTCAGGTACGTCGATGGGGAAATTGGGTATTTCCGAGGTATCTTTGGTAATTATCAGTCGATCTGATTCATCAGCAGAAGTACTGTTGACAATTTCTAAATCCAAATCTTCAAATATTACAGGAGTAAATCCGAAAAGTTCCAAAGCTTCAGTACCCTCAGATGCAGAAAATAAAACTGCTCCTGGATAAAAGCCAATAGAATCACTGGGAGCGTTGATATTTTCAACCGTCGCATCAATTTGATAGTATTGGACTGCATCAATTTCTGGATCCTGTGGTTGTAATTTGATAACACGAGGCTCTGGTTCCTCTTCGAGACCATTATTTTCCTCAAAGGACGCACCAACAAAATTACCAGTTACTAACAATCCACCAGTATTAGTACCAATACCCTCTCCTAGAACCTGTACTTCACCAAAGTTACCCAGGAATTCTCCAGCATTTTCTTTATCCGGTCCAGCATAAATGAGCATTGCCGAGATATTCTCTTCCAGTGATCTGGTTGAACTACCTCCAATATTGGGATCGAATCCTACAATCTTGACCCACAGGTTGCCATCATCTTCATTAAAACTGATGCCAGGGATACTCGCATTAGTTATCTCGCCACCTTCATAAACTGATTGCAGATCGTCTAAGGCATCATTGAAAATACCCAGAAATGAACCAGGGTTATCAGATTCTGGACCACTATAGACATAAATGTTGTCTTCCGGCCCTCCCGCCGCAGTAATGTAGATATTGCCATCGGGTCCAAAAGTAAACAGTGATGGTCCAAATCCGGGGAAATTTTGCAACTCACCGAAAACGCCTAGAGGCTCTCCAGGGTTATCCGAATTTGGTCCACTATAAGCCAACACTGCTCCCCGACCATTGCTCGGATCGCCATCGGGATCTTCATTAAAGCTTGACACATAGGCATTGCCATCGGGTCCAAACTTGATAATGGTCAAATCTGGTGGTGGTGGAAATGGATCGAGAAGATTATCCGGGAAGCCGTTATCCCGCTCGGCAAAAATGCCCAAGAAGTCGCCTGTCTCACCGTCATACTCTAAGACTCGAGAGGTAGCGCCACTTACCACAAACAAGTTGCCATTGGGACCAAAGTTAATGCCGGTGGGATAGAGTAGTCCACTATCTTCAGCGTTAGCATCCCCAAAGCCCCCTAGAAACTCACCAGTAATACCATCGTACTTAAGAACTTCGTTGCTGCCAACACTGTTAACATAGATATTGCCGTCTGGTCCACGGGTTAACAAGTTAGGTTCGTTTAAATCGCTTCCACGGCTGCTGGCATCTCCTAAAGTACCCAGATAGGTTCCTTGTTCGTCAAACTTGGCTATTTCTGCAGCAGCTACGTTGGTGGCAATGATATAAGGCTCAATTGGGGTATTAGTTGCAGCACCATCCTCCACCAACACTTCCACTGGAGTTGTGGCATCTAAAATCGTAACCTCTTGACTTTCCTCATCCCAAATACCCAGAAATTCACTGGGATTTTCTGACTGTGGACCTCCATAGATATAGGTAACAGATTCCTCAATTCGGGTTCCCTCGTCGTTGAAGCCAAAGATGGTGACATAGAAGTTCCCATCTTCCCGGAACTGCCCCCAGTTCCCTTCAAAAAGATTAAAATCAGTCTGCTCGTCAAAGTCACTGCCAAAATCAGCAAAAACTCCTAAAAACTTACCAGGATTTTCTGCTTCAGGTCCGGCAAAAGTTAAGACTTGATTGGTGTTGCGATCAGTAACATAGAGTGTTCCATCGGAGTCAAAAGTATGGTTTCCTCTGACGTTTTCAGTATCGCCGAACACGCCGAGGGATTCCCCTGGATTATCAGACCAAGGTCCTTCATAAACCTGGATTGAATTACTGCCGTCTAGTTCACCCTGGACATACAAGTTGTTATCTGGTCCAAACTCAATGTTGTCGACAAAACCATTATCCCGTTCAACATATACCCCCATGAAATCACCATTGGAGCCATTGAACCTCAAAACCGTAGAGTTACTGGTTACATATAAGTTACCATCAGGTCCGAATACAACATCAGTAGGGGATATAAGACCACTATCTTCCGTCGCTTCACCAAAGACTCCCAGAAAGTCTCCAGTAACTCCGTCGTATCGAACAACTCTGTTACCAGTGCCATCAGCAACGTAAATATTGCCATCGGCTCCCCTGGTCAATTGTGTGGGTATGATATTGCTATCAAATTCGTTGGCATCACCAAACAGTCCACCAAAGCTACCATCTTGATTGTAAGCTTGTAAGCTATTAGCCTCTAGTCCTGGACTCAGGATAGTAGGTGTTTCCGTTCTCGGTTTGGGTCCTAAGGGATAGCTATCTCCTGGGAATAAGGCATCCACCACAATATGGTTATCCACCACATTCTCTACTGAGACCAGTTTGCCATCCTCGACACTCATCCAACTGTAGATATCTAGGTCAAACTCATTGCCATTAGACCTAATTGATGCATCTTCTTCCTGGATGCGTAATAATACCCGATTCCCTTCAACGAATGATTCGACGATGCTACGGTTTCCTGGGTGAATGATTTGGTCGTAACCGGCTAAGGATTCTTCAACCCCAGCAACCCCCTGGTAGGCTCCTACATAGGGCAAAATATCTCGCGAGGGGGAGAGGTGGAAAGTCCAATCTACATCCTCTGCCAGAAAGTCGCTGTATTCTTCTCCGTTAATCCAGGCATTCCAAAAATCTTCGGCTACTGCCAGAGAGGCTTCGGGGTCTGCGGTTTTATCTACTTCTACTGGTTGACGGAACAGAACTTCATCCGGTGGTGTTTGATTGTAACCGGCGTAAACCTCGTTGTAGATGTAGCTGTTGTAGTAACTACGGTACTCGGTTATTAGTCCTTCATCATTGAAGGTGAAGATGTGGGTGGGACTAAAGGTGTTGGGTACTCTCGAAGGCCGAGGTCTCCCAGCTTCGGCTGCACGCACTGCCACTTGATTGCCATTCTCAAAAAAATCCAAGGTGACAAAACTGCCGATGTCCAGTGATTGTCCGATTTTTTTCCACTCTCTGAAACCACCTATGCCCTCAAAAGTACCCGCTAAGGGCAGTTTGGCCGAGTCTCCCGTGAAGTCCATCACGAAGTCCCTGGTGAATAATCCCTGTGCGGCTTCTATTGACTGAGGATCTGTGACGAAGAGAAATTGGTAAAATTGCGATACCCTTTGAATCTGGGCACTATCTGCATCTAGGCTGTAGAAGGCAGGTACCGCAGTGATGGGGAATCCGATATCACCCAAAACAGTGTTTTCGTCGGCAGATAGTAGTAAGTATTCTAATGCTCCTTCGAGTGAACCGCCTACTTGTGCGCTAATCTCTGGATTTGCCGCTAGAAAGCTGTTAAGGTCCCAAACACTATCATATATGAAGTCCCGTCCTTCTTCTACACCTGTGGTAATTAGGTGATCGTAATAGGCGACCAGGTCATCCCCCAAGTCTAAATCTGGGTTGGCACTGCGGTAAAATTCCAGGTCTACAGTGGGAGCAAAACGCCTGCCTTCTGCTAGTCCTGTGGTTTGTAAGTGTTCTAGTAGTTCTTCTGGGGTATCGATACCATCTTCTGCTAGGTCGGGGTTGCTTTGGGCATAGAATTCTAGGTCTACATAGGGGGAGAACTTTCTTCCTTCTGCTAGTCCTGTGGTTTGTAGATGTTCTAATAATTCTTCTTCGGTATCAATACCATCTTCTGCCAAGTCTGGATTAGCTTGGGCATAGAAATCTAGGTCGTAAAATCTTGATTCTATTTCTATCGGCATAATACTTGTATTATTGGAAAATGAAGGTCCGCTAAAATTAGAAATAAATGGGTCTTCCCCAGAAACTTGGGTCTCGCTAAAGTATCCTAGGAATTCACCAGGATTATCAGAGTTAGGTCCGGCGTAGATATGTACCTGAGTAACATTGGGAAAAACATTGCTCACTTCTGGATCTAATCCACTTACACTGGCATACAGATTGCCGTCATTTCGATTGAATTTCAAACTAAAGATTCCAGATTGAGAAAGCTCACCGTCGTAAATAGCAAGAAAATTGCTATTTACAGTTGCTTCATCCACAAAAACTTCCAGCAATTCCTCTCCAGATTGCTCGGAATCTGGCGAAAAAGTATAAATGGTTGAGTTTTGTGTGCCGTCATTCAGATATAAATTTCCGTCTGGTCCAAACTCAGATCGAGTAGGCAATAGGTTGATAGGATATATTTGCTTTAATTCTCCAGGTTCACTAGAGTTAGGTCCTCCGTACTGACGAATTGTTCCCGTACCATTGTCTGGGTTATCATCACCATCTTCATAAACAACGCCGACATAAAGGTCTCCATCTGGTCCAAAATCTAGGTCCGTAAAATCTGGCGGTGGAAAAGGATCGACAATATTGTCAGGGAATCCATTGACCCTCTCGACAAATGGTCCCATAAATTCCCCTGTTTCTCCATCAAACTGCAATATTTGAGAACTAATTCCACTATTGACGTATAAGTTACCATCTGGTCCAAAAGTTGTCGTTGTAGGATATCTCAGTCCACTATCCTCATTGTTAGCTTCTCCAAATACTCCCAGATAGTTTCCCGCTAGGTCGAATCTGACGATTTCATTAGCTAATTGACTGCTGACATAAACTAAGTTATCTGGTCCTATTACTGGCGAATTGAGAAAAAACATCTCACCCTCTTCTGGTTCGGGAATCCCACTCGCGAAACTTAAGAAGTTTCCGTTGGCATCAAAACTAGCAATCTGCCTGTCTGGCGAATCTCTAAAGAAAGCACTTATGAGGAATGGTTCGGTTACTGTAGGTGGTAAAGGATAATTATCTCCAGGAAAAGATGCTTCAATAGCAATATTGTTATCAACTATGTTTTCCACGGACTGGATTTCACCGTTTTCCACTGTCACCCAACTCAAAATATCCTGGTCAAACTGATTGCCGTTGGACTTGACTGTGGCATCATCTTGAAATAAGCGCAGCAATACTCGGTTGCCTTCAACAAAGGTCTCATCGATACTGATTTTTCCCAGTTCGATGTCCTCCTCAAACTCAAAGACCCATTCTTCCACTCCCTCAGTTCCTTCAAATACTCCAGTAAAGTCCAATAAATCTCTGTCACCAGTCGAACCATAAGTCCAAACTACATCTTCTGCTAAATAGCTCCCAAATTCTTCTCCTTCTGCTAAAGCAGTCCAAAAGTCTTCAACTATTTCTAAGGAAACTTCGGAGTCAGCATTAGTATCGATTTCTACCTCTTGTCCCAAGATATCGTTGGGCAGAATCGAGTTGGGTTCTACATTAGCAAAACTCTGATTGAAGACGTAGGTATTGTAGATACTTTCTAAGGAAGTGATTTTTCCCTCGCTGTTAACTGTCCATAGCTGGGTCAAATCATCTTGATAGAGTACATTCGTAAAAGGAGACTGACCTCGCTCTCTAATTCTGACGGCTACTCGGTCTCCATTTTGGAGAAATTCCAAGGGAGTAAACTCATTGATTTGCAACACTCCTTGCTGAGTTTGCACCCAATCTGCTATTCCTTGACGACCTTCCCAGGTGCCGGTAAAGGCAAGTCGATCTGGATCTCCTTCAATGTCCCAGACTGTATCTTCTGAGTTTAAATCGATAACTCCTTCAATGTCCCCTACTGCCAAGAAATTATATAGTTGTTCTACTGTTTCTATTTCTCTAGACATTGTTAGTATTAATTAGTTAATTATCTAAATCATTAATATTTAAAAAGAGTCTTTTAACTCTGCACTTAGCTTTTCGCCGAGCATCACGCAAGGAGCGTATGTGTTACCACTGGTAACATTGGGCATAATCGAAGCATCGGCAACCCGCAAGCCTTCTACCCCATGTACCCGCAGTTGGGGGTCTACTACCGCCAGAGAATCGTATCCCATTCGGCAAGTACCCGCAGGATGCCAAATAGTCTCCGCATACTGGCGAACATATTCCTCCGCATCGGCACCAACTCCTGGGGTAACTTCCCCGTTATTGAAATCGGCAAAAGCTTTAGTATTGGCAATTTCTCGACAAATTTCAATGCCTCGCAGATAAGTCTGAAGATCGATCTCAGCCGAGAGGTATTTAGGGTCGATAATTGGTTTGTCTTGGGGATTACTCGATCGCAGTTTGACCTCACCCCGACTTTGGGGCTGAATCAGAATCGGCACGAAGATAGAAAAAGGCCCTTCAAAGGGATATTCGGGAGGCGGAAAGCCAGGAATCCCCGCACTGAAGTTAATCTGTAGATCTGGGGGAATATCAGGTCGCGTACTGGTAAATAGTGCAGTCTCGCAGAGTAAAGTTGGAACTGGCAACTCTTTGTGGGACTTGTATATTACCTGCAAGCGCATATGATCCTGTAGATTTTGTCCTACCCCTGGTAAATCCACTAGTACAGGAATATTGTGCGATCGCAGATGTGAACCAGAACCAATACCAGAAAGCATTAACAGCTTAGGCGAGAGAAACGCTCCCGCACTGATAATCACTTCCCGTTCCGCTCTTACCTGGTGAGTTTGTCCGTTTTGAATATACTCAATGCCTACTGCTCGCTTGCCTTCAAACAGAATTTTTGTAACTTCAGCGTGGGTTTGCGCCTTCAGGTTCGGACGATTGAGGATCGGAGTAAGAAAAGCCGAAGCACTACTACAACGCCGATCGTCAGCAGTAATGTTAAACTGCATTACCGAAGCTCCATTCTCTTGTTGAGCTCCATTAAAATCCCAGTCATTTCCGCTATAGCCCCGTTCCACACAGGCATCTATAAAAGCCTCAGCCACGGTAGTTAGTTCGGGACATTTTCGCACACTTAGAGTACCATCAGCTCCGTGATAGGTAGATGCACCTTCTTCGTAGTGTTCCGATTTCTTAAAGTAGGGTAGTACGCGATCGTAACTCCACCCTTCATTACCCAGAGATGCCCACTGGTCGAAGTTACGGCGATTTCCCCGCACATACATCATGGCATGAACAGAACTACCTCCACCCACAACTTTACCCTGGGTAATAAAAATCTCGCGTCCATTTAAACCTTCTTGGGGTTCAGTTAAAAACTGCCAGTCGCGATCGGTACCCCAAAGACTAATAAAACCATTGAGGTTATGAATATTGGGATCTTCATCAGGACCACCAGCCTCTAATAGAAGGACTTTTAAATCGCTGTTAGCACTGAGGCGATTAACAATTACGCATCCTGTAGCACCAGCTCCAACTACTATATAATCAAAAGATTCTTCAAAATTCATAGGTCTTGGTTCCATTTGATATTTAAGCCTCCCACAGCTGGTTTGGAAAGAGCTGTGAGTAGCTAACAACATGCCGTCGAGTTTCAGGAAGACGCTCTTACTTGAGAAATATAAATTTTTTGGATGCTTTAAAGACTTTATGCACGGGAAATTAACTAACTATTCAGATTTTATTTGGCAAAATAGTATAATTTTGCCAAATAACCGAATAAACTAGCAACCAATTTTACTTTAAAGTAGCCCTACGACCTGAAAGGCGTAGTGACTACTTACTGACTACTGACCGCATTTAACTCCAATCATTTCGGGGCGAACATCACTCTCAATAACAACGTCAATTAGGAATGGTCCATCATGCTCTAATGCCTTTTTAACTGCAGGAGCAATTTCTTCCACTGTTTCAACTCGGACAGCTTCAACTCCCATTGAGCGGGAGAGTTCGTCAAAGCGAATTACTGGCTTAGATAAGTCGAAACTGAGGGGGAAATCATGGGGTTCTATATTCTGCTCTTTCCAATATGCCTGGACGTTTAATTGCAGAAGTTTGTAAGAACGGTTATTGCAAATAATAAATTTGGCATTGACATTGTGCCGAGCTGCTGTCCAGAGAGCCTGAATAGTATACATACTCCCGCCGTCTCCTGTAAATCCAATCACTGTTTTGTCAGGATTGGCTAGTTTAGCCCCAATTGCTCCAGGAATCCCCACTCCCAGAGAACCACCACGAGTCAGAAAATAAGAATCTGGCTTGGTGGGAGGATAATATCTCACTACTGGCGGAGAACAAGTTAGAGCTTCATCGAAGAAGATCGCATCCTCTGGTAGGTGAGGTGCTAACTCTTCCATAAAACGAGAAAAATGCAAAGGCACTTCATCCCGCACTGCCTTATCTGCTTCTAAAGCCTGGGCTAATTTTGTTTCCTTAGCTTTGCCAATCTCTGCTGCTCTTTTCTGAGCCGAACTTTTTTGTTGGGGAGTCATTAACCTTTCTAAGGCTTCTGCCAGTTTTGCTAGAGTTAGCTTGGGATCGCTGACAATTCCCAGATCTACAGGGTGATTTTTAGCAATTTCATAAGCATTCAAATCAAGATGAATCACCTTAGCTTCTGGAGCAAAAACATTAGTCAGTTCTGGAAATACCTCTGGCAAAATGTAAGTACCACAAACCAAGTTAACGTCACCTTTCTCCATAATTGGGCGACTGGCAGAGCCAAACATATGACCGGTCATTCCCTGATAGAGAGGATGATTGTAGCTCATATTTAGTTCGCCAGAATCTGCTTCCCAAACCTCTGCTCCCAGAATTTCGGCTACCTTGGTTAATTCATCCTGCGCCCCAGAATAAGCCACCCCATCCCCAACAAAAATCATGGGTTTGTTAGCAGCAGCTAGCATCTGGGCTACTTCCTTGACTGTCTCCTCTTCTGGCATAACGCGAGTAGAGGGGATCGAGGTAGGAACTATTGGCTCTACTATAGGAGCATCTAGGATATCTTGAGGCAGACAGAGATATACAGGACCCATCGGGGGGGTAGCAGCAATTTTAATGGCTCGGCGCAGCATTCGTAGCAGCGAGGATGGTTCCATGACCATAGCCGACCATTTGGTCACTGGCTCTGCCATCCCTACCAAATCTGCTGCCATCTGGGAATCCATTGCCATATACTTAATGCCCGCATCTCCTCCGATAACCACTAAAGGAGAGTGACCTCGCATGGCTTGATATATTGAACCAATAGCATTCCCTAAACCAACACCACTGTGAATTTGTACTAATGTTGGCTTTTTAGTTGCCCTAGCATAACCGTCTGCCGTCATAACAGCAACAGTTTCTTGTAATGTCAGAATGTATTTGAGGTCTGGATAATCCCACAGAGCATCTAGAAACCCTTGCTCTACTGTACCAGGGTTACCAAACATATAGTGAAGACCATCTACCAGAAATTGTTCGAGAATTGCAAATCGACCAGTTTTCTGAGTCATAAATCCCGCCGTATTGAGTAATTAATTAAGTTCTACCATCCGTAGCGGGTAAGTCCTTTTTCTAGAACTTCCACTAACTTTTGACCGCACTCAACCGAAGAAGCTGTTGAGCGACTGGTGATAAAAGGATAATCAACAATTACAGAAGTTTGATGCCCTACGTTGCCAATAAAAGCTCCATCGGGTCCAACGGCATCCCGGAGGATAAATTCTAGAGGATAGAAAGGTGGACCAAAATTGATATAACCGTCGCCAAAGCCTTTGTTAGAGCCATCAATGGCATGGGGTCCTTCAAATCCCGTTCCATCTAAGTAGTCATAATCAATTGGATGACCAGTGACGTGCTTGCCCCAAATCAAGCTCTTTTTCTCGCGAAAGTCTCGTGCAAATGCTAGGCAGCTAACTCCATAACACTCAGCAGCAATAGGCTTATTTAGCTTAACAAACCCTAAAATGAGTTCATGCAATCTAGAATTATTAGCTAAATCGATTAGGGCACCACTACCACCAACAATTACTAAAGCATCGTAGTTTACCAGTTCTTCAGCGATAATCTTGTCTATTTTTTGATAATAGGCTTCCATATCTCTGAGAAAGGTGGGAGAGCTAGGATAAGCTCTGAGAGGAAACCAATCATTGAGACTTTTGGGATTATTCAATCGATCTGACTTATCGACATTAGTAGTTTTTTCTCCCATACTCTCTGAGGTCACTGAACGACCTAAAGGGGGATCGATATAACCAGGAGCGCAGCTAACAGATAGTGGAGTTGGCTTTTTACCAGTGGGGGTTATAAAGGTGATTTCGTATCCAGCCTCATCACAGGCTTGTAAAGGACCAATGAGTTCCTCACCCCAGTATCCCCACTCTGATAAAACGAATAGAATATTTTTCATTGATTGAATTACTTTGTTATTTGTGATTAAAATTAATACAAAACAGTTTTAAGTCTTGACTGCCTGACACATCTATGTCAAACTCTTGATTTTTCGTGGAAATTGGATTTCTCTAGTACGGTAACTCAATCGTTTTAACCAATCATGTCATCCCAAAAAGACCTTTTAGTAAAGAATCGCAGAACCTATACAGGGTAATACTTGGAGTCGCTTGTGTCAGGCAGTCAGGTTTTAAGTCACAAAGCATAATTAAAGTTAAATTTTGTATCAATTTAACTTTATGGTTTTTTCTTCTAATTACTGAAGACAGATGTCATACATAACGTTGGATTTACTTTAAAGCAAAAAAGCAATTTTTAAGTTAATAATTAATATTAACTTAAGTATTTTTACTGAAAAAGTTTTATATGAAGATTATCTTTTATTTTTATGAAATTCTCTAAATTTAGAAACAAAATTTTACAAAGTAAAAATACGAGAGCGTGGTAACCACGTATTTTTACCGTAATGTCACCCGCATTTCTCACAAAAAGAGCGATCGCTTAAAACAGAAACCTTACCTCATGTGGGTTGGACCCTGGGGTTCACTCTTGCTGGAAACAGAAATCAAACCCGTCATCTTCTAATTCTAGAGATAAAGCATATTTACACGATTTGGTTTTTCTCTTGACTTTTTTCTGATTTCCTTAACTTGTGACCAATGCCACATTATGGGATAATTTTTTCTGTCCAATTCCCATTACAGCCAAAGATAATATTTTAGGATCTAAAGACTTTACTGTTAATAGAATAGAATGGTTTCTTGTTATCATTCGGCGAACGGCATTATTTATCGCCACTTAATTTGGCTTTATGGCTTAATTTGTACCATTATTATGCCTTTGTATTCTGGCAATAGTGCGATGGCTGAGGTTATCTTGTCTCAAAATGTCTTTCCAGGAAATTCTCCCCTAGAAGAAAAACCAGTTCCTTCTCCTTCACTGCCACCGACGGATAGTTTATTAACCCCCCCAATCCTACCACCGATTGTGCCAGAACCGCCTCAAAATGAAATACCTGAAACAATTACTGTCAAGGGGTTTGAAGTTTTTGGCAGTACTGTTTTTAGCGAAGCAGAGCTAGCAGAAGTCACCGCTCCTTATATTAATCGTCCTTTGACTGTGGTGGAGTTATATCAGGTTCGCTCTATTATTACTCAACTTTACAATGACCGAGGATATCTCTTTTCGGGAGCTTATATTCCACCACAAACACTGACAGATGGGATAGTTCAGATCCAGGTGATTGAAGGTCGTCTAGAAACGATAAATGTTAGAAATTCAGAACGTCTTAATCCTCAGTATATAATTAAGCGGTTATCACGGGCTAGTGAAACTCCCTTAAATTCAGAAAAGCTGCTGGAAGCACTGCAACTTCTTCAACTCGACCCGTTAATTGAAAATATTTCTGCGGAACTATCCGCAGGCACCGAACCAGGAACCAGTATTTTAGATGTCGATGTAACTATAGCCGATACTTTTGCCGTCGATCTGATAACTAATAATAACCGTTCCCCCAGTGTCGGAAGTTGGCAGCGCGGTGTTGGACTCGCCGAAGCCAACCTATTTGGGTTAGGAGATAGAGTGGAAATCGAATACCTTAACACCGACGGTAGTGATGAAATCACCCTAGACTATAACTTACCTGTTAATGCTCGTAATGGTTCTTTAAGTCTCGTGGCTGACTATACCAATAGTGAGGTCGTGGAAGATCCTTTTAACTTTCTCGATATTCAGTCTGAGACTCAGGACTATGCCCTAAGTTTTCGACAACCTCTCATACAAACGCCTAACCAAGAGTTGGCATTGGGTCTTACCTTTTCCCATAGGCGTAGTAAGACGGAGTTTCTAGAAGACCTCATTGGTGAGTCAGTAGGTTTTCCCTCCCCAGGTGCGGATGAAGATGGCAGAACCAATATCTCGGCATTGCGCTTTTCTCAAGAATGGACAAATCGAGGAAATCGCGATGTATTCGCCATATTTTCTGAATTGAGTTTAGGGCTAGATGTGTTGGGAGCAACTACTAACTCCAATGCTCCAGATAGTCGCTTCTTTAGCTGGCGTGGTCAGGCACAATGGGTACGTTTGCTTGCGCCAGAGACTTTGCTCTTATTCAGTAGTAATATTCAACTGACTGGTGATGAACTACTACCGTTAGAGCAATTTGGACTGGGAGGTCAGAATACTGTTCGCGGTTATCGGGAGAATTTTTTACTGACCGATAATGGTCTGTCACTGACTGGTGAAGTCCGTTTGCCGATTTTGCGCGCTACAGCAATTCAAGGCTTGTTACAGCTTACACCCTTTATCGATTTTGGCACTAGCTGGAATAATGACTCTCCTAACCCCGATGACAATACATTAGTATCTACTGGCGTGGGCTTGCTATGGCAGCAGGGAAATCGTCTCAATGCTCGTTTAGACTGGGGCATTCCCTTAGTAGCAGTGGATAAACGCGGCGATAGTTTACAAGAAAACGGTGTATACTTTTCAATCCAATACACTTTATTTTAATTTTGGCATGGTTGAAAAAAAGCCGATTTAAGGTAAAGTGCTATCCCACTTTTGATTTGGCTGGAGTCCTGTTTGACATCGATCGCTCTCAGGCTAATCGCTGGATGCGCCCGATTGCAGCCTGTATTAGAAAAAGAGCATAGTATTTCACAACAGGTCTATTATTTGCCACAATGGAATTACACTGCTCAACCACAAGGGACATAATTCTGGAGCTTATTTAATTCTCATTCCTTATACCAATTCACTAAATGAAAGCTATACATTGAACTAGTACAAACTCTAATTTAGTGGAATTCATTATTAGCAAAGTTAAAGTGAATTGGTATTACAGTGTTGAATTTGGCTAAAAGGCTTATAAGTAAACGAATTTAGGAAAACATATACAAAATCCAACTATCAAGACCTCAAACTCTTGCACCGCAAGACTTTTAATGACTAGTTTCTAACAGTTTTACATTGCAGGTTCAGTAGAGCCTTTTTTATCTTACGTGAGCGGGAAGACTCCCGTTTATAAAATTATAGCTTTAGCTGTAATTTTTAACGGGAGACGGGGCTTTTAAAGTGCGGAAATAAATTCCGCACACATCCCCTCATGAAAGCGAACTTACCAATAAGCAGTTCTAATTTTGTGCGTTTTATGATAGTATAAAAATATGATTGTCATTGAATACAAAATCAAAGCAAAGCAATATCAACTGACAGCAATTGATGAAGCGATTAGGACTGGTCAATTTGTCAGAAACAAAGCTCTTAGATACTGGATGGACAATAAAGGGGTTAATAAATATGACCTCAACAAATATTGTCGCATCTTAGCTAAAGAGTTTGTCTTTGCTAATCAATTAAATTCTACTGCTAGACAATCATCTGCTGAACGAGCTTGGTCTAGTATTGCTAGATTTTTTGACAACTGCAAGAAAAAGATACCAGGCAAAAAAGGTTTTCCTAAGTTCAAAAAATATTCTCGTTCGGTTGAATATAAGCAATCTGGATGGAAACTAGATCAGACAACTAAAAAGCATATTACCTTTACCGATAAAAATAATATTGGGAAGGTCAAGCTTGTTGGTAGTCGAGATATCTATTTCTATCAACCAGAACAAATTAAACGAGTAAGATTAGTTCGTCGTGCCGATGGCTACTACTGTCAGTTTTGTATATCTATCGAAATCAAAGAAGATATGCAGCCTACAGGTAGAGCTGTTGGCTTAGATATGGGGCTTAAATATTTCTATGCCGACAGTTTTGGTCATACAGAAGAAAACCCCAGGTTTTATCGTAAGAGCGAACAAAAACTTAATCGTCTAGGGAGGAAACTATCTCGTAAGTACCAGAACCCCAATAAAGGGAAAAGTGGTCAGCAGATGGTCAAAACCAAACAGAGACAATCTAATAATTACCATAAAGCTAGAATAGCCAAAGCCAAACAACATTTAAGAGTAAGTAGGCAACGTAAAGACCATGCTGTGAAGTTAGCAAGGTGCGTATGTGCTTCTAATGATTGCATCGCCTATGAAGACTTAAATGTGAGAAACCTAGTTCGTAATCGTAGATTGTCGAAGTCTATATCTGATGCTGGTTGGACACAGTTCCGCAGTTGGATTGAATATTTTGGCTGGAAGTTTGACAAAATAACCATTGCTGTTCCACCACACTACACTAGTCAAGATTGTCCAGTTTGTGGAACGAGAATTCATAAATCTCTATCAACCCGTACTCATGTCTGTAAGTGTGGGTATGTTGAGGATAGAGATATTGCAGCCAGCATCAATATCCTGAAAAAAGGACTAAATACGACGGGGCACGTCGGAATCTACGCTTGGGGAGAGACTCCCTCTTGGGCAATTGGGGCAACCCTGTCGTCTAATGGAGACTCGATGAATCAAGAATCCCCCGTTAAAATTTAGAGCAAATCTAAACGATTTGCTCTAAATTTAGCGGTGGGAGTGTCAATTACTTGAATTGAAATATAAAAATTATGATTTGGCAGAAGTACTATCAATCTATGGGAATTTTGACAATTGTTATATCCCAAGTTGTGACAGTCATCTCAGGCTTTCCATCAAGGTTACTGGCACAATCATCTTCAATGATAATCAGTCTAGAGTTTCCACCTACTAATAAACGAGGAGCTCCTGAAACAACAGCTGGAGGTGGTACACGCACTAATTCTTGTATAAAGACATATGCAGAAGCTGAAGAAATTCCTCTAACACCTTTAATGCCTAACCGAACAAATGTAGGCTTAACTGCTACTACTAGTCCGATATTGTATTGGTATATTCCTGAAAATACAGCAGAGTTGGGAAAATTTTTAGTCAAAGACGATTTGGGGAATGAGGTTTACTCAGCAACCTTCGAACTACCTTCTACTGCTGGCATAATTAAATTAGGCATACCTAAAAATGCTGACCTAAAAACAGATAGAGATTATTTCTGGACTTTATCTCTGGTTTGTAATTCCCAAGACAGACTTCGAGATTATGCGGTCGAGGGTGTGCTTCAACCCACTGAAATTGATTTATCCCTAAAGCTACAACTAGCGGGAAAAACACTTTTAGAACAAGCTGAATTATATGCACAGCAGAGGATTTGGCATGATGCTTTGGACATAGTCGCTCAATTATCTACTGAAAATCCAGAGGAATGGGAAGAATTTCTAAGCTCGATCGATCTGGAAAAAATTGCTAAAAAACCAATCTTAGCGTGTTGCAAGGCTGAAAATTCTTCTGTTCTCTATCTAAATGAACTTTTGGAGTAAAAATTGCCAAGTTAAGGCAGCAAATGACAAAAGTATTTTTAAATTTCTTCGGATTTTTATGTGGGCAAAATTAAAATTGCTTTTTTGGCAGGGGCGCGGGGTGTGGATTACTACTCCTTGTATCACCATATTGGTAATTTTACTGCGCTGGTTTGGTTTGTTACAGTCCTGGGAATGGGCAATTTTCGATCAGTATATGCGCTCGCGCCCCCAAGAAGCTACTGACGATCGTATTAGACTTGTTGGTATAAATGAGGCAGACTTGCAAGAGCTAAAAACAGCAATTATTCCTGATGGAGTCAGTGCTAAGTTGTTAGAGAAACTTAAAGCCCAGCAACCGAGAGCTATTGGTCTAGATGTTTATCGAGACTTACCTGTAGAGCCTGGTCATCAGCAATTAGTGCGGGTATTTGAATCTACTCCCAATTTAGTAGGTATTCAGAAAGTTGCTGGGGAGAAAGGCCTCCAGACAGTTGCTCCACCTCCTGTTCTCAAAGAAAAGGGTCAAGTCGGTGCTAACGATCTGATTCTTGATTCAGACAACAAAGTACGGCGCGGTTTGATTTACTTGTCTGCTAATGGGGAAACTGTTTATAGTTTAGGTTTGCATCTAGCTTTACATTATCTCAAACATCAAAATATTGCTCCCCGACCACTGGAGGGAAATAACGATCGTTGGCAGTTGGGAAAAGCCATATTTACTCCTTTTGCTGCTAATGACGGCGGTTATGTACGAGCTGATTCAGGTGGATATCAAATTTTGTTGAATTACCGAGGTCCAAGTGGCTACTTCGATACTGTTTCTCTAATGGATATTCTCCGAGATCGCGTACCATCCAACTGGGGACGCGATCGCATCATCTTGATTGGTTACGTAGGTGAAAGTTCTAGAGATTTATTCTACACTCCTTACAGTGCTGGTCTGCACGATATCCCCAAACCTCTTACTGGTTTGGAAATTCATGCCCAATTTACTAGCCAGATTATCAGTGCTGCCCTGGAGAATCGCCCCTTATTTAAAAACTGGTCAGAGTTAGAGGAGTGTTTGTGGATCTTTTTTTGGTCTGGAATTGGTGCGACTTTACGCTGGCAGTCGCGATATATCGGAGAAAAAAAAAACCTCTCTTGGTATGGCTGGACTGGCCTATCGATCGCTGGAGTTGTCTTGTTAGGCAGCACCTACGTTGCTTTCTTGGAAGGTTGGTGGCTTCCTGTAGTCCCAGCATTCTTGGGTCTAGGGGGGTCGGTGGCTGCGATCACGGCTTACGTGGCCCGCACTGCTGAAGAAATTCGGAAAACCTTTGGACGCTATCTGACCGATCAGGTTGTAGCCAATATACTAGAAAGTCCAGAAGGTTTAAAACTCGGCGGTGAAAGGCGAAAAATCACCATACTAACGTCAGATTTAAGAGGATTCACCGCTACATCAGAACGATTGCTCCCTGAAGATGTGATTAAGCTCCTTAACATTTATTTATGCCATATGGCAGATGTCATCACTGAGTACCAGGGGACAATTGATGAATTCCAGGGTGATGGAATTTTGGTTCTCTTTGGGGCGCCTACAGTTAGAGAAGATGATGTGACTCGTGCCATTGCCTGCGCTTGCGCGATGCAGTTAAAAATGGTTGAAGTTAACGAACAACTGAAACAAATGAATTTACCCCAAATACAAATGGGAATTGGAATCAACACAGGCGAAGTGGTAGTGGGGAATATCGGCTCAGAAAAACGCAGTAAATACGGTGTAGTTGGCAGTCAAGTTAACCTGACTTATCGAATTGAATCCTATACATTAGGTGGTCAAATTCTCATTTCAGAGCAGACTTTCAAAGATTCTCAATCAATTGCGATCGCCCAAGAAGACAAAAAAGTATTGCCCAAAGGAGCAAAAAAACCTATTATCATCTATCGAGTCACCGGTATAGCTGGAGAATATAATCTTTTTCTCCCTCAAGTAGAAGAAGTATTTTTTACCCTTTCCGAACCAATACCAATTCAGTATAGTATTTTGAAGGGAAAGGATGTTAGCGAGCGCCAATTTAAGGGAAGTATAATCCAGCTTTCAGCTAATGAAGCTCAAGTCCAATCTGAGAACAAGGAACAGCAAGGTATCCCAACTGGACTTAGTAATATCAAACTGAACTTATTGGCACCAAACAAACAAGCTGAACCTAGCGAAGATGTTTATGCCAAGGTCATAGGGAAACCAGCAGAGAAAAATAGTTTTTACATTCATTTCACTTCCCAACCCCCAGATGTAGCAGCAAAGTTAAACTCTCTCTACAAATTGATGAAATGGACTACGGAAAATAAATAACTGTAGTTTAGACTAACGAAAAGGTGAGAAGAGAAAACAGAGAGAGAGTGAAGAGCAAATAGGGAGAAAATGAAGATACCAACTAAATTCAGACTCTCCTCACTATGAAATATGACCGATATCAAAAATTTCGTCAAGAAACCTACCGATGAATCAAAGAGAAAGTCTCTGCGCGGCTAGCATAGTAATGTCATCAAACTGTGGGGCATCGTCAATGTAACGAAACAAATTTCTTGTGATTCTCTCGAGCAAGTCAGACGCAGAAACAGCAGGCTGTTCTAGAAGTGATATAAATCGCTTGCTGGTAAATAAAGCTCTATCAGGGTTTCTTGCTTCAGTCACGCCATCAGTGTAACCAATTAAGATCTCACCTGGTTCTAACTGAATCTGTTGAATTTTGAACTTCATATCAGGCATCATGCCCACTGCTGGACCCGTATTTTTGAGAGTTTTCTTTATCCCAGATTTTCCAACGACAAACAGCGGTTCATGTCCCCCATTTATGTAACTCAGCAACCCAGTTTTTGAATCTAGGACTCCAAAAAACATAGTAGCAAACATACTCATCTGCCAGTGATTTTGGGCAACGTAGTTATTAGTCAGTGAAACAGCTTGAAGAGCTTCAAGATGAGACAAGTTGATTAGCATCGACTCACCCAGCCAACCATCTGGAGTTGGTCGATTCTCTTCTAAAATAACTGAAGTACGTCCTTGTAATTTAGCTTGAGTAGAAAAAATTCGAATTAAGCTACGCATCAGAGCCATGAATAGTGCTGCCCCCACACCTTTATCACACACATCGGCAATTACTAACCCTACATTATCATCAGGCAGCAAAAAAGTGTCATAGAAGTCCCCAGATACCTGCTTGGCAGGATAAAAACAAGCAGCAATTTCCCAATTGGGTGGCTGTATAATTTCATAGGGAAGAAAATCAATCTGAATTTCCCGCCCTTTTTCTAGTTCGTCGTTGAGGGCTTGTGAATACTTTTCCAGTTTGGCGTAGAGCCGAGCATTTTCTAAAAGAAGAGCCATCTGATCGGCAGTCATTTCCATCAAATTAGCTGTTTGATAGGTAAAATGCTCTTTTTTAGAGTGGAGTAGGGTGATAATGCCCAGTACCTCTCCACCTCTGAGAATTGGAACTGATAGGGCTGAACGAACAGTGTAAGGTTGATTGGGTAGGTTTAGCCAGCGCCGATCGGATTCGGTGTCAAAAATCAATCCCAGCTTTTTATTCCGAATGACCCAGCCAGCCAAGCCCTTATCGAGAACGTTACCAATGAGGCGATTTCGCTGTTCTGGTGTGACCTCAGTCCGAGAGATTATTGCATCGGTAACTCTCTTGGAAGAATCTAGTAAAAAAAGACTGCCACTTTCAGAGCCAGTTCGCTCGACAGCGATATCTAACACAGTTTGCAAAGAGGATTTCATTAATCCTTCCTTATGTGAAGATTGTACTATCTCCAACAGTTGCTCGAGTAGCTCACTTTGAACTTCAAAAGCAGCTTTTTCGATTCTGCGGCAGGCTATTTCCAGAACTAGGGCAATCTGGTTGACAGTGATCTCCATAAGTTCGGCTGTTTCAGTGCTAAAAAAATTCTGTTGAGAGTGGAGTAGGGTAATAATACCCAGCAAATCCTCGCCTCTGAGAATCGGAAGCGATAACGCTGAGCGAACAGTGTAAGGTTGATTGGGCAGGTTTAGCCAGCGCTCATCCTGTTCAGTATCAGCGACCAATGCTACCGTGCCATGACGAACGACCCAACCAGCCAGACCCCGATCTAAAACAGTCCCAATTAGCTGTTGGCGCTCCCCTGGTGTTACCTGAGAACGAGTTAGAATGCTATGAGTAACAACCTTATTACTATCTAGTAAAAATAAACTACCTTTCTCGGCATTTGTTAGATTGACGGAGACATCTAGCACGTTTTGTAAAGATTCATTCAGCAGGTTCTTTCCTTCATAAGACTGGGCGATCTCCATCCAATTTTCCAACAAATTATCTTTCTGCAACGAAGATCCCCCTTTTGAGTAGCGTGCCATTTCTACTAAATTATCGAGTAGCTTTCTTTGAGACTCAAACGCAGCTTTGTTGGTTTTGAGTTGAGCGATCTCTCTTTTGAGCAAATTTAATTCTTCGATTAGCTGTTTTTTAGATTGATTCTCAACGCTCATAGTTATCTCTAGTAAACACTTGGGGGATTATTAAAAAAAAGAAAAATTAATAAATTACACAACTATTAGTGTAAAAATGATATATGTTGATGCTATTTTGTTATAAATTGCTTTGCAATAGTATTTGAAAAATTAGGATGTTTTTGACAGGATAACTGTTGCAAGTAACGTTTTTGTAACATGATATCTTTTCTGAGTTTTATATTTTTTTCCTAATCTTCCCAATCATTTCTCAAGAATCATTTAACTTAAATGGTGTCAGCTTACTTTGAACATTTTTGGTTTTTCTCTGAAATTCCTTAAATTTTAGCTCTTTGTGCGATTGACTACAAAAATGTTGCGATTGCGATCGCCTACTCTTTCATAGAAAAACTTATCGACGCCATCAACAGCTAGATATAATCCTAGTCCGCCAATAGGTCGCTCTTCGAGAGGCTTGTGTAAATTTTCTTTTTCCAGAGGTATTTTTTCTACAGGGTTGAAGGCGACACCAGTATCTTCGACGTAAATAGTAAGGCTCTGTTCGTCGATCTTAGCTCGCAAGTTCACTGACCCTTCATAGTTTGCTTGCTGATAAGCATAAACAATAATGTTGGTAGCAATTTCGTCTACCGCTAGTCGAAGTTTATAAGAAGTTTTTTTATCTAAACTAGCTTCTGACGCTGCTGCCATCACATACTTCGCGATCGCTCCTAAAGAGTCCAAAGTTCCAGGTACTGTTAGAGGCTCCATAAACAATCTTTCCATCACAACAATTTAAGTAACAGATACTCGTGTTAACAGTGGCCAATGGGAAAAGCAAACAAAACTAATCCAAGCTTGGACTTAAAATGAGAATGTCTCATCTGAGGTATTCAGATTTATTAACCATACTTAGTATTAATTTCCTGTCGGGTTAATATCCAAAACTGTACTTAACTAGTCTGCATACCTCTGTATATTTTCATCTCACTAGCCACAAACTTATCCTATCTGGGCAGGATCGTACTTGTCTAACACAATTACACTGTGATGGAAGCCCGTCTTTTCTAGAGTATCCATCACCATTTCTTGGGGACTGACGACATAAATATCAACATCAGAACCCATTTTTTGTTTGGAAAACACTAGCACGCGCAAACCAGCACTAGCCATATATTCAAGGTCTTGCATCATCAGGACAAGCTTAGTTAAATCCTGCTTGGCTGCTTCCTCAACCTTTTCTTGGAAAACCTTGGCCGCACTCGCATCTAACTCTCCAGATAGAGTAATTTTAGCAATATCGTCGGTGATTTCTAGAGTTACGTTGAAAGCCATAATTTCAATTTTAGATTTTGTAAGTGCTTATATTGGATTTTGATAAGTTTTACTTGCCCACTAAAATAACGACGGAGCGATCGCCCATCAACAAACCCGATTGATTTTCCAAAACAGGTTCGGAACCAGGTTCAAAGCTATCTTCTGGTGAAGCAACGCCTGTATTGGCAAAGGCGTGCCACATTATTCCCTCTGGCAGCCCTGGAATTTCAAACCAATGAGCTTCCCAATGCATATTCATCGCTACATAAATATAATTATCTTCAACTATACCTTGTTTTGCGTGTTTACCACAAAGCATAAATGCCAGGGTTTTACTGTGAGCAGACCAATCAACATTCCAAGCTTTTGTGCCATGCCAAGTAATATCAGCATAACCACTACCAATATAGTCACGATGCTGAAAGTGAGCTTGATTTCTCAGAACGGGATGGGCTTTGCGGAAAGCAATACAATTTTGACAAAACTCAAACAGGTTAGCATTGCTCTTTAACAAAGTCCAGTCTAGCCAGTTTAGTTCGTTATCGTGACAGTAAGTATTATTATTCCCGCCTTTGGTGCGCCCCATTTCGTCACCCATCAAGATCATCGGCACCCCTTGAGAAACCATCAACATTGCCAGAGCATTTTTAACTTGTCGCTCGCGCAAAGCATTAATTCCAGGGTCATCTGTTGGACCTTCCCAACCACAATTCCAACTATCATTATCGTTGCTCCCATCATTGTTATTTTCCCCATTGGCTTCGTTATGCTTGCTGTTATAAGAAACCAAATCCATCAGGGTAAAACCATCATGGGCAATAATAAAATTAATTGAGGTTGCCGGAGCTCTGCCAGATGCAGCATAGAGATCTGGTGAACCTTGAAGGCGTTGGGCAACATCCCAATTATTGCCATCACCTTTGAGAAATTTACGAATGCTATCCCTGTATTTACCGTTCCACTCCGCCCAGCGTCCATAAGCAGGGAAAGAACCGACCTGATACAGACCGCCAGCATCCCAAGCCTCGGCAATAAGTTTACAATTAGCCAGAATTGGGTCAAAAGCTAAAGTTTCGAGCAGGGGTGGGTTAGCTAGAGGTGCTCCCCAGGGATCGCGTCCTAAAATTGCTGCTAAATCAAAGCGGAAGCCATCGATATGATATTCTGCTGCCCAATAGCGCAGACAATCAAGCACCATGCCCCGAACAATCGGATTGTTACAGTTTAGGGTGTTACCAGTGCCACTAAAGTTAAAGTAATACCCCTCCGGGGTCAGCATATAGTAAGTTTGGTTGTCAATGCCTCGAAAGGAAATTGTCGGACCGTGTTCGTTTCCTTCCGCAGTATGGTTGAAGACAACATCCAGAATAATTTCAATACCATTTTTGTGTAATGCTTTAACTAAAGCTTTTAGCTCATCAACCTGCATTCCAAATTTGCCTGTAGCCGCATATCCTGCTTTGGGAGCAAAAAAACCTACTGTGCTGTAGCCCCAGTAATTATATAATGTTTCTCCCGTTTCTGGGTTGGGGCGGCTATTTTCAAACTCATCAAATTCATAAATGGGCATCAACTCAACAGCATTGACTCCCAACTCTTTTAAGTAGGGAATTTTATCTCGAATGCCCGCAAAAGTTCCCCGATGCGACTCCTTTACCCCAGAGGAGGAATCGTAAGTAAAACTGCGGACGTGCATTTCATAGATAATTTGATCCTCTGGGGGGATTTCCAAGGGACGGTCATCTTCCCAATCAAAATCGTCAAAAGCAATCCGCGCCCGATGTTGATAGAGATTGTTCCAATCTGGCTCTACTCCCCAAACATCTCTGCCACCAATAATTTTGGCATAGGGGTCCATCAAAATTTTGCTTCGATCGAACCAGTGACCTTCCTGAAAATTATTAGGTCCGTCCATGCGGTAGCCATATTCAAGCTCTTCATAATTGAGATCGAAAACCACCATACAGTAGACATTGCCAATACGAAACTCCTCTGGGAAAGGAATTTCAGCCATTGGTTTTGAGTCGTGTTTTTGGAAGAGAACTAAAGTACAAGATGTGGCATGACTGGAAAAGATGGAGAAGTTAACCCCTCCCGGTACTAGAGTCGCACCAAAAGGTTCGGGACGACCGCGACGCAGCTTGAATTTGTCGTAAGTATGAGTCGGATGAATATCAATTCTATCCATAAGATTTGATAGTTATTCCTTTGCTGTTCGATAAATAAATTGACTTCTCACCTGCCTGAAGACAGGTGATTCTAATCTAGGTTACGTGTAATGCCCCCTAAATCCCCCAATTTTGGGGGACTTTAAGTTATTTTTCTCCCCCAGGATTGGGGGCTGGGGGGCGGAATCATCTTTCTATTAAGCAAGGCCATGAATCAACATAATCTCATCTTTTTTGAGAAGAGGAATAATTTATAGGTTATTTTTTAACTTTCTTCCGTAAGAAGTCCCTCAGTTTACGCTTTGGGATGAATTACGGGCTAGATTTGTTGGGTAAAGGTCTATCTTGCTGCTCGACGTATTTTCGTAACTGTTCTATAGTAACTCCTCCACAGCTTGACACGAAATAGCTTCCAGACCAGAGTACTCGTTTACCCCAGTACTGTTTTTTGAGATATTCAGGGTGATTACGCCACATTGTTTTGCTAGATGTTGCTTTGAGGTTAGCTATTAGATTAGATACAGAAACACTAGGCTTGTAGCTAACTAGCAAATGTACGTGGTCGGACTCCCCATTGAACTCCTCTAAACTTCCGCCTCTAGTGTTGAGTATAGAGGTGAAGATTGTTTCAAGCTCCGTAAGTAATTCATCGGTGAGAATTGGTTTTCGATATTTAGTGACAAAAACTATATGAGCAGTAAGGCTATATACTGCCCGATAAGCTTTGTTATATTTAGTTTCCATAAAGATTATCTTATTATCAGTGACAATGATATAATTGTCTCATGAGAAAAGCAATGAAAGTAAGACTATATCCTACAGCAGAACAAAAACAGCTACTTGCGAAGCAATTTGGCTGTGCTAGGTTCTGGTGGAATAGGTCTTTAGGTTTGCAGTACAAAACCCGTTCCACTCAAGGTAGATGGTTAAAACGTACTGAGCTTAATGCTATGCTTCCTCAACTAAAAAAGGAACTTCCTTGGCTCAAAACCGATTGTTATTCTCAAGTTTTACAAGCAACATCCAAACACTTAGAACAAGCTTTGAAAAACTGGTTTGAAGGTCGAGCCAAAAAGCCAAGATTCAAAGCCAAATCTAACAGGCAATCAATTAGTTTTCCGCAAAATGTTTTAGTAATAAGCAATCATCGCAGCGCGTTCCCTAGCGTCTTGAAAAGACGCGGGGTCGCTGCTCAAATTAAAGTTCCAAAAGTAGGCTTGATTGATGCCAAGTTTACTAAAGAAATTGAAGGAATAATTAAAACAGTAACCATTAGTGTTACTCCATCAGGTAAATATTATGCTTCTATTGGTTTAGATTTAGGCGATAAAGAAGTTAAGCAATCAACCGATGGTGCAATTACTGGTATTGATCTAGGGTTAAAAGATTATGTTACTTACCACAATGGAACTGATAGTTATTCAGTAAAACATCCCAAATGGTTAAAGCGTCACGAACGCAACTTGAGATATCAACAAAAACAATTATCTCGTCGAAAAAAAGGAAGTAGCAGAAGAAATAAAGCAAGATTATTAGTGGCTAGAGTGCATGAAAAATTAAGTAATGCACGTCAAGACTGTCTTGGTGCGCGTTCCCTTGCGTCTTTCGCCGACGCGGGGTCGCACCGCTTTTTACATAAACTATCTCGTAAAATAACTGCCCTTAGCCAAGTCGTTGTAGTGGAGAATTTGAACATCAAAGGGATGGTCAAAAACCGTAAATTGAGTAAAGCTATTGCTCAATCTGGTTGGGGAATGTTCCTCAATTTTCTTGACTACAAACTAAAGCACAAAGGAGGTGTTTTAGTGGAGATAGATCGATTCTTTCCTTCTAGTAAACTATGTTCTAACTGTGGTCACAAATATCAAGAATTAGAGCTTTCTGAGCGAGAATGGACTTGTTCGGCTTGCATGAAAAAACATTCAAGAGATGAGAACGCAGCTAAAAATATCAGAGTAGAAGGAATGAGAATCTTAGGGCTGGGACACAGCCCTCGTGGAGATGATGTAAGACTTGGAACTTGTTCTGAGCAATTGTCTGTGAAACGAGTACCCACCGAGAGTCTATCATAGACTGGTAGGAATCCCCCAGTTTACTGGCGGGAGGATGTCAATTTTTGCTTTTCATTTAGAGGTTGTCTGAAAAGTCTCATTTGTTGCATTTAAGCCCCCTAAATCCCCCAACTTTGGGGGACTTTTAACTCTTTTCCCCCCAGAATTGGCTCCGCTAGGGGGGCAAAATCCAGTATAAAAAAACTTTTCAGATATCCTCTTAGTATTGAATTTTGACCTAGAATTTTTACAGGAAGCATTAGGCTCCCAGGGGGTATGGGGTGTAGCTGTTGAAGCGTCAGCAGTAAGTGTAACTGACCCATCTTCATTGATTACCCAACCTTGGAATTCAACTATTTGTGTTGGTTGTGGAGCAGTTGAGATTTTAAGGGTACTTGCTTGGTTACTAGATTGCTCTGAAATTGTTTGGGAATCCAGGGTTTCCCAGGCTGCTAGACTAGTATGGGGACTGAGTTGACCGGGAGTAGGGGGGAAACCGCCTCGACCAGTTATGGTAAATTCCCCCAAGGCTGCGGCAGTATTGTCAGCTCCTGCGCCACAACCACGAGCAACTAGCCGAGAGGCATCTACTAAGCCAGTGGGTAGTTCTACTAAGTCATCACTTGGGTCAACATCTGTTATCTCGATGGTAACCGTACCTTGCAGACCAAATTCAGAGCTAGCGGTGATGTCGCTGAAGGGGGTGGGTTGTTCTTGAAATTCAATGCCAAAAATTTCTAAAGCAGTTATGTCGATGTTCCCTCCATCCCCTTCAAAAGCGTTGGCGGAGATATTATTATCTTCCTCAAGGACAGAAGCAATAAACCCGTCAGGCATATTAATTCTAATATTACCGCCATCCCCAGAACCTCGAGCAGTTCCAGCAGTGGCAGAGATGTTGCTTTGATTGCGGAGGAGTAATAAAGAATCAAGATTTAAGGTGATGTTCCCACCATCGTTACTGGCTGCTTCGGCAGAAATTAAACCGCGATCGAAAAGTTGTAGTTGGTCGGAAGTGATGAAAATTTCTCCTCCTATTCCTGTGCCTTGACTGTCAACTGTAATACTACCGTCATTTTGCACGCGAACTAAGGGGGATTCAATACTAATGCTGCCACCCTGACCGGTAGATTCAGGAAAAGTATTAGATAAAATACCACTACCTTCTCCATCGATGAATAGGTTATCGCTGACGTTCAGTATAATATCCCCAGCGTCTCCGATATTTAGGGTTGAGGCAGTGAGCCGACCGTTGTTGGTCAATGAGAGGGAAGGGGTTGTGAGGGTCAGTGTTCCCCCATCTCCTGTGCTATTCTCGGCTGTGAAGACAGCAATTTCACTTTCACGGATGGGATCGAATTGATCGACATTTTCAAATACCACCACACCATCTATCGATACTGATTGAGTTGCATTAATATCAATTGAACCCGCATCACCATCACCAACGGATACTGCCGTGATTGTTCCCCCATTTGTCACATCAAGAACTGGTGTAGTGATGGTAATATCCCCTCCTTGACCAGCTGCCCCTTCAAAGATTTCGCTAGCAATGGTACTGGGTTCCGATCTATTAGTAAGGTTGAATAAAATCGCACCATCCACCAGAATAGACTGACTAGCTTCAATGTCGATGTTGCCCGCATTACCTATCCCAAAGGAAGTGGTTTGAACTGCTGCACCATCTGTAATGGAGAGGGTATCTGTCGCGATCGTAACGTTGCCACTATTACCTTCTGAATTTTCGTCGACTGAACTACGAATTGCAGTCGGGGAAAAGTTGTCAAATCCAAATGAGACAGTTAAGTCTTCAGACCTAAAGCCAGACAATGAAATATCCCGTGCAGTTACGTTAATATCACCGGCATTCCCCAAACCAAATGTAACAGAAAGAATTTGACCGCCATCCTCTGCAGATATGGAATTAGCTTCAACGACAACATTTCCACCTTGACCGCCTATAAAGCTACTATTAACACTTCCAATTTGGGCAGCTGTTGTAAGAGCTAGGGAGTCTGTTTTCACAATGGTATTACCACCAGTCCCCGAGCCAAAAACAAAAGTAGCAATAGTGGACTGATCGGCAACTAAGGAATCTGCTGTCAGAAAGATATCTCCGCCCTCTCCATCCTCAATATTGGTGAATATTTCACTTTCAATGGCCATTGAAGGTGCTGTCAAACGGATATCTCCTCCTTTAATATGGTCAAAGGTGTCACTTCTGATCAAATTCTGAAAAGAACCAAGGGGAGCATTCTCATGAATGATTGCCGTATTACTGAATAAAGTAATATTCCCTCCCCTTAAGCCGTCGGAGATAATTGTAGAGGGAAAAGGCATGAAAATATCATTTTGGGCAAGCAGAGTTACATCCCCACCATTACCTCCCACATTGGATGTAAAAAATGTATCGAATTCTGCTCCAGATACGTTGATGTCATTAAAGGTTATTCCACCACGGGAATCCATAACTACCGAACCACCATCAAGACCACTGGTGGGATCTGTTGCGGTGCTGACTGAACCAACGCCAATGTCTCCCGATAGCTCGGTATTGGGTTGATATTGATTGGATAAAAAGACCAGACCGCCAGGATTGTTAATGCTCTCAATATTGATATTCGCGTTCGTCCCAGTACCATCTGTTGTTGGTGGTTCGGTTAAACCATCAGGAGCATTGGGTATGAGTCCAGGTGTGTTAACTGCTAATGTGCCTGCCCTGATGTCTAAGGTAGGCTCAGCATTGCCGTCAATATTTACAGTGGTTGAACTGTCTGACAGAATAACCTGTTCTTGCAAAGAGTTTTCTTCCGTATCTGACCCTTCAATAGTTATTTCTCCAATCTCCACGCTTCCCCCTGCCAAGATATGGAGGGAGGCTCCCGTATAGCTGTCAAAGATTACATCACCGTTGGCTCGGACAATGGGATCGTTAGGGCTGGTCAATATGCCAGGACTGCCATCTAATTGTTCGACCCGAAAGTTGCCCCCAGCAAAGAAATGGGCATCCCCAATTACCCGATCATCGGAGCGCAACACCAGATCGCTAAGGGAATATAGTCCGCTATCGGGATGGTTGAGGGCAAAGATATCTAGGGTTCGATCGCCCTGGAGAAGTAGTTCATTGCCCGCAGCAGCAATAAAGGGATTAGTAGCATTATCACGGATAGTCAGGATATCGGTTGCCTGTAATGTTAAATCGCCTCCAGCTTGCAGCTCACCTTGTAAGTCGAGGGTATTACCTGCCAGGGTCAAATTCTCACCGACTGATAGCTTACCAGTACTAGCAATATTCCCTGAAGTTGGAGGCAACCAACTGCTTAACCCTTGCGAACCTGTTACCGCTAATAAAGGAGGGGCATCGGGATTAACGGCACTAAAGTTATAACCATTATCAAAAACTAAACTGTTGCTGGTGCTACCAACAAACGAACCCCTAACATCAAGTTGGGCATCAGTACCAAACAAAATACCATTGGGATTAATCAGGTAAAGATTGGCATTGCCCAAAACCCCAAGAGTGCCGAAGATCTCAGAAGCATTGACACCTGTAACGCGACTAAAAATGTTGTTAATAACTTCAGGATTAGCAAAGTATACTTGTTGCCCTTGGTTGACATTAAAATCTTGAAAGCTGTGAAATAGGGCATTAGAACGAATTGCCCCCCCATCAATGCGGTCTATAAGACCTTTGTCAGAAAAAACATTGGGCGTTACCACAGATTTCTCGTTGCCCAGACTACTATCGGGGGTAATCTGAGCCAATACAGGTGAAGGGAAATTACCCAAACTTCCTAGAATTCCCCCTGCTGCAAAGCTGCTGAGAAAAATAAATCGCCAAGGCTGCTGAAACATTCGATAAACCCTAAGCCTACAAGATTTGGAAATAATTGTAGTAAAATGAGACTAATAACAAAAGGGATTGTCGCAAAAAGTAACGGTCGCCGATATTCCGTAGTGAAGCAGCTTGATGTGCCAGTAGGTTGGGTTAGCGACAGCGTAACCCAACGCAACTTAACTCTGTGTTGGGTTTCATTCTAAAAAGCCAGAGAATAAATTCTCTGTCTAAGCATATAAAGTCCTATAAGACGGACTTTGACTTTAAGCCAAGAAATTCATTTCTTGGTCGATCGCAGTCAGAATGAAATAGCCCTGGGTTTTTCCTAGGTGATTGATGGTTAGGCGATAATTTGGAAATCTCCCGCACTCAAGTTAGCGGGTTCCCCTGAGAGAATCGCAAACTGTGCGCCAGTCCCTAAGTCTGGATCTACCCCATTCTGGTTGTAGAAGAGGTTGCCTGTCTCCAGGCTGTAGACAATGAGCGCACTGCTTTCCGCTATCTCTGCGTTGCTATCTACGACAGCAAACTCCGCTTCATCTAAAGGTCCCCCTGCTGCACTGGTCAGGGATGTAAAAGTGGTTTTGCTCAGGACAATTGCGTCTTCGCTAGGCGTAAAATCCGTCAGGGTATCGATACCGACATCTGTTGGGTCAAAAGCTCTGGAGGTACTGAAAGAGAAGCGGTCATTCCCGCGATCGCCTGTCAGAGAATCATCGCCTGCCCCGCCTCGCAGCAGATCGTCTCCCGACAAGCCAGAGAGAGTATCGTCTCCTCCTTGACCGTTGATAACGTCGTCAGAGTCGTCCAAGCCAGAGATGTCGTTATCTAACTCGTTGAGGAAAGTAACGGTGTTGCGATTGAAGATGCGGGAGCGATCGCTCTCCGCATTGAAAACATCAAAACTATCTTCGATTGACTGCTGTCCGTCAAAGAGAATATTGCCGATGCCTTGCGGTAGGTTATCGAGGTTTTCCAGGGCAAAGTTCTGGAGGATAACCTGAGTATTTTCTACTTCGACAAAGGTCAGTTCTAAGTCAGGTCCGTTTTGAGTCAAGAGCAGATTCTCCGCAATTAGCCCCTCGCCAAAGAATTCGAGAGTATCGACTTCATCGATAATGGCTTGAGGAGGATTAGCGCCCCTGCCGACACCGCCAAAATCGGTAATGGTATTGGTTCCTTCTCCAGCGCTGATAGCAAAGCGGTCTGCGTCTCCGCCACCCGTTAGAAAATCATCCCCTCCTTGACCGCCACTTAAGCTATCGTCGCCCTTGCCGCCATCAATGGTGTCATCACCAGAGGTGCCGACAATTGTATCATCTCCTTCTTGGGACAGTACATCAATCCCAGTTTGCTCGCCGGGAATCAAATTGCCCGTTGTCGGATTGACACCAGTGGAAGTTGCGATTAGAGTATTACTCAGATCGAGTAAATCGTTACCGTTTCCATTAGTAATCCTGAGAGCATCCGCACCTGGTGGTATTACGACTAAAGCAACGTTATCTCCTGTAAAATTATCAAACCGTAGGTCATCAAGGGCGCTGGTCTCGAGAATGTCAATTCTGTATAAGATATTGGGGTCTGTGGCATTATCCTCGACAAAATCTCCAAACGTGGCACCACTTGCACGATCGAAGGTCAAAATTTCAAAAGGAGAAGAATCTCCATTGACCAACTCCCCGCCAATTGCTGTCTGAGTGAATGCCCCCTGACCATTGAGACCACTCCTAATAAATTGAGCTATTTGACCTTTAAGCTCAGTGGTTGAAAATACTTCTTCTGCAATCCCAGCATCAATTAGATCTAATAGCTGGTTATAGGCCTCTATGTCATCTGTCTCAGCAATGTACTCGTTAACTGCCTCATCGAGATCGGGGCGATTCAACCATAGCAGAGTAAGTTCGTCATTCAAACTAAGCTCGTCACTCCTAGTACCTCCCGGCCTAACGTTAATCGATGCGTCAACATCTCCAGCAAACTCAAAGAAGAAAAATGTTTTTTCCCTTTCCAAACTCCCTTCGTTGTTAGGAGTGGTATCTATCCCACTGTATTCCGCATAGCCTCTAAGAGTCTCGGCTTCCTGGAACACTTCTTGACCATACAGATTAACACTGAGAGTAGAATCTGCTAATGCCCCAAATTCAAATCCCGACCCTTCTAGAATGCCATCGACCTTGGAAAATCCACCGGGATCCAAGTAAGCCAGCCCAGTAGCATCACCACTCCCATAGTCCACAACGCCAGGTTCATCTACTAAGGAAAAATTTAAATTTCTGACATCAATATCGTCCTCTGGGTTTTCGTTAAAGGCTTGCTGGTCGATAGTTGAGATGGCATTAAGTTTTAAGGTTTGCCCTGGATGGATGTTATGGACTCTGATAGTCGCAGTTTGATTATTACCATCAATTGTAATATGCCCTAAACCATTAACCCCTGACTGAACATCACTATCAGAGGCAATTTCTAGACTTGTAAGCCTGGAAAATTGGCTATTAGACACATCTATTTGAAACTTTACATTCTTGGCTCGTCTATGTCCATTATTAGTAATTTCAATGGTCTGAGTAAATTCCTCATCATCTATCAGTTGCACAAAATGTTTGAACCCATCGAGATTACCATCAAAATCTGGTTGATTTTGCTCGATATCTATAGATGCTTCTACATCATCAGGATTGTTTATATCACCAATAAAAGATCGTCTACTTAAAACAGCATTAATATCTGGATCTACACTAGGATTTGCGTACCCCAGTGTGACTTGTAAATTAATTGTTCGGCAGCTTTTGGGGAAATACTTATAAGATGATTGAGCCCATTCAACCATCTTCCACAATGCTTCATCTCCCGTTGTGTGACTTTCAAATATATCCCTCAGCTTCTCATCTTTTTCTCGAGACATTGGCACTAAGTCTGGACTCACTTTTTCCACCTCTTTTAATTTTGACTTTTTGGTTTCATCTTTCTTGGTGAAGGAGACTCTCGCTTTAGCGACGAGATTAGTAACTGGACTTTGTTTTTTGAAAATTGCCCTAATCGTTTCCAATTACTATCAGAAACAGATACTTGAGTATAAGATTTATTATCTAAATAAATTATGTCTAAATTGTGCTTATTGTCACAAAGTTTTCGCCATCTTGACAAGAGGGGTTATTTCATTCTCGTGCCTCCAGATAATAAATTATCTGTCTGATAACCAAAGTCCGTTTAAACGGACTTCTTATTTGAGCCAAGAAATTGATTTCTTGGTGGATTAAATTAAGAATGAAATAGCCCTGCCCTAATTCCCTCTCTCCCTAATTCCCCACTATTCTAGAATTTTTCTGAAAATGAAACAGCCCTGCCCTTCGTCACCTCTCTGTTTTTTAAAAGCGCGATCGATTTCACTCCAAAACCACCTTACCTAACAGCTAAAACAGGCTGTAAATCTACTACTTTACCCACAACAGCTACGGCGGGAGCTTCAAAGCCCGTTGCCTCTACTCGATCGACAATACTCGCCAAAGTACCCATCAATTCTGCTTGTTCTGGACGAGTACCCCAGCGAATTAGGGCAACAGGAGTTTCTGGGGGTAGACCTCCTGCTATTAGCTGGGGAATAATTTGGGGTAAATTGTGAACCCCCATATATATGACGATAGTTTCCGAACCAGAAGCGATCGCTTGCCAATTAATTTGGGGACGGTATTTGCCTGTTGCTTCGTGTCCGGTCACAAAAGTTACCGAAGAACTATAACCACGATGGGTTACGGGAATCCCTGCATAGGCTGGCGCAGCAATGCCCGCAGTAATACCCGGGACTACTTCTACACTCACTCCTGCTTTAATTAAATCTTCCATTTCTTCTCCACCTCTGCCAAAGACAAAGGGATCGCCTCCCTTGAGTCTGACTACTATTGCATTAGTCTTCGCTTTAGTAATTAGTAATTGGGTAGTTTCTGCTTGCGCTTTGGAGTGACGACCTCGGCGTTTACCCGCATTAATTTTTTCCGCTTGAGAAGAAATCATGCCTAAAATAGCCGGACTGACTAGGGCATCGTAAACTACTACATCTGCGTGTTCTAATAGAGTTTTACCTTTAAGAGTCATCAGTCCAGGATCTCCAGGTCCTGCACCTACTAAATAAACTTTACCGATATATTTTTTGGACTGACTCATCTTGTTAACACCTCAATAATTAAATTAGCTAGTTCTCCTGTTGCGCCTAAAGGTTTTCCTAAAAGTAACTGAACTTGGGGAAAAGCCTGTTGTAGCCGATCGACTTCCGCTGCGATCGCGTCGGTAATTCTACCTGGAAAGAGAAAATAAGGAACAATAGCGATTTTGGGAATTTGCTTCGAGACTAAAGTTTCTATTTGTGATAGCAAACTGCCAGGAACTGAATAATAAGCAATACGTGCATCTAACTTAGTTGCCAAATTTTCTAGCCAAATATTTCCTTTAGGGTAGCGTGTTCCATGGGCTAAAAGAATTTTGCCTTCGTTAGGTAAGTAAGCAAATTGTTTCTTTAAAATTGCTGTAGTTTGTGCATAATTACCGAGATAGGGTAAAAGCTCGATAGTCATTTCTGGAACTAGAAGACGTTGAACGCAAGCGATTTCAGCAGGAATATCTTCACAGACATGAACTCCTGGGGTTAAAAATAAAGGCAGGATTTTTAGATGTTTGTAGCCAAATTCTCGAACAGACCTGGCATATTTTTCAATTTTTTGCTGTAGAGGTATGGTAGTTAATTCTAAAGAGCCAATGCCGAGCGAGGGAATTTCCCTTTTCCTCACAATAGTTGCTCTTTTAGTAGTTGAAGTTAACAAATTTCCCGTATAATTACGGATATTGTTTTGGACTTCTAAACTTGGTTGTTGTTGTGTGTATTTTCCCTGAGCTAAGATTAACTTATTTGCTAATCTTGTACTAAGGGAATGTACTAATTGTGACAATATTAGTTGTCCGCGTCGATCGCGACTGCCATGAAAAACCAAAAAATAGCTAGAAGACAAAGCCAAACTCAATAAAACTACAGTATTTATTTAGACTGAATATAATACCTGAAACATAATACTTTATGAATAGATAATTCTGTAGCTAATGATATATATTGATTTCTAACCATAAAAATATGCATATTCTCGGCCATTTACATATTAGAGATGCTCACTACCCACACTCACTTCTGGAGGAAATCCGCTCTTAAAATTTTATTGAAGTCACCGTTACACCGCCACGGGGCGTTGCCCGAAGAGCGGACGCAGGAGAATCCCTACCCGCCCACAGCCCCTTGTAAAACGAACGGGGCATACAAGCTCTTGAATCGAATTCAAGAGACAGCCCCTCCGGTGCCTGCGGTGACCGGCGTTCCCCGGTCAAAACCGTGTAACAGAATATCTATTTAATCAATATCCCTTTTTTGAGTGTCTGAACCGAGGAAAGGAGATAGAGGAAAAAATATCTAAAAATAGCAACTAATTAATTTCTAACAAAAATATACTATGACCAATAATAAATATATCACTAACAATTTGGATGGCTATCCCTTGTCATCAAGTCCACAGGGGGAATCAAGAGAGGCTCTCGACATCAATATAACTTCATATTTACTTAAAGTTAAAAGACGTTGGAAACCTGCTCTACTCGTGTTTTTTTTAACTGTAGCTGCTTCTGCGTTATTGGGTATTCAGCTTAAAAAAACTTATCAGGCAGAAGGAAAGCTTTTATTCAAACAAAATAATGCTGCTTCTTTGACAGGGGTAGGAGAAGACTTAGGAACACTCAAACCTTTATTGAATAACCAAACCCCTTTAAGTACCCAAATTCAAGTCATTACTTCCGACCCAGTCTTGTTGCAAACTATCGAAAAACTACAATTAGAAGATGAGGAAGGAAATCCCCTCAATCCCGATACTTTAGAAAAAAAATTAAATATCAAGCTAGTTGGTGGAACTGACGTAATACAAATATATTATAAAGATGAAGATCCAGAAATAGCAGCAGCAGTTGTTAATACATTGATGGATGTTTATATTAAAGAACAAATACGGGGAAATCAAGCAGAACCAGCCATTGCTAAAGAATTTATCAATAAACAACTACCACAAGTAGAGTCAAATGTGGCCAAAGCTGAGTCGGCTTTAAGAAGATTTAAAGAAGCTAACAATGTAATCGCTCTGCAAAAAGAAGCCGAATCTACCGTCCTGCAAATCGCCAATCTCAATCGAGATATTGCTAGCTTAGCTGCTCAACTACAGGGGACTGTAGCCCAGACTTCTACCCTTCAAGGTCAACTAGGTTTAAGCTTACAACAAGCGATCGCTCTCAATCAGGTAGGTAATTCCCCTTCGGTTCAGAGTATTCTCGCTGAATTAGGAAACACTGAAGCCGAATTAGCTAGAGAAAGACAAAGATTTCAAGACCAACATCCCAGTATTGTCAGTTTAGAAGCTAAAAAAGCCGATCTTAACCGCAAACTCAGACAAGAAATTAGACGAGGAGTAGGACAAGACCTAAATATTTCTCAGGGTTTACTCAACGAGAATAACGGTAGTAAAGAAAACCAACTAGAGCGGTATATTACTCTAGAGATTCAAAAATTAAATTTCCAGAGACAATTAGCTTCTTTATATCAATCGCAACAGCAACAATTGGCAAGGGCTAAGGAACTTCCCAGACTAGAAACAGAAGAACAAGATCTTCTGCGTCAAGTTAGTGCTGCCCAAGCTACTTATGAAACTCTACTAGGCAGTCTCCAAGAAGTACAACTGGCTGAAAATCAACAGACTGCTAATGCGGAAATTATTGAAAAAGCTCAGTTACCCGAAGAAGGTAGCTCTGGAGGTAAACTACTGCTAGCCTTTGGAGTTTTACTCGGATTGCTATTTTCTAATGTCTCAGTTGTATTATTAGAGATGCAAGACCGTTCGCTCAAAACTGTTGCTGAAATCAAAGAAAAGTTCCCCCACAAAGTTTTAGGTGTTATTCCTCAGGAGTCAGAAGATAGGCAAATAGGGGTGATAGTACAAAGAGAGCCAGATTCTTTTACCAGCGAACTCTATCGCATGATTCAAGCGAATATGAAGTTTATGGACGCGGACAATGCTCCTCAAGTTATTTTAACTACTAGTTCTCTACCAGAAGAAGGAAAATCAACCATAAGTGCTAATTTAGCAGCAGCTATTGCTCAATTAGGTCGTCGAGTACTACTAATTGATGGTGACTTAAGAAAACCCTCTCAGCATCATATTTGGGGAGTGAGCAACCAATTCGGGGTTAGAGATGTAGTTGGAAAAACTCAGGATTTTCATACTGCTGTATATCAGCCTATGGCCAAACTCGATTTATTAACAGCAGGGGCAGTACGATCTAATCCTTTGTCTTTGTTAGATTCACCAGAGATGAGCAGCTTAATTTTGAGCACTAGACAAGAGTACGATTTGATTTTAATTGATGCTCCTCCTTTACCTGTTACCGCAGATGTTTTAACTCTGTCTAAATTAGTAGATGGTATTTTATTGGTCAGTCGCACAGGGGTGGTAGAACGAGAAAGCGCCGAGTTGGCGATCGAAACTCTAACTAATATCAACAAGCAAGTAATCGGCATGGTTATTAATGGAGTTAAGAAAAAAGAGTTTGACAATTACTCCTACACTGCTAAATACGCCAAACGCTATTTTAATAAGAAAAATTCCCTGGCTGAGAGAAATGGAAGTGCTAACAAACCTGGCACTAGGGTCTAAATCCGAGATATCATAAGTCAGCAACAATTAACCCCTATTTACCCAGGTAGCAACCTAGGAAAAAATAGGGGTTAGCGATCAATAAAAAGCGATTGCCTCCATGAGTATACAACTGCGTGTTTATGTTCCCGAACATCCTCTCATTAAGCATTGGCTAGCTGTCGCTCGCGATGCCAATACCCCTTCTGTTTTGTTTAAAAGCGCGATGACAGAATTGGGACGTTGGTTAACCTACGAGGCAACACGTACTTGGCTACCAACTCTGGAAACTAAGGTACAAACTCCCTTAACTGAATGTGATGCTACCCTAGTCAATCCAGAAGTACCAATTGGGGTCGTACCTATTCTCCGAGCGGGTTTAGCTTTGCTTGAAGGAGCGCAAACTATCTTGCCCATTGCTTCAATTTACCATTTGGGTCTAGTTCGCAATGAAGAAACTTTAGAGGCTAGCTGTTATCTCAATAAGTTACCTGAAAAGTTTACTCCACAAACCCGCATCTTGCTTCTCGAACCTATGCTGGCAACGGGAGGATCGATTATGATGGCTATGAAAGAATTAACTAGTAGAGGAGTAGATCCTGCTTTAATTAGAATTGTTTCTGTAGTGGCTGCTCCTCCTGCTTTACAAAAATTAAGTGCCGAATATCCTGGTTTGAACATTTATACTGCCATTATTGATGAAGGTTTGAATAGCAAAGGATACATTGTTCCCGGTTTAGGAGATGCGGGCGATCGCACTTTTGGTACTTAGTTGGGCTAACTTGTAGTTACTACTAATATTCTCCTTTAATCTAGAGAAAGAAGGTTATAAATTTTGCAGGGAAATAAAAATAGTTATGAGTGAACAAAATAGTTTTGGTAATGGATTTGTGCTTGGTTCTATTCTCGGTGGCGTTATTGGTGGAGTTTTAGGCACTTTACTGGCATCTCGTCAGGAAAATAAATCTCTAGAAGAAGAGCGGTCTCTCATAGAGGCTGGTACGCAACCCAAATTTACGACAGAAGAAAATATCGAAGTTGCCCGTCATAGTCTGGAAGATAAAATTGCTCAATTAAATTTGGCAATTGATGATGTGCGTCAACAATTGGGTGCAGTTAATGGCAGCAAAGAAGTTGAAGAATAAACCTACTTTGCTTTTTTGACTGATTTTACTTAATTCTTGGGGCTCGGCAATGTATAGATTCTCTTAGGTAAGGGTTCGGCATTAATGCTTAAAGAAGAATAGTAACCAATAGTCAGTAACGGTAAGGTTAGAGTAATTAAAGCAACGCTCATTCCTAATATTCCTGCCCACCTCTGGTGAGGGGAGTCAGAATTGCTGCTTATTCGCTCGCTTGATTCCATACAAAGAAAGGGTTTTAGACCGTCTGTTAAAAAAACGCTTAAGTATAGTTTTTTAAGCTATACTCTATACTTACAATTTTAACGATTTATTTTTAGTATTTGGTGTTCCCTGCAACTATTCTTAGTCAATTTGCCAAAAATAGTACAGATTCAAGTAGCCAAACCCGAGCGAAAAATTACTCTAGACACTATCAAAATTAAAGTTGAGCCGAATTTTGCTGAGTTGGACAGCTACGACGGTAGAAGCAATGATGAGAAGGAACTTGAAGCGGTATCTTTAGCTATTGTTGAAATTTCTAATAAGGGAATTGCGGAGTATCAAATAAAAGGGAGGCAAGTTAGATATCAAGATTTGCCCGATTTAATTCGACTGCGCGATCGTGTTAGGGCGAGAATTGCCAAGGGTCAGAATAAGGGTAAAAGTAAAAATTGTTATGTGTCGTTTAATTAAATATTAATTTGAGATTTAACACAAAACCTGGCAATATTGTTTCACCTGGAAGTAAAGAAGGATTATCACGTATTTCTACAAGTTGTTTTTCACGGTATATCTCTACCTTTTTAGTCTTTGGTTCGATCAACCATCCTAGCTTAACTCCATTGTCTAAGTATAAGCGCATTTTTTCTTGTAAATCTTCATACCTTTGATTAATTAAATCGCTTGGACTAACAAGCTCGATTACAAAGTCTGGTGCTATAGGTGGAAATCCATCCTGTTGTTTTTGAGTCAGGCAATTCCATCGCTCTAACCTAATCCAAGCAGCATCAGGCGAGCGCCTAGAACCATCAGGCAAGGTAAACTCCGTTGAAGAATCAAAGCTAATTCCAGTCCCATTTTCAATAGTCCAGTTATATAACTGGGCAGTAATACTTGAATTTTTCCACCCTGATGTTCCACCCGTGGGGGGCATAATAATTAATTCTCCTTCTTTAGTTAGTTCTAATCGCTTATCCGCGTTGCATTCTACTAAGCGCTCGAACTGTTCTGGGTTGATTTTGAATTTTGGGGGAATTGTAAGCTGAAACATCAAACAAATAAAAAATTTAACTAACTATTGAGTAAATAAAATTGGCAATTAAAGATAATGCGATCGCGATTACTGAACCGCCAATCCACTTTAACCAACCCATCAATGATTTAATTTGATTTGTTACTTCTTTGACTTCCGATAAATCTTTTTTGACTTCTGCTAATTCTGCTTTGATTTCTGTGAGATTTTGCTCTACTACTGTTAATCTTTCTGAGTTTGTGCCTAAAGTTTGCGAGTTGACAGCTAATCTCTCAGCATTCTTAATTAACTGCTGTAGTATCGCTCCTTCATATTGTTGTTTGGTTTCTTGTGTGGTCATTGTCAGAATCGCTAAAACCCTTTGGTGGCAAAGACTATAGGGGCACAAACAAAATCCTCGATCGAGTATTTAGTTCTTTTTGCTTTTCTTTAAGTGCTTGCTTCATTTTCTTGTTTGGCTTCGGCGAGTGCTTTTTTGACAACATACAAAACATAGTTAGAAACTGAACGTCCTTCTAACTTTGCTATTTTTTCTAACTCTTTTTTAGTCTCATTGGGAATTACAAAAGAAACCCTTGATTTGTTAGTTGCCATACTAAGCATGATGCACTTCACATCATAATTATACACAATACAGCTTTGCTATTACACTATCTATATTTGTGCATATTATTTCTGTACTTTTGTGCAAAGTGCATACTATAATCAATTTTAAAAGCGACCGCCAAGTTTGAGCGCAGAGCGATCGCTTTTGTCAAATTCATGATCCATTTAAAAATGGGTAATATTATCATGACAGAAATATTTAAATTTGAAAATCATCCAGTTCGATTTGTTGGTACAGCAGACGATCCTTGGTGGGTGGCTAAAGATACTTGTGATTTAATTTTTATTATTAATTAATGGGTAGGTGGGCAATACCCACCCTAGGGGTAATTGGGTAAGATGATATCTATCATCTCTTTACATAATTCCCTATGTCGCACTTATATTTTGATACAGAAGAAAAAGACCTTAAATCATTTGAACTTCCTGGGGCAAAACCTCACTACAACCCCGATCGCCCTGGACAAGTAAATCATATATATTTAGATTTAAGATTGGATATCCCTAACCAAAGTGTTCGAGGGACTTGTACTATTACTCTAACTCCTGTCAGAAAGGGAATTAAGCAACTAACTCTCGATGCGGTAGATTTACAGATAGAATCCGTGACGATCGATGAAGTATCTCAACCCTTTGACTATGATGGCGAACAAATAAAGATAAAATTATTAAAACCAACCACAGAAGAAAAGATTAAAATTGCGATCGACTATAATGTAGACCATCCGCAACGGGGAATCTATTTTATTAGTCCGACAGAAGATTATCCAGACAAACCTACGCAAGTATGGACACAGGGAGAAGATGAAGATTCTCGTTTTTGGTTTCCCTGTTTCGATTATCCAGGACAATTAGCGACTTCAGAAATTCGTGTCCGTGTCCCCAAAAAATTTATGGCTATTTCTAATGGGGAATTAATTAAAACAGAAGAAGTAGAGTCAGATAAAATTTATCATTGGGATCAAAAACAAGTCCATCCTACTTATCTCATGACTCTGGCAGTAGGAGATTTTGCCGAATTAAAGGATGAGTGGAATAATATCCCCGTCACTTATTATGTCGAGAAAAGCAGAGAAGCAGACGGTAAAAGAAGTATGGGTAAAACTCCCCGCATGATGGAGTTTCTCTCTAAGAAATATGGCTATCTCTATCCTTATCCCAAATATGCCCAAGTCTGCGTTGATGACTTTATTTTTGGCGGGATGGAAAATACTTCTACTACTTTGTTGACCGATCGCTGTTTACTAGACGAACGGGCTACCATAGATAACATGCGTACCGAGAGTTTAGTCTTACACGAACTGGCGCATCAATGGTTCGGTGACTTGGTAGTTATTAAACATTGGTCTCATGCTTGGATCAAAGAAGGGATGGCTTCTTATGCAGAGGTATTATGGACTGAACATGAATACGGTAAAGATGATGCAGCATATTACTTGTTAAACGAAGCCCGTACTTATATTAACGAAGATAGTTCTCGTTATCGTCGTCCCATTGTGACTAATATATATCGAGAAGCGATCGAACTTTACGATCGTCATCTCTATGAAAAAGGTGCTTGTGTCTATCATATGATTCGGGGAATTCTCGGTGATGAGTTATTCGAGCGGGCAATTCATACCTTTGTTAACGATAACGCCCACAAAACCGTAGAAACTATTGACTTATTACGGGCGATCGATAAAGCTAGTGGTTATAATTTGGCTTTTCTGTTCGATCGATATGTCTTCCGTGGCGGACATCCAGATTATAAAGTAGCTTACTCTTGGGATGGAGATAGCAACCTGGCTAAACTAACCGTTACCCAAACTCAGGCAAAAGATAACAAGACTGGTAGCGATAGTGAATTATTCGATCTGAAAATTCCTGTTAGTTTTGGTTACATCGACGATGGCGTATCCGCGTTTCGCGAAACGCGGATACGGATTCATCAACAAGAACAAAGTTTTTATTTCCCTCTAGAGAAAAAACCCGACTTTGTTAGCTTCGATATCGGTAACAATTTCCTCAAAACCGTTAAGTTAGAATACCCTATTAACGAACTCAAAAATCAACTAAAATACGACCCCGATCCTATTTCTAGGATATATGCTGCTACTGCTTTAGGTAAAAAAGGTGGTCTAGAAGCAATCAAAGCTTTAGCTGCATCTTTAACAGAAGATTCTTTTTGGGGAGTAAGAGTAGAAGTTGCCAAACAGTTAGGTAACATTAAACTCAATCAAGCACAATCGGCTTTAGTTAAAGGCTTAGAAGATGATAATGCCAAAGTGCGTCGCGCCGTTATTGAGGCATTAGGTAATTTTAAAACCGCCTCTGCCTACGAAACTGTCAAAAAATGTTTACAAGATAGGGATGCTAGTTATTATGCAGAAGCAGCAGCAGCACAGTCCATAGGAGGAATGGTAGCAGGAAACCTAAAAGATAAACAGGAAGACGCGATCGCTATTCTACAAGATACCTTAAATACTCGTGCGGGTTGGAATGAAGTCGTTCGTAGTGGAACGATCGGTGGATTGAGTAAAATAACTACATCTGCTACTGCGGTAGATATTATCTTAAAATACACTAAAGCAGGTACACCCCAGGCTCTGAGATTAGCTGCAATCCGAGCATTAGGCCCAGTATCTACAGGACAAACTCCTCAAAAGCTGGAAGAAATTTTAGAACAATTAGACTCTCTTTCTGGAGAAAGTTTCTTTTTAACACAAGTCGCTGTTTCCTCTGCATTGGGAAAAATGGAAACTCCCAAAGCTATTGGTATTTTACAAAATCTTGCTGCCCAAAGTCCCGATGGAAGAGTTAAAAGAATGGCAGAAGAAGCTGTTAGTAAAGTACAAAAAAATATTGGTAGTGATAAAGCAGTTAAGGAGTTACGTGAAGAGATAGATAAGTTAAAGAAAGATAACCAAGATTTAAAGAGTCGGTTAGAAAGTTTAGAAGCAAAGAATAAGTAGATTAGTTTTTTTTGCGCTCATTTTACGCTCATCTTCTTTTTGACTAGTGAGCGTATTATAGTTGTAGCTACCTATTATAGGTTCGAGTCGGGTTAGCTCCATATATTGTACATTTAATAATTAAGCGTCTGTCACTGGAAGCATAACTTTTCCGTGACATAAAGCTTATACTTCTAATTAGATTCTAATATGTGGCAAGAAATAGCAAGAGAAATAACTAAGGCGACAGGAAAACCATTTGAGATAACAAATACTCGTTCTGTTGGTGGTGGCTGTATCAATCAAGGTTATAAAATTAGCAGTGGCGAGCGCGACTATTTTGTCAAACTCAATCAGGCTTCTCAGGTGGAAATGTTTGCGGCCGAAGCTTTAGGTTTAAAGCAGATGTATGCTACTCAAACTATTACTGTTCCTCAGCCTATATGTTACGGTACGGCAGGAAAATCTTGCTACATAGTACTAGAATGGCTCGATCTTGGTGGTAGTAGTTCTCAAGCTTGGACAGATATGGGTAGTCAATTAGCACAGATGCACAAGAAGGGTACTGCGGATAGGTTTGGTTGGGATAGAAATAATACCATTGGTTCTACGCCTCAGATTAACACTTGGATGGATAACTGGGCGGACTTTTTTGCCGAACAACGCATCGGTTATCAATTAAAATTAGCTAAACGCAGAGGTGGTAGTTTTCCCGATACCACTAAAGTAGTAGAAGCAGTTAGAGAACAATTAGCTGATAGAAAACCAGAAGCTTCTATAGTTCACGGCGATCTTTGGTCTGGTAATGCTGCCGTTAATAAAGCTGGTAAACCCGTTATTTTAGACCCTGCTACCTATTATGGCGATCGCGAAGTAGATATTGCCATGACTGAACTTTTTGGCGGTTTTCCTTCATCTTTCTATCGTGGTTACGATCGAGTCTGGCAACTAGATGCTGGATATAAAAGACGTAAAACTATCTACAATCTCTATCACATTCTCAATCACTTTAATTTATTTGGTGGTGGTTACGGTTCACAAGCTAACCGAATGATCGAGCAAATTATTTAACAGTTCATTAGTTGGTAATTATATGTAATTTTAGTTATAATATCGATTTTTTCCGGCAATGAATTCATATTTTTCTAACAGCTATCTGAGTTTGTGATAATTTAACAAAAATCAAAATGCGATCGCCTCTCAATCTCACACCGACAGAATATCTAGAAAGTGAAAAAATTAGCCAAATAAAGCATGAGTATTTATGTGGAGAAACTTATGCTATGGTTGGAGCTTCAGAAGCTCATAACTTAATTGCCAATAACATCAATGTTGCTTTGTATTTGGGTTTGAGAGAAGGAAGCTGTAAAACTTTTATCTCTGATATGAAAATCAGAATTAAACTTGGAAAAAATTTTATCTTCTATTATCCAGATGTTTTTGTGACTTGTCATAAAGCCGATGATAACCCCTATTTTAAAGAACATCCCATCGTAATTTTTGAGGTATTATCAACTTCAACTCAGGCTGTAGACAAAAGAGAAAAAAGAATTAATTATCAAAGCCTAAAAAGCCTCAAGGAATATGTCTTAGTTAATCAGTACCAGAAAGAGGTTACTATTTATCGTCTTGATGATGATGGGGAATGGAACAAGGAAACACTATTTGCAGGAGATATCTTACATCTGGAATCAATTAATATAAGTATTGCTATCGAGCAAATATACGAAAGAGTTATTTAATAACAATAAAAGGGCGAACTTTTGGTTCACCCTATTGAAAACAAATTAATTTAATTACCAAAATAGCTTAAGCATCATCAAGAGCTACAATACCGGGTAATTCTTTACCTTCGAGCAACTCTAGACTTGCACCACCACCAGTAGAAATGTGACTCATTTTATCAGCCACACCTACTTTTTCCACCGCAGCCACAGAGTCACCACCACCAATAATAGTGATAGCGTCTTGTTTTTCTGCTAAGGTGTTAGCGATCGCTTCTGTACCTACGGCAAATTTATCAAATTCAAACACACCCATAGGACCATTCCAAATTACTGCTTTACAATCAGCTAAAGCATCTTGGAACACTTTGACAGAATCAGGGCCAATATCTAATCCCATCCAGCCATCGGGAATATCATTAATGCTAACAGTTTTAGCATTAGCATCGGGAGCAAAGTTATCTGCTACTATTACATCGGTAGGTAATAATAGCTCAACCCCTAGTTCTTTGGCTTTGGCTTCTAAAGATTTAGCTAACTCTAACTTATCTTCTTCTACCAAAGATTTACCAACGCTCAAACCACGAGCTTTATAGAAGGTGAAAATCATCCCACCACCAATCAGTAGTTTGTCGCATTTTTCTAGCAGAGTTTCAATTACGCCAATTTTGCTAGAAACTTTAGAACCACCAATAATAGATGCTAGAGGACGCTGAGGATTATCTACCGCATTTTGTAGATAGTTCAATTCTTTCTCGATTAAGTAACCAGCTACACTGGGTTTAAGGTAGTGAGTTACTCCCTCTGTAGAAGCATGAGCGCGGTGAGCAGTACCAAATGCGTCATTTACGTATAAATCTGCATTGGAAGCTAACTTTTTAGCAAATTCGGGCTCATTTTTCTCTTCTTCAGCGTGGAAGCGAAGATTTTCGAGTAATGCTACCTGACCGTTTTCTAATTTATTGACAGTAGCAGTAACTTCGTCACCTACGCAATCGTTGCATTTAATAACGTCTTGTCCTAATAACTCAGATAGACGTTTAGCAACAGGAGTTAAACGTAATTTTTCTTTAACTTCTCCTTTAGGACGACCCATATGGCTACAGAGGATAACCTTACCACCTTTACCAGTCAAATCTTTTATAGTTGGTAGGGCTGCTCGAATACGGGTATCATCGGTAATATTACCCTGGTCGTCTAGCGGTACATTAAAGTCTGCTCTGACTAAAACTTTTTTGCCTGCTACATCTGCTTCTGATAAATTTGCGATCGTTTTCTTTGACACAGCGGTCTTCCTCCTATTGCGGTTTGTATGATTGAATTTATTAAATGAGCGTACCGCTACTGAAATTAAATTTTCTCTGAAAAATTAAAACAAACTAAAATTAGGTACTAGAATTAATCTACCAAAGCTCTGGACACAAAGGAAGCGTTATCTGTTATCAAAATGCTGACTACGTAAGTTCGGAGGTTGGAGTGACCTTCGGTAGTCGCTTGCGCGTACGGAGTTCGGAGTTAGCTAAGAGCTAAAATTAAAAGCTTTTGTTAAACATTTAAAGCCCCATTTGCTTTGAGCCACAGTTTTTGTTCCCTAGTTAATCCCATCGCCTCTGTAAAAATTGCTCCTTCAACTCTGCATTGAGAAAAATCAACTCTTGTTAACTGGCTATACTCCAAGTTAGCTTGAGACAAATCTGTATTTAATAATTTTGCCCCTTCCAAAATTGCTCCTTCTAAGTTGGCACCAAATAAAGAAGATTGACTAAAATCTACGTTGCTGAGATTAGCTTTAGTCAAGTTAGTTAACTCTAACTCTGATTGACGAATAATTGCTCCTGTTAAATCTGCTTCGGTAAAACTAGCTCCTACTAAATCTGCGGTAATTAACTCGGCGTTTTGAAGAATAGCGCGATCGAATTGTACTTTTTGTAGGTTAGTACAATTAAAAATAGCTTGAGTGCAATCAGTTTGCTTGAGATTAGCATTAAAAAAATCACTATGATTAAAATTGGCTTCAGTGAGGTTTGCTCCATCGAGAAATGTACCTTTTAGCTTTGCTTGTTGACAAGATACGGCTGTCAAATTGGCTTGGCTTAATTTTGCACAACCCAAATCGGCTTGATTCAAATTTGCTTCGGTTAAATCTGCCCATAAGAGACTGGCAAAATGTAAAGTAGTATGACTTAGATTGGCTCTAGCTAACAATGCACCATTTAAATCTACCCAAATCAAACTAGCTCGATGCAAATTCGCATCACTAAAATCTGTTCCACTTAGATTAGCATGATTAAGATCTACATTGCTCAAGTCTAATCCAGCATAATTAGAACGATTTAAATCTAGAATAAAAGGTTTTTTTCTTTCCCTAAGTTTTGTCTTAGTAGCTTTTTTATTAAAGATCGATGAAAAAAAAAGAAGCTTATGCATTAATCTATTTTTAAAATTGTTATAAATAATACAGATTTTATTACTTACTAGTGTAGCGATAGCAAATAAGACCTTAAAGAAGAAAGTAATCAATCTTCATTGGCGAAAAATAACGCATTAAAACATTGTGCTAGGGCAAATATTAGCTTATGTCAAATGGCTTGAAATGTTTATGCTGTCTTTATTTAAGAGATTTATACTCGATTTGCGCGATCGCTGTATTTTTTTTGTGCAGTTTCGATTTCCTAATTTGTTAGCATTTTGCCTTTAACTTTTAGTCAGTACCAGGGGAAAAATTCAGGTATTTTTTCAGGTGACCAAAACATTTATTTACTTATGGTCATCCGACAATTTTTGACTTAGCAGCAGCTTACGGTTATGGTCTTGCTAAAAATCATCCTTTTATAGATGGTAATAAAAGAACTGCTTTTATGGTCATGTATACATTTCTTGGTTTAAACAACTACTGGCTAGAAGTTGCAGAGATGGAAGTAGTTATTAAAATGGAAGGTTTAATCATGAGTACCGAAACCCAAGACTCGATCGCTTTATGGTTAGGCAGTAATACTATAGTCAAATAAAACTATTTAAAAGTTAGCAGCAATCCGTGAGATCTATGACTACCAAATCTGTAGTTAGTAAAAATAAAACTTTGACCGCCATTTTATATTGGGAAGAAGATGTTTATGTAGCTGAATGTCCTGAAGTAGGAACAGCAAGCCAAGGAGAAACTGTGGAAGAAGCCTTAGCTAATTTAAAAGAGGCAACAAAACTTTATCTTGAAGAATTTCCGCTTATAGATGCTTCACCTCGTCTAATTACTACGTTTGAAGTAACTAATGCCTAAATTACCTAGAGTTACTGCGATAGAAACTATTAAAGCTTTAGAAAAATTAGGATTTGTCAAAGTTCGTCAAAAAGGCAGTCATGTGATTTTGAAAAAGCAATTGAGAGATCGAGGAGAAGAATTTTTAATTTGTCTAAGTCAATCTATATAAGTGGACAGCAAAAAAGATACGCTTCTACAGATTTAAAACAACATTATCATAGGATATCTTTAGAAATACGAGATAAGATTAAATGGATTCATTCAGTACAAGATAGTACATTGCCAGATTTACGCAAATATTTTAATTATATTACTTATTGTTTAGTAGTTGACAAAATTGGAGAAATAAAAGTAGCTCGATCGATATCAGAACAAAAATCAAAACGAAATGGAGAAAATTTAATAAGCAAAACTGAGAAAGCTATTACGTTTTCAGAAAGAATATTGGGATTGATAAAGAAATGTACTAGTTTGTTTTTGGCGTTAAAGTAGCTATAGATACAGAAAGGATCGACAAAAACTAGCTTAATGAATGTGAGTTCGGAGTTACTTTTTTGTCTACTTTCCACACAATGAAAATTCTTAAATTTATTATTGGACTCGTACTCGGAATTCTAATTTTGGTAATACCCTTCAACCAATTTCAGACTTCAGCGATCGAGCCACTGAAAG
>JASJDJ010000086.1 GCA_030065635.1 Xenococcaceae cyanobacterium MO_188.B32
CGCATATCTGTTTCTAAACGATGTTTAACAATGTCGGACAGGTGTAATTTCAGCTTTTCAGTCATTGCAGGCTGCAATGGAATTTTCGGTGAGGGAGCTGAAATGCCCTTCTAGCGTCAAAATGAGAATTGCTGGAAATCATTGATAAATTCATATAACCTCAGTTAAAAATAAAATTTTTTTGTCAATGAGCTAACACAAAATAGTTGCTAAAATAACTACCTTTGAGCTTGAAAGTGTTATTTATCTTTTGAAGAGTAACTTTTAAAAAATAATTTAGACAGCGAAGAAATTAAAAATTTTTGCAGCATCAATCCCCATAATAATATTATTATTATTGCCAGTAAAATATCCAGATAAAAAATCTAAAATATCTTGGGAAAAAAGCTCTGGTGAAGTAGGTTCTAATTGTGTTAATTCTAGCTGGACTATGTTATCTACTTTTGGTACAACTAACCCTAATGCTTGTCCCTCTAATTGAATAACTAAAACTATTAAATTATTTAGCTCTAATTCTGTTTCTAAAGCTGGAGGATAACCAACAAGATTTGCTAAATCTACAATCCACAGCATCTCGCTACGCCAACTATAAATCCCCAAAATCGAGTACATCATTTGGGGAACGGGTAAAATTTCTCTGGGAGAAATAGTAATAATTTCTGTAACTAACTCTGCTTCTAGTAAAGCACGATCGGCTTGACCTAATTGGAACTGTAAAAATTTACGTATTTGTTTGTGATTAGATAACTCAGTCGTATTGTTGCTAAGACTTAACGATAATGATTTAGATGGGGATAAACTTAACATAATTGTCGATAATTTAGCTGGCAATTAGTTCCTGTACTTTATTCATAAATTCGTTGCGATCGACTGGCTTAAATAAGTAAGCATCTGCACCTACTACATCGCCCCAAACTTTGTCAGCTTCGGTTGATTTAGAAGAACAAAGAATAACAGGAATTGATTTAGTATTTCTGTCTGCTTTGAGCGATCGACACATTTCAAACCCACTTTTACCTCCCATCCACTTTTGCGCGTACGCGATCGACAAGACCATCATTGTCAGTCAAAATAACAATAGGAATATCTTTTAATTTAGAAATTCGTCTAATTTGAGTACAAATATAAAAAAAATTTGGTAAAATCGACATCAGTAAACTTAACCAATAAATGTTACTTAAATATCAATTAAACTTTAGCTAATATAGTATCTTTCGATTTAGACAAAGTAAATTTGTTAATTGTCTTGATAATTATTTCAGATTCAATAGGTTTAGAGACAAAATCATCAGCACCTACAAGTTTTGCCCGTACTCGATCGACAATACCATCATTACCAGTGAGCATCACGATGGGAATACTTTGTAACTTAGAAACTTTTTGCACTTGAGAACAAATTTCGTAGCCGTTTAAAATTGGCATCCCAATATCAAGAAAAATTACATCAGGAATATTGCTTATCAAACTAGGAATAGCTTTTATTGCATCTTGAATACCGAAAAAACGATAACCAGCTTGAGTAATAATTTTCTCCATAATATAGAGAACTTGAGGACTATCATCGATACAAGTGATAATAGTTTGAATGTCTTCTGATGTTTTTTTGATTGGCTGTAAATCTTTAATTTCAATAAATTTTGCTAATTCTTTGTTAATATAGGGCATTAAAGAAACTGTTAGCTGTAATAAATCTTTATTCATTTTGACAGCTAAATCTCTAAGACTATGCTTCCCATTCAATAAAGAAGAAAAGTTTTTAATTATTTGCTTGGAGTTTTTTGACTGTACATTAACAATACCTGTAATTTTTTTTTGAATAAGATCGTGGAGTAACGAGATTAACATATAGTAAATAAATTAAATTGGCAAGAATTTAATTCGATTATAATTTTAGTTAAAATTTTGATACCTCAGTAAATATAACCAAAAAATAACTATAAAACTATTAATCCTCTATCTCTAAAAAATCAATTTGGCGAGTCCCAAAATACTGACAGGAGAAAGAAGCAATTTTAGAAGCACTATGTAAAGCTTTAGTAAAATGCTGGTGTAAAACATAATAACAAAATGCCCCATGAAATATATCTCCAGCACCTAAGGTATCTATAGCTCTAATTTTTTTGATAGCTATTTCTCCCTTCTTGTTTGTATTTATATACTGAATATTTTGAGCGCCATTAGTAATAGCGATTTTGGTAATTTTTTGGAATTTTAAGTAATCAAAAATATTTTGTTGGTTATGACAATTAGGAGGATAAAAATTTGAGGAACAAATAGCATAGTCTATGAAGGGTAAAATCAATTCTAATCCAGGTTTCCAACTGCCTCCATCTAAAACTACGGGAATGTTTTGAACTCGAGCTTGTTGAGCGATCGCATGACTAACTGCTATCTGATGTCCATCAATTAACACAATATCAATTCCTGCTAAAATATTGGGGGGTATTTGTTCGACTCTAGCTTGAGATTTGGTAGCGTTAATAGATACAATAGCTCTTTCTCCCGTAGATTCTGTGACAAAGATAGAGGAAACAGGAGGAGATTCGGATTTATCTGCTTCTAAATCTGTAAATTCTACTGAATATTCCTCTAAGTCGCTGTGAATCAAATTACTGAGGGGATGATTGCCAATAACACTCAGTAATCTTGCTCTACCGCCTAAGCAATTAAAAGTTACTGCTGCGTTGGTTGCCGGTCCTCCAGCAGCTATTGTTTGTTTGAGAGCGACAATTTTTTCATTGTTACGGGGTAGACGAGTGGTTAAATAAATTAGGTCTAGAGTAGTTAACCCAACAAATAGTCCTTGAAAATTCTTACTCATGTCTGCAAATTTAAACTCAGGAATACTTTATCTAGTAGGCACACCGATTGGAAACCTAGAAGACATTACTCTAAGGGCGATTAGAATTCTCAAAGAAGTAGATTTAATCGCAGCCGAAGATACTCGGCGTACAGGAAAATTATTGCAGTATTTTCAGATTAATACACCGCAAATTAGTTATCACGCTCACAATCAAGTTTCTCGCACAGCAGAATTAAGAGATCGTCTAGAACAAGGAAAATCGATCGCTTTAGTGACTGATGCGGGAATGCCTGGTATAGCCGATCCTGGTTATGAAATGGTCACCGCAGCAATTGAAGCAAAAATAAAAGTAGTTCCTATCCCTGGAGTAACGGCAGCCTTAACTGCTCTGACTATTTCTGGTTTGCCTACAGACAGGTTTACTTTTGAAGGTTTTCTTCCTGTTAAAGGTAAGGAGAGAATAGCAAGACTAAAAAACTTGCAACAAGAAAGCAAAACTTTGATTTTTTACGAAGCACCCCACAGAATTATAACAACCTTAACAGATTTAGGAGCAATTTTGGGAACAGATAGAAAAATTGTGTTAGCGAGGGAGTTAACAAAAATGCACGAAGAATTTTGGCGAGGTACTATTGATGAAGCGATCGCGCTTTATACCGATCGTCGTCAACCCAAAGGGGAATATACTCTAGTAGTTGCGGGTAAGTCTGTAACAGAAGTCCTGGTTCTCTCAGAAGCCGAATTAAAAGCCGAACTAAAACAATTATTGGAACAAGGAATGACGCGATCGCAAGCTAGTCGTCAGTTAGCTCAATTAACTTCTCTATCTCGTCGTCAAATTTATCAATTAGCCCTAGAAATATAAATTCCTCTAAAATTCTCTATTTCTTCTCGATTGCTAGATTAAATAAAATGTATATATCCTAATTAGGATGAACTCAATGAGAAGTACTACTATATTCGATCTTTGATGAGATGAAACAGCTACCTTGATTAATGAACAGTACACACAATAATAACCAAAACGACTATAGTTTTTTGAGCCATAAATGTTCTCAAAATATTGCTCTAAAGACTATGAACAATGTAGTCAGTAAAATGCTGATAACATTAGAAGCGATCGCCGAAGCTGTTGTGTGGGTGAATCAAGAGCGGAAAATTCAATGGTGTAATCGTGCTTTTAGACAATTGGTAGAGAAATCAAACGAGGAGATCTTAGGAGTCAAATTTACGAACATACTACCTCTATCTATTGATGGACGAACAATAAGTCTTAAATCCTATCCCGATGTAAAAATACAACAGGGTCAATATCAGACTAGAGAATATGAGTTCAATCAAAAAGGGAATTCTTTAATTTTAGAAATATCTGGCGATCGCGCAGCAGAAAACGATGGCAGCAACTCGTCCATCCTAATTATCAAACACCATACCGATCGACCCAAGCAAACTACACCTATATCCGTACAAGTAAGAGAATTAAAGTATCGTCACATTTTAGAAAATTCTCAAGTAGGAATTGGTCGTGTCCGGAGAATAGATGGTTTGATTTTAGATGCTAATCGACGCTGTGCGGAAATATTAGGCTACACGTCGGCAGAAGAATTAATTGGCAAGAAATATACTCATGAATTTGAGACCGTTAAAAGCGATTACGCGGAAATGTTACGAGCATTAGCTCAAAAAGGCGAAATTGCTGACTGTCAAGTGCAGCTTAAACGGAAAGACGGCTCTCTCATCTGGGGACTATTATGGCGATGCTTAAACAGAGAAGAAGATTGTATTGAATTTGTTATTGCTGATATTACCGAACGTAAATATACAGAAACAGCATTACGTCTAAGCGAGTTGAAGTTTCGTAATCTTTTCACCAACTCCCAAGTGGGAATTTCTCGCTGTCGTCTAGAAGATGGTTTAATTATTGATGCCAATCAACGCTTTGTCGAGCTGCTCGGTTACGACCATCCCTCTGAAGTAGTGGGTAAAAAATTAAACAGTGATTTTTGTACTCATCCTCAAGTGCTCCAGCAAATTTTTAGCCAATTACAACAACATGGTGAAGTTAATAATTTAGAAGTAGAATTGCGTCAGCGAGATGGTTCAATTCGTTGGGGACTCTATTCTGCCAGGCTAAATTTAGTAGAAAACTGTATTGAGGGAGTAGTTGTTGATATAAGCGATCGCAAAGAAGCACAAGCTGCTCTCAGTCGCACTAATGCCATGCTTAAGGCTCAACAAGAAGCTATCCCTGATGGAATTTTAGTAGTAGATGAAAATAACCGAGTCGTCTCCTACAATCAGCGTTTTTGCGAACTCTGGCAAATTCCTGAAGAATTGATGAGTGACTATTCTACCGAAGAAAGAATGGAACGATGTCTTGCTCTGTTGGCACGACCAAAAAATTTTATTCCTCAAGTTAAAGCTCTCAATCGCAATCGTACCGCCATCAGTCGAGAGGAAATTTTATTCAAAGATGGAAGAGTACTCGATCGCTACTCTAGTCCAGTTACTTATAGTACAGGAGAATATTACGGCAGAATTTGGTATTTTCGCGACATTACCGAACGCAAACAAAGAGAAAAAGCTCTTAATCTGATAGTAGAAGGAACTGCTACTCAAGTTGGTCGAGATTTTTTTCGTTCTTGTACTCGCTCTCTAGCTAAGTTACTACAAGTTCGTTATGCGTTTATTGCCGAATTTGCCAACGAAGCTAAAGATAGAGCGCGGACTCTTGCTTGTTGGTGGGGAGAAGACTTTAAGGCTAATTATGAATATGAACTAGCAGCAACCCCTTCTGCTGAAGTACTCACAGGTGTTCGTTGTCGCTATTCTCATTCGCTCCAAAAACTTTTTCCTGAAGATCCCTATTTAAAAGAATTGGCAGCAGAAAGTTTTATTGGTTTACCCATTACTAATCCCCAGGGGAAAATTCTGGGACTGTTAGCAGTAATCGATGATAAACCTCTTAATAACTCTAATTTTGAGGTTCAGTGGTCAATTTTATCTATTTTTGCTGCCAGAGCAGGAGCTGAATTAGAAAGACAGCATGCAGAAAACGCTTTAGCTCAACAATTACAGCGAGTACTTTTGCTGGAAAAGATCACTCAAGAAATTAGGCAAAGTTTAGAGCTACAACAAGTATTTCAAACTACCGTTAATCAGATTGGGAATATTTTTAAAGTAGATCGCTGTCACATCTTTGACTACCATCCTCAACCCGTAGCTAAAGCTCGTATAGTTGAAGAATATTTAATTCCTGAATACTCTTCTATGTTAGGAATAGAAATTGCTCTACAAGATGCAGCCTGTCTAGATAAAGCTTTTGCTCGAGAACAAGCAGTAGCTTATGTAAATGTTCACCAGGAAAATACTTTACAACACTCTATTTGTCTCGCTACACAGTTCCAAGTTAAATCTTTAATGGCAGTACGGACTTCTTATCAAGGTAAGCCGAATGGAGCAATTGTCGTTCATCAATGCGATCGCTTTCGGCAATGGACGAGAGCTGAAATTGAATTATTAGAGGCGGTAGCTGCTCAAGTTGGTATTGCGATCGCTCAAGCTCAACTATTAGCACAAGAAAAACAACAGTGTCAGGCTTTAGAGGAAGCCAAACAGAATGCAGAAGTAGCTAGCCGTGCTAAAAGCGAATTTCTGGCTAATATGAGCCACGAATTACGCACTCCCCTCAATGCTATTCTTGGCTTTACTCAATTGATGGCTAAAGATAAAGCAATAACACCTAAACAAAAAGAATCCCTCAGCATTATTAACAAAAGTGGCGAACATTTACTTCATTTGATTAATGATGTTTTAGAAATGTCCAAAATAGAAACAGGACAAACCAAGTTACAGCCTAAAGTCTTTAATTTGCATAGAATGCTGCAAGAGCTTAAAGCAATGTTTCAGCCTCTGGCTCAAGCTAAACAGCTATCTCTTCAATTTGAATCAGCTAGAGGATTAATAGAGTATATCAGTACCGATGAAATTAAACTACGACAAGTTCTGATTAATTTACTAGATAATGCCATCAAATTTACCCAGACTGGAGGTGTAACCTTAAGAGTTCTAAGTCTGCGAGAAATTCCGATCGGGAATGTTTCTGTAACCAGTAGCAAGGCAAAGCTAATTTTTGAAATTGAAGATACTGGTATAGGTATAGCAGGGACAGAGATGAAGCTACTATTTCAACCTTTTGCTCAAACAACGACAGATATTGCTAGCCAAAAAGGAACGGGATTAGGACTTGCTATCAGTCAACACTTTGTTAGCTTAATGGGAGGAAAAATTAATCTTGTTAGTACTTTAGGAGAAGGCTCCAAGTTCTCTTTTGGTATTCAGGTAGACATAGCTCCTTCCTCTACCGACAAACAAAAAGAATGTTCAAAATCAGAGTATTTAAGATTTAAATACATAAGCAACGATGAATCTGGGTTCAAACCCGTTTATTCCGAAAGAGTAGACTGTAAATCGCTTAAGTGTCAAGATTTGTGCTGTATGACTCCTCAATGGATAGCTCAACTCTACCATGCTGCGATCGCAGTTGATGCCGATTTGATTAAAGAATTAATTGCCGAAATTCCTCCTACCCATCAAGCTTTGGCTAAGGCTTTAGAAGAACTAATTCGTAATTATGATTTCGATCGTATTGTTGAATTAAGTAGCGCTCCCAATCTGGTTGAATAACTTAATACTCAGTTATCAGTTGTTAGTGGTTAGTTGTTAGTCGTTAAAACTATCACTCATTACTTATTACGAACTTGCTCATTACTTAATCGCTCGATCGCGAACCCTATCATTTCTTTTTGTTCGGCATCATAACCCCACTTGTCTAAAAACTCTTGATAGCTACCTTCTCCTGTAGTCAAACTTGTTTGCAATTTAATTAATTCTTTGGTGATTACATCTAAATTAAGTTGTTTAATTAAATTAATACTACGACGAGCAACTTTTTCTGATTCTTGAGTATTTTCTGTGTCATTATTACGCCGATGAGTAACCGCCATGGCTGTAGACATCGCTACATTTTTTACAAGTAGTTCTCCTACCAAATGTGGAGCAGATTTAAGAGCATTAATTACCCCAACAGAAGGATTATCTGCTAAAGGAAGATCGCCAGTTAAATAGGCAACAAAAAAGCCTCTTGCACCTTGTTTACTATTAACTAGAGAAGCAATCTTAGTTTCTATTTCTTCTTCATCTAATTCTCCTGCTTCTATCTGCTTCATTAGAGATTGAGTAGTAGCGATCGCTTGAGGAAAAGAAATTGAAGTTGTTGTTTCTCGATTGAAATCATTCATAATTTTCAAAGTTATTGTTGATAAACTTGTAAGTCAAACCAAAAAGTCGTGCCTACACCAACTTCACTGTGCAAATGAACTTGACTATTATGTTTGTCGATAATATTTTTAACAATTGATAATCCCAAACCCGTACCTTCGAGAGTGTGAACTCGGTTTTCTACGCGGAAGAAGCGCTCGAAGATAGCTTCTCGATCTTGTGGGGGAATACCAATACCAGTATCGGCTACTTCTACTCTTACAGCGGGTATTTGCTCGGAAGAGTTAGAATCACATTTTAATTTATAGGCTCTAATAGTCACTTCACCACCCGAAGGAGTAAATTTGAGGGCATTACCAACTAAATTAGTAATTACTTGTAATAATAAATCGTAATTTCCCCAAATAGCTGGTAGACTGGGCTCTATTTCTTGTTCTATTTTGATACCTTTATCTTTGGCATTCAGCTGATAAGTTCTGAGAGTTTGTTCGATTAATTGAGTTAAATCTACACTACAAAAGCTATAAGTACGAGAAGAGTCTAAACGAGATAAATCTAAAACATCATTAACTAGACGAGTTAGTCTATCCGTTTCATGATTAGCTGTTTCTAGAAACTCTTTCCGTTGTACTTCTGTTAAATCTTCTCCATATTCAAATAAAGTTTCAATAAAAGACTTAATGTTGAATAACGGCGTTCTTAACTCATGGGAAACATTACTAATAAATTGACTTTTAGCTTCATTTAATTCTACTTCACGGGTAATATCCTGTACTGTCATAGCAATACCTTTAACATTGTTATGATATTGCTCTAAAACTTGAGTTAGTAAAATACGTACTGTTCTGCGAGTTGGTTGAGTCAAAGTGATGCGAAATTCATCTCCCAGACTAAGAATATCTTCCGTATGAGTTGGGTTGCTCTCTTCCTCTGACTCTGTTTGTACGCCCCCATTTTTCTCTTCCTCTTCTATTTTGTCAGTCACAATTTGATAAAGAGGTTTAGTAAGTTTGACAGTTAATTCTGTAGGTAAATAATGAAGTACATTTTCTCCAATAATATTCTTTCCCTCCCAACCAAACATTCGTCTTGCTGCTGAATTAACTAAAATCACACGCATATTAGTGTCAATTAAAACCGCTCCATCGGCAATAGTTGAGACTAAAGTTTCTAGTTTGGCTTTTTCTGCTGTCAGTTCTTCTATATTTTGTTCTTCATACTTTTCTAGACGTTCTGCCATATAGTTAAAACTGGCAATTAACTCTCCTAGTTCTCCTCTCAGAGGTAAGTCTATACGCTGTTTAAAGTTTTTAGCAGCAATATTTTTTACCCCTACCAACAACTCTTTAATTGGTCTAGTAATCATAAGAGCATTAAAGACATTGCCCAAAATTACCATTGCCCAAATAGAGATAAATACGGCTAAAGTAACATCTCTAGTTAGACTAGAAGAGACAATAACTGTAGGGTTGGGATTTATGCCAACGGCTAGTACTCCTAAATACTTACCTTGGTGATGTAGAGGCACAAATACATCGGTTACTTCTCCGTTGGGAGTTAAATGTTGACGAATAAAAGGTAAGTCGCTATCAGGAGAATAGTTATCTGGCAGTTGGATATGACGTTCGATGGTCAGAGAATTTTTAACTTCAGCTTGAGAGTAAGGAATACCAAAAAAAATATCTCCTCGTTCGTCCGCGTACATCAGATAGCGTATACTGGCAGTGCTGCGAAAAAAACGATTAGAAAAGCGGGCTAAACCTGACAAATCGTCTTCTGCTACTAAAGGGGCAGCGTTTGCTGATAATAACAACCCTAAATCACTACCAAAACGAGTATCGTGAATTCTGGCATCTTCTTGAATAGTATTGACCGCCCAAAAGGTTAGACCGCTCATAACGAGAGAAACTGCCAAAGTGGCAGCAGCCATGAGTTTGGTCTGGAGGGTGAACTCTGACCACCAATGGGCAAGTATTTCTCTAAGTTTGGCGATGAAAGTAAACAAGGTAAGTTAGGGTTGTTGTAAATAATCTTAACGTACTGCGATTATAGTTTATCAATTGCGAGCGAAAATAAGTATAATACTTTGTCTGTTATTTATTTTAGGCACTCTCTATTAGTAAAGCAGCAAATAAGATAGTTACCAGGAATTTTACCTAACTATATATTTGAATTTTCTTTGTATTGTATTTGGGCTAGGTAAAATACAGTAAAATTTTGCTTACCACAGCATTTGATAAATAAATAATTTTTGAATAAAAATTTAATACTATAGTTAGATACATCTTATCTGCTGTTTTTGGAAGATATAACCAGGATTAGGTCACCGTTACACCGCCACGGGGCGTTGCCCGAAGGGCGGACACAGGAGAATCCCTACCCGCCCACAGCCCCTCCGCTGCCTGCGGTGACCGGCGTTCCCCGGTCAATCAACTAAACAACAATAGCAGATGAAAGAAATAGCAGTAGCTAAGATAAAGGACTGGCAAAACGGTCAAATGCAGCAAATAGCTGTAGGAGATAGACAGATATTATTGTCTAAAATTAAAGATAAATTTTATGCGACTGGGGCATTTTGTACCCACTATGGTATCTATGCAGCAGGAGATATAGCTCGTTTTCCCTATAGAACCCATTTGGGATCTTTTTTCGAGAAGTAGCGATCGCAGAGTCGCAGAGCTACTACCTTCTTTTAGGAGATCGCCGCTAGTCTTTTGAGCATAAGTTTCACAAAACAGAGATTAAGCGAGCGTTGTAGCATGAGCTAGAGTTCTTTCAAAATTTTTGACTAAACTTTTACATCTTTCCATCCAAGAATTGCTTCTTTCTATCACCCATCTGGCTTTGACAGGTACAAAACCTGATTTTCCCTGTTTTTCTTTTTCGGTTTTTGAAGGCTTGGGAGATACCGAAATAAGTAAATTTTCTAGAACTAAAAATAACAATTGTGAGTAAAACAACCCAAAAACAAGATAGTAAACCCAAATTTGTCTATTGGCACGTTTGGACAGATGATGATGGTGTTAGTCACCAAACCCAATGCGAGTTAACTAACTTCGAGCAAGAAAGTATGGGCGGTGATGCCGATCCACAGTGGAACAATCGACTGCTGAATGCCGATGCCAAAATTGTCTTTGCCGAATTACCTGTTGGTTGGGTGGGCGAATGGCACGAAAATCCTCAACCACAGTGGATTATTCCCTTATCTGGTAAGTGGTTTGTAGAAACCATGGACGGTATGCGAGTAGAAATGGGTGTGGGGGAAGTATCTTTTGGTGGCGATCAGAACACCAAACCCAATGCAGAAGGACATCAAGGACATCTTTCAGGTACGGTGGGCGATGAACCAGCCAAGTTAATGATTATTCAATTAGAAGGCGATCGCTGGATTGGCTTACATCCTGGTGAATTTAGCTAATTTTTGCTCTCATTGGCAAAAATCCTGAAAATTGGTATTAGTTCGTGAACTTTAAAAACTGAAAGTAGTACGGACAGTACCAATAACTAAATCATCATTACTATCTTTACTGTCAGGAGCGGTAATCCACACCACACCAGGAGTAATACTGATATTATCGGTTATTTGATATTGATAAAAACCCTCTACATGTAAAGAAAAATCTTCATCTTTTCCTAATGCATCGATACTCGAATCACTTACGTAGGGTTCTCTGCCTATCACAATTCCTGCTAAACTTCCTTCTTTACCCAAATCGGGAAAAGCTAAGGTCGCTGCCCAATTAATAACATCTTGACTACCTTCAATGCCATTAGAGCGACCGAGTACTTCTATTTGACTCAAAGTACCCCAACCACCGAGAATAACCCTGTCACTAATTGCCCAAGATGCTTGTAAAGCATAAGAATCACTTACTGTGGGTACAGCTTCCCCAAACTCTTTTTTGGTAAACGATCGTAAGTTAGCTAAACTACTACCAGTCCCCGTATCGCTCTGATTGTAACCACGAACATAGGTTGCAGCTAAAGTTAAATCATCTGTTGGCTTATATAATATTTGCCCCAAAGCACTAAACGGGCCATTAAATAAACCATTACCTTCACTAGGATTATTAGCAGGAGAAGCTAAATAACCAGCACTAATTTCAAATTTATCTCCTAGATTGTGAATAATCCCTATCCCTGCATCAGCAGGAGGTAAGTAAATAGGGTTACGAGTACCAAAAGCAGAAATGGCCAAATTACCACCATCACCATCAAGGACATTAACTGTATTGGCAATATCGTCGGCTGCTGTCCCTGCTGCCCCTACAATCACTTCCGTATTTTCACTGAGAGGAAAATTATAAAAGAGAACTTCTAAAGCTAAGTTATTATCTTCAGGTGCAGCAAAACCTAAGTTTCCTTCAAAGGTACCAGTTTCTTCAGTAAAAGAAGGAAAGTTACCTGTAGCAAGACGACTAAAGAGGGTATCTTCGCCTGTAAAACTAGTTTCTAGTTCGAGACGAGTGCGATGTCCTAAAACCGATACTTCGTCTGCTTCTCCTGAAAAAATACTGGCTAAACCGAAGATTACTTCTCCTCTTAACTTGGTTGTTGTCGAAAATTGAGTGACTTCTAATTCTCCCACACGAGCTTGTACGCCATCAGTACGACCCCTTAGTATAGCTAATTCTTCACTGAATTCTTGCATGAGTCGCATTAAAGTATTGAGGTCTTTTCTCGACACGTTTTTATCGCTACTAATCAGCAATTCTATTTGATTTAAGCAAGTATTTAAACCCGTAGCAAATTCATAACGAGACAAAGCTTTTGTGCCTCGATACATCCGCTCGGGATATCCTACTATACAGTTATAGCGATCGATCAAACTACGTAAGGCTTCATATGCCCAGTCTGTAGGAGATACATCTCGCAACCGATCGACATTAGTGAGCTGAGCTAGTAGTTTTCGCTCGCGGTAATTTTTGCCTATTGCAAAAGAATTATTTTCTAGAAAAAGTAAATTGTTATTATATTGATTGTCTTTTTCTACCGTTTGTGCTAGAAAGTTTGAAGATAAATTTTTAATTGTAGAATATTGATTCGCTTTAACTTTAGGAACAAATAAAAGTAAAACAGTTGCTATAGCTGGAGTTATTTTACCAACTTTCCAGAACAACTTCTTCAACATTATGTCAAATCCTCACACCTAAACTAATTTGAGCTTTAGGTCTTTAACTTTGAATAAACACCATTAATATTTTGGCATTATCTATCTTTATTTAAAAGAAATTAACTCTGCCAATCTACTCAATTAATTAAATCCACATATTTGCTTAATTATTAATTTATTGTTTTTTTATATTTTTTAAAATATTATGTATTAATTATGTCTATCTTTTAAAGGTTAACAATGCTATGGACTTTATGGTTTGCTTCCAAAATGGATTAGTTTTTTAGGTTTATTTGTCAGGGCATCTAGTTAACTTATATTTTTCCGTTTGGAGTGACGTTCTTGTAATGCAACTGTTACCAAAGTAATTACCGTAAGAGGAATTATAAAAAAGAGCATTACAGTAGTGTAGAGAGGAAGACTATCATGATTAATAGCATCCAAAATTAAGTAACTAGTATAAGCAAAATAATAAAAAGTAAATAATAATCCTTCCCAGCGATTAATCTGGCTGCCAGAATAGAAAATCGGCAAACAGGCAAAAGCAACGGCAACGGCAACAGGGGCGTTAAACTCGATCGCAGCTTGTGAAACAACAATTCCATCAGGCGCAATCATTCCTGCTATGCCTAAAACTGCCAAAATATTAAAAATATTACTTCCCAGTACATTACCCACCGCAATATCTCTCTCTCCACGGATACTTGCCATAATGGAGGTAGCTAGTTCTGGCAAAGAAGTTCCTACTGACACAATAGTCAAACCAATCAGCAGTTCGCTAATTCCCAAGGCTCTAGCAATAGAAATTGCCGAACTTACTAACCAACGAGAACCTAGGATTAACAATAGGGAACCACCAATAATAAACACTAGATTTCTCACCCAAATCATAGCGGTTTTTTCCCCCAAAAACCCATATTCTTCGGCAAATTCATCGCGATCGCTGTTATTAATTTGTCTATGACTTTGATAAATTAGAGAGAGAGTATAAACTATTCCACCAATAAAGAAAATAGTGCCATCTACTCTACTAATTTTGCCATCTAGTCCAAATATTAATAGAAGAATAGACACTCCGATCATAATTGGTACATCAGAGCGAATTATTTGTCTTGCTACTATTAATGGTGTTACCAAAGCGGACACACCCAGAATTAGTAAAATATTGAAAATATTACTGCCCAATACATTGCCTACTGCAATATCTGCTTTTCCAGCAAAACTAGACATAATACTCACTGCCATTTCTGGCGCACTCGTGCCATAAGCAACAATTGTCAATCCAATAATTAAAGGTGAAATTCCCAATATTCCAGCTAAACTAGACGCTCCCTTTACCAATAATTCCGCGCCAACTACTAAGAGTATCAGTCCACCTACTAAAATTACAATATTTGTCAAAGTCATAGAAAGAATATAAATAGTTTAATCAAGCTACCAAATCTAGCTAGAGGGGAAATAGATGATAGTTCGTTATCCTTAATGTTGGCTCGATCTTGATAACTTTTAAAAAGATATAAAAAAAGCGCTTTAAACTAAAAGCCCAATTTTGCTTTATATTGACTGTTAGAAAATATTTTCAGATTTAGATATTATAGTTGGAAATGAGTAAGAACTCAAAATCTCTAGTTTTGTGAATTTTGCTTAGACAAAATTAAGAGATGTAAACACTTAGTAGTTTGTAACTAAACTGCATCTATTTTGCCACCAGTGTTTTTTGAGATCGTCATTCGGAAAATTGAAGTTTGGAGGGTTTAGGACTGGGAATCAATAGGTATTTAGTCTTATCAATTTGCTAATTGCTAATTGTCGATCGAGTTTTAACTTACCGATGTGAGCAGGACTATAAAAGCTATTACTAATTAATAATTATTTTTTGTTTCTAAAGTGCGATCGATAATCTTAAATAAAATGTCAAGTTTTTGTATTGTTTGTCAAAAGAGTAATTAAGGTAGGTAATTAATTCCTCTTTTTGAGTTTTAAATGTGGTGCGATGGCTTGGAATTTTGCCTATAATTATCCAGCTATGGTAGAAAAATTAGTAGTACTCAATCTACCTCACCCTGCTAAATTTTTGGCAGGATTACGCACACCACAACAATTACTAAAAAGTTGGTATATTTTCTTTTTCCAATTCCCCTTAGTTTCCGAACTAATTTTACATTAGTTAATAGGTATATAAAAGAATTTTTAGTTTCAACTGTCAGTAGTGCTGGTTCAAAGTAAAAAACTATTATCAATTATTTAAGTTTGTTGCAAATGACTCCTCAGAGTTATTATCATTGTCATTAGATATGATTAGTTAATACTAAGTTACTATGCCTCACTACACAGCCAGTTCCCTGAAAGCCGAACTTAATGCCAGAGGTTGGCGAATGACTCCTCAGCGAGAGAAAATTTTACACCTTTTCCAAAACTTACCTAAAGGAAATCACCTGAGTGCAGAAGAAATTTATAATGTCCTGGAAAAACGTGGTGAGTCGATCAGTTTGTCAACAATTTACCGCAGTGTCAAATTGATGGCACGAATGGGGATTCTACGAGAACTAGAGCTAGCAGAAGGTCATAAACACTACGAACTAAACCAACCCTATCCTCATCATCATCATCATATCGTTTGCATTCAGTGTAACAACACGATCGAATTTAACGACGATTCGATTCTCAAACACAGTCTCAAACAATGTGAAAAACAAGGATTTCAACTAATTGATTGTCAGTTAACAGTCATGACTATCTGTCCAGAAGCTTTACGAATGGGCTGGCCTTCTGCTCTTCCTAGCAATTGGTCTTGCACTCGCGCTATTTCTCAAAGTAAGTTAGATCGAGAAGTTTAATAGCAAATATTTATTGGTTATTTGTCTCTTGAATCAGATTAGAAATCAGCTTTCAGCAGACATACCTAATTGAAATCCTAAAGCCTTTTTCTTCATTGTTTGAAAAATATTATAAAATCCGTTAGCACGAGAAGGAGTCAAACTCACTTTTAATCCAGTTTCTTCAATGAAATCTGGTGTTACCTGGACGATTTCTTGCGGGGTTAAACCATTTAACCCTTCAATTAATAATGCAACCAATCCTTTTACTAATTGAGCATCAGAATCTCCCTGATACCAAATCTTGCCGTCTTCTAAATTGGCAGTAATGTAAACTTGAGAAACACATCCATTAACCTTGTTATCAGAAGTTTTGCTTTTCTCTGGCATTTCTGGTAATTTTTTGGCATACCAGAGTAGTTGCTCGTAACGTTGTTTGGGATTAGAGCGACGTTTGAAACGCTCAACGATTCGTTCAAGCTTGGGAGGAAGAACTGTTGCAGAAGATGACATATTGTACGCAGCTATTGAATTAACTTACTCGATTAAGTCCTAGTAAACTCACCCAGAACTCAGGCTAGCTTTATATTAACACTTATTAACAATCCTCCAAAATAGCCAATTAAGCAAAACCAATTTTACTCTTTGGCTGAATCTGTACCACAGTCAGATAAACTTGAACTTGAGAGGTAACAGGCAGTCGCGAGGTTGTTTCTTGTGAAAAGAGTATTAGGCATCATTCTTGGAGGAGGCGCGGGTACTCGCCTCTATCCGCTAACTAAATTGCGGGCAAAACCCGCAGTACCATTAGCTAGTAAATACCGTTTAATCGATATTCCGATTAGTAATTGTATTAATTCGGAAATTGTCAAAATTTACGTTTTGACCCAGTTTAATTCAGCTTCTTTAAATCGACATTTAAACCGTACTTATCATTTTTCTGGATTCAGAGAGGGATTTGTTGAGGTACTCTCAGCACAGCAAACTGCTGACAATACTCGCTGGTTTCAGGGAACAGCCGATGCTGTACGGCAATATCTTCAGTCATTGCAAGAGTGGGATATTGATGAATATTTGATTCTCTCTGGAGATCACCTTTATCGTATGGACTACAGTAAATTTGTTCGGCGTCATCGGGAGACTAACGCTGATATTACTCTTTCTGTAGTACCCATTGACGAAAAAAGAGCCTCCAGTTTTGGCTTAATGAAAATTGACGATCGAGGCAGGGTAGTCGATTTTTATGAAAAACCGAAAGGAGAAGCCCTAAAACAAATGCAGGTAGATACTACCGTTTTAGGTCTTAATCCAGAACAAGCCAAAATTAGTCCTTACATTGCTTCAATGGGGATTTATGTCTTTAAAAAAGATGTTTTGGTTAAACTACTACAGCAAAATTTAGACCAAACTGATTTTGGTAAGGAGATTATCCCTGCTTCTGCGAAAAACTACAACGTCCAAGCCTATTTGTTTAAAGGCTATTGGGAGGATATTGGGACAATTGAAGCTTTTTATGAAGCTAATTTAGCTTTAACACAGCAGCCCAAACCTGCTTTTAGTTTTTATGATGAAAAAGCCCCTATTTACACCCGTTCTCGTTATTTACCGCCCAGTAAATTACTTGACTGTCATATAACAGAGTCCATGATTAGTGATGGCTGTATTCTTAAACAATGCCGTATTAATCACTCTGTCGTAGGTCTTCGTACTCGCATCGAAGCTGATGCTACAGTAGAAGACACCTTAATTATGGGAGCAGATTTCTACGAACCTTTTGCAGAAAGGCAGTCAGGTTTACAAAAATTTGGTGTTCCTGTAGGTATCGGTGAGGGGACAACTGTTCGTCGGGCAATTATTGATAAAAATGCTCGCATTGGTCGCAATGTGCAGATTATCAATAAAGATCGAGTAGAGGAAGCCGAAAAAGAAAGCGAAGGATTCTATATTCGTAATGGCATTGTAGTTGTAATTAAAAATACAACTATTGTCGATAACACGGTTATTTAGATCGATCGTACTTAGCGTTACTCTGTTGTCGAGACAGAGTAACGTTATTTAACCGACTAAATAAAAAATTATGATTATAGTCAATCATTTATTTTTTACTGAAAATCTCGTTAGGCTGTTTTGACATTTCTGTTACCTTAATTGCAGGTTACACTTCTAAATACAACTATTAACACCCGTATTATTAGTTGTTTCAGTTTGTGTTATTACCCCCAAATTCCGATAAGGGTAATCTAAAACGATTAGTCAGCAATCATTGTTAAGGAGATTGTCATCAATGTCATCCACCAACTTTAAAGACTATTATGCTATTTTGGGGGTGAGTAAAACAGCCAGTCCAGAAGAAATAAAGAAAAAATTTCGTAAACTTGCCTTAAAGTACCATCCCGATCGCAATCCAGATAACAAAGAAGCAGAAGCCCGCTTCAAAGAAATTAGCGAGGCATATGAAGTTCTATCCGATCCAGATAAACGAGCTAAATACGATCGATTTGGTCAATATTGGCAGCAAGCAGGATCTGGTCAACCACAGTGGTCTAACGGTGGAGTTAATGTCGATATTAATGGATTTGATTTCAGTCAATACGGCAATTTTGAAGAATTTATCAATGAGCTATTAGGTCGTTTTTCTACTACTGGCGAGAGTACTTCTCGGAGCTATTCTTATGGTAATTCTAGTAGAACTAGTAGTGCTTACAGTAGTGTTAATAACTTTGATGATTTTGGCAATCAAACTGCTGCTTATAATCGGGAAGCAACAATTCGTCTGAGTTTTGCTGATGCTTTTAATGGTACAACTAAACGGATTAATCTGGGGGATGAATCGGTAGAATTTCGTATTCCTCCAGGGGCAAAACAAGGTAGCCGTATTCGTATTCGTGGCAAAGGAAAATCTATTCCCTACAGTCAACAAAGAGGGGATTTATATCTGAATGTTGAATTACAGCCTCATTCTTTCTTTAAATTTGAAGAAGATAATTTAGTTTGTGAAATTCCCGTTACGCCAGATGAAGCAGTTTTGGGGGCATCAATCGACATTCCCACTCCTGATGGTATGGTAACCATGAAAGTTCCCTCAGGAATTCGTTCTGGTCAAACTCTCCGCTTGAGAGGTAAAGGATGGTCGTCACCTCAGGGAAAAAGAGGCGATCAGTTAGTAAAAATTATTATTACTACTCCCAAAAGAATTAGTCCTATAGAAAAAGAATACTATGAAAAAATCCGTGCTAATCGTAGCTACGATCCTCGTAGTAATCTCTCAAGAGTAACTTTATAAAAGCTTCGTTTCTCTTAGACAGAAATTAATATCGAGAAGTTAACCTAAAATTTATGATACGAATATTAAGATGGTAATAAAAGGTAGAAAATGTCAAAATCAAATCGGGTTGGTGCATTTATGGGAGGAGTTGCTCTTGGTAGTGCTGTAGGTACGGTGTTGGGACTACTAATTGCTCCACGCACTGGTCGAGAAACAAGGGCATTACTTAAAAAGTCAGCAGATGCTCTACCAGAATTGGCCGAAGATTTATCTACTAGTCTTCAGCTTCAAGCAGACCGTTTGTCTGATTCAGCTTTACGGAATTGGGACGGAACTCTAGCTAGACTTAAAGAAGCGATCGCAGCAGGAGTTGAAGCCAGCCAAATAGAAATTAGGCAGGTTCAACAACCTGACGATCGCGATCGAGATTTAAACTCTTCTATTGCCGAGCAACATAATTAGAAACAAAGCGCGTGAGAGATTCTTTATTCTGGCTAGGATTATCTTTATTTTTGGTTGCTATTAGCCTTACTGCTGTCTTAATCGCTGCTCTACCAGCCTTACAAGAAGTGGCAAGGGCTGCTCGTAGTGCAGAAAAACTGTTCGATACTCTTAACCGAGAATTTCCTCCTACCCTCGAAGCTATTCGTCTGACAGGTCTAGAAATTAGCGAACTTAGCGATGAGATTAATCAAGGAGTAGAAAGTGCTAGCAGCGTCGTTAAGCAAGTCGATCGCTCTTTAAGTAATGTCAAAAAACAAGCTCAACAAGCTCGAACTAGTAGCCACAGCTTAATTGTTGGAGTCAAAGCAGCTTGGAAAGTCTGGAATAGTTCGGCAAAAAAAAGACGTTTTTCTGCTTCCCGTTCTTCACGTATTGATTGATTTGATGTCCGTTCGCCATCAAACAAGATATACGATTGTTTTTCTTAAAATTATTTTCTTTAGCGATCGAGATAACTATCTAAAAATCATATTTTCCTATTTTTAACCTAAATTGGAGCGAAGCGACTGACTCATCTTAAAATAAAGTAAACAAATGTAAATTAAACTGCGGAATGCGACGGGGCGTATAAAGTGCGCACGGTCGTCACAAGCTGGTCGGGAGACCCGACCAGACGCGACCTCCCGCAGGTGGCGCACACAGCCCCTTGTCATCGCAGGCACCGCCTTTTCAAGGCGGTGTAACGCTGACTCATAGTTTCAGCAGAACCAAATTGTTTACTCAGAAATCTTTAATAAAACCCATCATGCAAAATAGTTTTAGGCAGCGATTATTAATTAGTTTAGGAAGTTGTTTATTAATTTTAGCGACCTGGGTAGTTGCTCCCTCAGCTTGGGCTGTCAACAATCCAGAATTATTACCAGATATAGAAACTCCTATCGTCGATTTAGCTAATTTTTTACCCACTCTTCAAGAAGAATCTTTGGTAGGAGAACTAAAGAATTTTGAAGCAGAAACTGGCTGGAAAATGCGAGTGCTTACTCAGTACGACCGCTCTCCGGGAAGGGCGGTTAAGAAATTTTGGGGCTTAGATGATAAAAGTATTTTACTCGTAGCCGATGGTAGAGGTGGTAATCTTTTAGCCTTTAGTATTGGTGATGATGTTTATGAATTATTACCCCGCACTTTTTGGATTGAATTACAAGCCCGTTTTGGCAATATGTACTATGTAAGGGACAATGGCGAAAATCAAGCTATTGTGGCAGCTCTAGATACGGTTAAGGGTTGTTTACAACAAGATGGTTGTCTTGTTGTTCCAGGGCTACCTCAAGAGCAATGGATTCTTACTTTGGTTAGTTCGATTGTTGGTGGTGTAATCTTAGGCATAGCTATTATTCCTCGTCAAGAAGATCAAATAGTAGCTTGGCAATGGGGATTGATTATGTCACCTTTGTGGGGCATATTATTTATTTCTTTTGGTATTGGACCAGTGGTTACTCGTACTACCGACTGGTTACCTCTATTCCGTAATGTTATCGGATTTCTATTAGGTATTTTAGTGGCATATCTTTCTCCTACATTTAGTAAACCTACCAGTTCCGAAACTTAATATTACTTAACTACTATTAGTTAAGATGGGGGCAGGCATAAAGCATGCCCTTTTCTGCTTATTTTTTTTGTTATCTGTGAGAACTGCCCTAAGAAGATGCTGAATTTCAAAATACAATCTGACAGCGATATCCCTGCTTCTCGGCAACTATTCGAGCAGATTCAGTTTGCGATCGCTTCAGGTCAATACACTCCCGGTCATCGTTTACCTAGTACTAGACAATTAGCGATGATTACCGGTTTACATCGCAATACCATCAGTAAGGTATATCAGCAACTAGAAGAAACAGGCTTAGTCGAATCGATCGCTGGTTCGGGTATCTATGTTAAATCTCAAGGACGAGAAAATGAGCTTGAATCAGATTCTCCTCTAGTAGCTCAAAATAATCTGCTCGAATCTAGTATAGATGAACTATTGGAGCTGGGTAGCAGTTTAGCCAAAATCAAAGAATTATTTTTAGAAGAAATTGATTGGCGGATGCGTTGTAGCGAGAGAGTTTTTGTGACAGTACCTAAACGAGATGCTAGCGCAGGAAAATTAATGCAGCAAGAATTACAGGAGTCTTTAGTCATTCCTGTTGAATTAGTTTTGCTAGAAGAATTACCTTCTACACTAGAAGAAAATAATTTAGGGACGGTAGTAACTAGCCGTTACTTTATTAAAGAAGTGTTAGACATTGTACCACCTAAATCTTTTCGTGTTATCCCTGTAGATATCTATAATTATGCTAGAGAGTTAGAGCTAATTCAGAAGTTACCATCTCAAGCTTGTCTTGCTTTGGTTAGTCTAAGTCAAGGAACTTTGACAATAGCAGAAAGTATTGTCAAAAGTCAGCGTGGGGATGATTTGCTAGTTTTGACTTCACCAGCTCACGATACAACTAGGTTGAAAGCTGTTATCCGTAGCGCACATACTATTATTAGCGATCCAGCTAGTTACGAAATTGTCAAGGGCGCGATCGCTCAGACTAGAGAACATTTAATTCGTTTTCCTGATGTCATTTGTAGTGAAAATTATATTAGTGCTAAGTCAATTGATTTACTCAAACGAGAATTGGGATTGCAATAGGGGATAGAGAATAGGGAAGTTAATTTATGGCACGAGGAGATCAATTGTACGTCGATCGAGAATTTCTTAAACAAAATGGAGTCTACAAGCATCACGGGATTGATTGTGGGGATGGTAGAGTAATTCACTATCGTAAACCAAGTGAAATAGTTGAGAGGACTTCTTTGGCTATTTTTAGTAGGGGCAATCCAGTTTATATTGTGGAATATTTACAAGGATTTTGTTTTATTCCTGAGGTGGTAGTAGAAAGAGCAGAAAGTAGACTAGGAGAAGATAAGTATAATCTTTTGTTTAACAACTGCGAACATTTTGCTACCTGGTGTAAGACTGGAATTAGTGAGAGTAAACAAATTCGCGAGTTTATTCCTGCTATTAGCAGGCTCAATACTTCTAATTTGTATGAGCCAATCAAGCAAGCATTACAAGGAAAAGACCGTAACAATGCTGAAAAACTGATAAATGAAGCTTTAAGCGATATCAAATTTGTCTGGAATCAAGTGCAACCAGACTATCAAAAAGCTCTTCAAGAAATGGAGACTTGGGATAAAGTTGCCCAAGAAGCTGTCAGACGCAATCGAGATGACTTAGCTAGGGCAGCTTTAGCTAAAAAATGGAACTTTAGACAAAAAGCCACTAAATTGGAAGCAGAATTAGATGAATTAGCGGAAATGACCAAAAATTTGCTACACAATCTACAAGATTTAGGCTAATTAAATTCTTTTGAACTATTGACTGAGCTTCTAGATCCCAGTAAACAGAGTGTGCTTTGTATTTATTAGCTAATGCCATAGCTTACCTCAAGAGAAAGAAGACTCTTTGTAATTAAATTCGTAAGCTTCTTTCAGCAATTCAACTATCCGCTCGCAACCTAAAGCACCTAGAGGCTTACATACTTTACTGTTTAACCAAGCTAACAAGTAGTCCTTGTCATACGGCTGTGCCGCTCTGCCTGAGGGGATGATTATAATCAGGGGTGGTAGGTCGGGGTAGGGATGGTAATTAATTATTAATTAATTAATATATATATTGTTCAAGACTGCTTATTAACCTTAGAGTTAATCAAGTCAATGGCAAATAGTGCTCGACGAGGAAAATGAGATTTAAACTCAAAGGGAAATGCTCAGGTAAAGAAATTTTGAAAACACACCTCAATTCCTCTGCACTTTCATTCCTAAGTGAGTGCGTAAATAAAAATCGTGACACAAATTCGTGACACGATTTTTCTACACGGACATAAGTATAAGGATTCTTATTGGATTTTACATCTTACACTTTGTAATATTCATAAGTGAGGTCTTTTCGAGTATAAAAGGTGTGTCAACAGTATGTATATACGGTAATGCCTGCGCCTGAAGAATATAAAGAGAATCTAGGAAATTTGCTGAAACATAAAAGAGAGTCTTTAGGACTCTCTAAGAGAGAGATGGCTAGAAGAACAGGATTACCATCTCACGACACGATTAGACGACTAGAGAATGGGGATTATACTAATTACCCTGAGAGAGAAACTTTAGAAAAGATTGCTTTGAATTTGTTTGAGGTTGAATTACAAGAATTAGAGGATTTGATTGTTCCGAAGAATTTAAACTCCAAATTAACAGTAGGTAGTGTGCTTGCTTGCTGCGAACAATTTAGCGATGTTCAAGACTTAAATAAAGTCATTACCGTTTGTTCGAGAAGAATAGCTGAAATACTTGAATCTTCTTCTACCACCGAATAAAAGTTGTTGGTTGTATTTTTCGGTTGAAATATCTATATTGATAACAATGTACTTATTTCAATATCAATGTACTATCTTACGAGATAAGACTTATGCAATCATCAAATAGCCAAGAGGGAGAGATTACCATTTCCAGTTCAGTTTTTGATGTACTGATGGAACAAGTCGATCTTTACTATCAACAGGAAAGTTGTCCAGTAAGAAGGGCTAAATGGCAGAAACTTTTAGACCATTTAGAAGTTAGTCAGGAGATTTATAATCAACTTTCTGTGACTAACTGAGAAATAGTTGTAAATTTACTCAAGTCTTAACTTCCCTTATTCTGAGGGCAACCACGATGAATGGGACTAATTTGTCTCTTCGCATATTTTGAAGGTATCTCCTTGGCTAAAACTAGTGTTTCTGCCGAACGCCAAGTTGGCTCTTTCCTTAACGGAGTCAACAAGACAAGTTCATCATCAAATTGAATTGACAAGTTTAATCGAGGTAATCTAGGTAAAGAATTCTACTGCACTTTATGAGCATCTCTGACTATCAACCTCCCGTTGCCAAATTACTCAATTACGGTGACTGTCGCTACCACAAAGAATGGCTAAATTATGTTCGGGCACTAAATCTTGAAGAGAAACACATACCCGAACTGATAAAGATGGCGACAGATGAAGAACTAAATCAAGGCGACCCAGATAGTCAAGAAGTTTGGAGTCCAGTTCATGCTTGGCGTGCATTAGGTCAACTGAAAGCTAAAGAGGCTACTAGCCAGCATTGGGTTTGTTGAATAACCGAGATGATGACTGGATTAGC
>JASJDJ010000264.1 GCA_030065635.1 Xenococcaceae cyanobacterium MO_188.B32
ATTTATCGCACAATAATTTTGGTCAGTCAACGAATTATTAGTTATTTCAGTTGATTTAACCAAAATAATTAGTCAGGTTTTAAAAACAAAATTGGCTTATTTTTAAGCAAATTGTGGTTCATTTCCCCATTAACCCACTTCCCTACCTGACTATCATCCAAAATCGTCAAATTATTGAACTTTGAAACAGCCCTACCCTTTAGGGGCAGTCAAAAGTATACACTTTTGAGATCAACTCTTTATATATTAAACGTTTCATCCATTGTAAAATGACGGCATGAAAACCTACAAGTTTAAGCTCTACCAACATAAACGAAATAGGCATTTGCATCGCACTATAAACGCTGCTAGCAGTATTTATAATCACTGTATTGCGCTGCACAAACGCTATTATCGTATGTTTGGCAAACACTTGAATAAGAATAGGTTGATGAAGCATATCGCTAAAGTCAGAAGAAAAAATGAGTACTGGCAATTGGTAGGTTCTCAAGCTGTACAAGATATCATTCAGAGGATTGATAGAGCATATCAGCTATTTTTCAAACATCATAAAAAAGGAGTAAGACCACCAAATTTTAGAAAAAGAATCAAGTATAAATCAATCACTCTCAAGCAAGCTGGCTATAAATTCTTAGATGGCAATCAATTTAAAATAGGTAGGTGTATCTATAGATTTTGGAAGAGTAGAGAAATAGAAGGGAAAATCAAAACTGTCACCATTAAAAGGAATCTTTTAGGAGAAATATTCATTTTTGTGGTGACTGATTTTGTTGATAGCCAAGTCATAGCCATGACAGGTAAAAGCGCAGGTTTTGACTTCGGATTACGCAGCTTCTTAAGTTGTTCTGACTCTACAGAAATTCAATCGCCACTATTTTTAAAACAATCTCTCAAGAAACTAAAAGCAGCTAGTCGTCAGCATTCGAGGAAAAAGAAAGGTTCTAACAATAGAGAGAAAGCTAGAAAAAATCTGGTTAGGGTGCATGAAAAAGTAGTTAACCGTCGCACTGATTGGTTTTGGAAACTAGCGCATGAACTAACAGATAAATTTGATTATCTCTATTTTGAAACCCTTAACCTCAAAGGAATGCAAAGATTATGGGGGAGAAAAATAGGCGACCTGGCTTTCTCTGAATTTCTCAAAATCTTGGAATATGTAGCCGAGAAAAAGGACAAAGTAGTCAGCTATATAGATCGGTGGTATCCAAGCACTAAAACTTGCTCAGTATGTGATTATGTTTTGGATAAATTGCCATTAGACACTAGGTATTGGTGCTGTCCTAACTGTTCTACTAGAGTTTAAACTACGATTTGAACGAAGTGCGGTAAGATTACTTAGTCGCGCAAACATCGCACCAATGTCAGATATTAAAACCCAATTAAGCGAACAACTAGCCAGTATTGAGTGGAATTTACTCATCCCTCATGCTCAAAGAGATGCTGTAGTTATAGTTAAAGAACAATTAAATTTACTCGATGTCGGAGTAGCAGTAGCCGAAGACGATACTAAGTCTGTACAAAGTTGGATTAGTCAAAGACTCATTTACAAACCTTCTCCCCAAGATTTATCTAGCTGGAATAGCGAGCCCAACAAACAATTTATGACTCTAATAGTTCAGCCTTTTGTTTTGATACAAGAAAACTAATGGCTCTTAGCGAATACTCTCCAATTATTTTATAGTCAAGAGATATTACTGAAGTCGATCGATAGTACGATACTGGATTGCTTCAGCTACGTGGTGGCTTTTTAGTTGTTCATCGCCAGCTAAATCGGCTATAGTGCGAGATACCTTTAAAATGCGATCCATAGCTCTGGCAGATAAGCCCAATTTCCGAATTGCTCCTTCTAAAAGATTACTACTACCTTGGTCTAATTGACAGAAACGACGCAGATGATTGGAATTCATTTCTGCGTTACAGGTAATTTGGGGAGTAGATAATTGATTCTTGCTCTTCTTGTTTGTCTGCCAACGATGAGCAGCAATATCTCTGGCAGCAATTACTCTTTCTCTTACTAATTGAGAATCTTCTCCTGTAGTTTGCCCGATCATTTCTTCTGGCTTGAGGCGATTTACGGCTACCTGTAGATCGATTCTATCCATTAGAGGGCCTGATAGTTTCGCCCAATATTGCTCCCTTTGTCTGGCAAAGCAAGTATTAATTCTTGTACACTTTTTATATCTTGATTTTTAACGTAAAAATCCAAGTAAGTAAGGAGAAAGTAAGGAGTGAATAAAAAACTTATTTCTGAGCAATTACCATATGATGGTAGTTTTCAAATGCACAAGATTTTAGAATCAGCTAACGAACGATTAGGCAAGCTAGGTAAACATGGCAAGCGATGTAAATTGAAACTTGCTAGTAATAAAGTGGTATTGCAATTTAGCTTTGAAAGTAAGCAAAGGCAAAAAAGCAATGATTGGTCATTTACCAGGCAGGGCATATCTGAAGCAGAAAAAATAGCTACTATGGTAACTAGCCAGCTAACAGCTAATCAATTTTCGATGGAATGGCTAGATAGTCTGTTGGGCAAGAAAAAAACTACCGCCAACAAAAAAGAACTTACCTGCGCTGAGATGATAGCTGAGTATAAAGAATATTGGCTCAAGGAAAATAAAAGTTTAAAACGTCCTGAAACTGCTTGGTATAGTCGCTTTATCCACGTAGAAAAAATATTTTCACAAAGCAATAAACCTCTTAGTATTCAAACCATGAGACAAGCGATAGAAGCCACTGACAAAAACACTTTCACCAGAACCTTTACATTGCAAGCATTAAGATTATTGCTAGATTACTTTTCTGTTACTAACTTTGACAAAGAAATCCATGCATGGAAATCACAGAATAAACCAAAATACAGACACAAATATATCCCGTGTGACGAAGAAATAATGACCATATACAATCTAGCGTTTAAGCCAAAAATAAGCGGAAGGAAAGACTATCTTTATCGCTTACCTCAATGGCAATTCCTTTACGGGTTATTGGCTACTTATGGATTGAGAGTACACGAAGCATGGAACATAGCTAACTGGGATAAACCAGTAATACTTAGAGATAAGGATTGGATAGAGATAGGACTAGAAAATGAATCAGGAAAAGAAGATACGTTCATTAGTCGATATAAGGGAAGTCAAGATGTTATTCCCGCTATGACAGACCCAGATAACAATCTACACCTTTTAGCTATCAAACATGATACTAAAACGGGCTACAGGATGGCTATGCCATTATCCCCAATAGGACATGATTGGCTAAAAGAATTCGAGCTAGTAGGGGCATTAAGATTGCCTGATATTGAGAACCCATTGGGTTACTCCACTGACAAAGCAGGCACTTGTAATTGTACTGATAAAACTGGCAGGTGGTTTAGACGACAAAGATATGGCTTTACCCCTCATGCACTGAGACACGCTTACAACCATCGCGCGCATCAACAAAATTTGAACCCTAAGTTAATAGCTAGTGTCTTAGGGCATTCCATGCAAATGAATCAAACTACCTATTTGAATTCAATGCCAACAAGTAGAAATGTACAAATGATAAAACAGACTATCAGTGAAGTACAAAATAATCAATCAGAATTGAAAAAACTAAAAATTGAAAATGAACATCTAAAAATTGAAAATGAAAAGCTTAGAACAGAATTGAAATTGCATGAAGCTTTAAAAGATAAATAAAATACAGGGTGAGCAAAATGACAAACTTACCCTGATAACTGCTGATGTTTGGAATTTAAATCTAGTTACATCATAAGTTTTATATTAACTATCTGGAATTCTAGGTAGTTTTTTTTATTAGTAGTAACTAACAGCAATAACTAACACTACCTACCGCTTATCTAGTTTATTCCCCTGCCTACTACCGTCAAGTGTTCCTATCGGAAGTTCTGACGAACCAAGCACTTGACAGTATACGGCAAACGGGGAATTTCTTTTTTCTTGGCGGTAGGCGAGGGGGATGTATCTCTTCTAACTGGGATAATGTACACCTAATCCATACCTCAAACCCTTGATATATAAGGAAAGTGTAGACCTATGTCCACCTAATTATGTACACCTATAATAGTGTAGACCTGTGTATACTCATAATAAAAAAACATTAATTAAAAACATTAAATGTTTTTTTTACATGGACTTACCCAATCCTATACCTAGTCCTATAGGTATACTCATAAATAAAAAACATTAAATTAAATATATTACTTTATGCCATCCCTACTCCCGACCTCCACCCCTGATTATAATCATCCCCTCAGGCAGACCGGCACAGCCGAGTTATTTATGTAATGCTTCCCTTTTTTTTAAACGTCAAGGGTGTTATTACGGAAATTTTCATGTCAGGACGAAACTCCCACTAAAGGATGGTTGATTTCCAGCTAATCTATTCAAATAAAAGCTTTGTACCTATACGCGATACATATATGGTTTTATGGTTTCCCCTATAGAAGTAAAGCTTAGCGGTGGTTCCTATGTCGTTTTATCCCTTTTATTGCCTGTGACCTTCTCAACAGAGCATCTGATAGTTGATAGTTCTTGCCATTGCTCAGGTTGCCAATCAAGCTGTTCTTTGTAGGCTGCACCAACCTAACATCTACCTTTATGTTTCTTTGCTGCGGGTTGACAACTAATTCGGCGGTCGACTTCTTGTCCTCAACCGTAAATAAAAAATGTATATTATACATTTTTAAAATATGCTCATCTAATTAGAGTATAGACCTGTGTAGACTAGCAATAATCTTGACATACTACTAGAGGTGAAAGCAGAAATTAGCACCAAGGGGTAAGGCAATTGGCGATCGACTATCAATAATAATTGATAATCGCTCTTTTCGATAGATGTCCAGAAAACCACGCAATCTAAAACCCAATTACTGCTGCCATGTTACTACTCGCTGTAATAACAGGGAATTCAAACTTATCCGCCACGAATGCCGAGAAGTGTTCTTGTATGCCCTCAAAAAAGCCAGAGAGAAGTTTAAATTTAAACTCTATGCTCTCTGCATCATGAGTAATCATGGTCGGAGTTTTAATTCAACTCAAAATCCAGTTTGGTCATTTCTTTGGCGAGCGTAAACTTATATTTCGTCATGGCATAGCAAGCATCAAGTATTCCCTATAAACTAACAGACCAAATTAATGCCCATCTAATTACCAATATCTATGGCATCGACTTATGGCTGAGTCAAATAATTTTTATGCTTTATTAATTGGGATCGATCGCTATGAACCCAACCCATTTTACAAAGATCTGAAAGGTTGCGTTAGGGATATCGACCTGGTAGCTAATTATGTTGAAAATACTCTCAATGTTCCTAAGAAACAAATCTGGAAATTAACTTCTCCTTTGGAAGAGACGAAGAGTCTATCAGTTTTTAGATCTGCCCAACAAGAAATCAAACCAACTTACGCCAACATCGTCCAGGCATTCAAAGAATTAACCGCTCAAGCACAGTCGGGAGAGCAAGTATATATTCATTACTCTGGACATGGAGGACGCGCCGTTACTATTTATCCAGAACTTGAGGGAGGACAACGGCAGGATGAAGGGATTGTGCCTTCAGATATTGGCAGTTCAGATGGTCGTCATCTGCGGGATGTGGAGATGGCCACCTTGCTGAAACGCCTGACTGACAAAGGCTGTATCGTGACAGTGATTTTTGATAGTTGCCATTCGGGAGGGGCGACCAGAGGAGATTGTGCCATTCGGGGTAATGAAAATAATTTAGTTGACACCACAGCTAGAACACCGATTCAGTAATACCAAAAACTACTTTTTTGGATATTCAGACAACGAAATCTCGGCAAATGATGAACTCCCGTAATCCCAGATCTGGACTGGATTCTGAATACTGAATCGGTGTTCTAGAA
>JASJDJ010000265.1 GCA_030065635.1 Xenococcaceae cyanobacterium MO_188.B32
ACGGATATAATTGGGTAATTGCTTGGGACTTCTGTTTTCTCTTGGTTGAAAAACTCATGATGATTAATCGACATAAAATTAACTATTATCAGCGCGGTTTACAAGTTTTATCTGCTCTTAGTTAAGCATTTCTTTCAATTTATTTTACTTCGATCTTAAGCTCAATTTTGCGCAATTGAGTTAGTTACGAGTGCCTATTTAATATTAATGCAGATATCAATTTACTGAGAAATTATCTTTAAGGATTTTTACTTCAATTATACTTATTTAATTAGACCTAATCTATTAAGAGAATTTATCTTGTAGTTGCTTTTTTCTTCAATTTGATGTTTCTCAGCAATTACGCTCTACTATTTTTCCATCTGCTTGTCTCCCCAAAAAGTTCAATGCCCTCTGGAGCGTGAGCCAACTTTCGTCTTCTGAGCCGACATCGACTCCATCCACTCTTGAAAGCTTTTTTCCACTTGCGACTGGGGCAATTCGGCTTCATTCTCTAAAATCTGGGCTCCTTGATGAATCCACTCATAAGCTTGCCTTAAGTCAGGCCAAACCGAGGCAGTTTCTCTGAGGGCTCGCTCTAAAATGCCCTTTAATTTAACTAACAAGACGGGGATTGCCCCCTGCTTGCTCCGTCCTTACGCTGAGGGAACCTCAGCCTAATCGCGGTGCGCTTTTTTCGACTCGTTTGAGACTGTCATGAATCTGAGTTAACCGCTCATGGAGTTTTAAACCTGGGGTATCTAAAGGAGGATGTCCATCATCAGGAACGGGAACTCCTTACCGCTAAGCAATATCCTTGGATAGCCTCAGCAATCGGCTCTTCTTGCTGAGGGACTTCTCGTTCCAGGGGGCGTACACCTCGTACCAACTTTTTTAGTTCCTTTTTGGCGTGGCGGTCAGCTTCAAACAGGGGTCTGGTAGCTTCTCGTAAGTAATGGAAATGGCACAGCCCACTCCGGATTCCAGGCAAGGCAGCAGCGACGGCATTGCGGATGGAATGTTGTCCATCACTGACCACTCCAGCTATGGGGACAGGTAAAGCTTCTGTAACTTCAGTAAGCAGGGCTATCTTTGTCTTGTCCGCGACTGGACAAGAGCGTTCGAGCTAACAAGATTTCCCCAGACAGACAATCACGGATGACCCACAAGACCTCATGCCCCACCTCTGGTTGCAGCCCATCGAGAGCCAGAATCACTTGTTTTTGCGACCCGATAACTTTTCTCAGTCTCTGATTGTCGGTCAGGGACACCGCTAACAATTCATCATAGCAGTCTAACAGATTGCTCACACTCCGCCATCGCGATCGCTATTCCCCGTTCTCGAACAGCAGTATGGATTTGGGGGACACTGCGATGTTCTTGATATCTCAGTGCCCCACTGCGGAGCGATTAAGTCTAACCCGAATTCGTGCTCAGGTAAAGCCCATGAACCTTCGCTCTCGGGTCGATATACTTGATGATATCGTTCACATTCCCTATTCGGGCAACGTCTCACCTTCAAAGTTAGTCGGACGACTCCTGACAAAGTTCTAATGGTTCTAAAGTTGTCGTAGTCATTCCACATCTTCTGACCACAACTGGGACAGTTTTGATGGGTACAGTCCAGAATAACTTCCTGATTGGCTGGGGGCACAGCAGTTTTTCTTGCCATTGCTCTGCTTGAACTGTCTTTAGTTTCGCTCCTTTCAGCTTACTGAAGATTTCGCCTCCATTCCAGTCAATTTTGCCACCCTAGTTTTTTTTATTTTTGTCCAAAGTCCAAATCGATCTAAATGTGGAGATATTATTTTTTTTAGTCATCCGAATTACACTACTGATTTAATTTTTTCCTCAGCTTGATAACGTAACTCTTGAGCAATGCGAAATATTTCTTGCCCCATATGAAGATGGCGGTCGTCGTAATTAAGAGTAAACCACTCTAATTCTTTAATTCCATCACTAATTTGGTTTAAACAGTAGTAAATATGAGCAGCAACACCAGCCAATTGAGTTGGGTTTGGTAGGGAAACAAATTTTTGTTGAGCTATTTGATAGTAGCGATTACAACTTTCTAAGTAGGCTTGGAAATTTTCCATTAATTGGTCGTCAAAGGGGTCAGCAGCCAAATATTCTATTTCTCTGTCTAAAGAGTTGATAATTTCCTTAACTAGTCTGTTTATAGGTATATATACTTCTTTAAGCCATTGATAATAATGTAATTCCTCGTTTCTCTCAGCTTGTCGATAACGTCGATATTGTTGTTGTGCTTGAGTAGTTCTGGCTTGCCTATGAGAAGACCAATCATCTAAAGATATTGATTCTAATTCTCGATCGTACTGACGGCGAGTTTGAGGATTACTTAAAACTTCGTAAGCAGCATTAATTTCAATGATTTTGTTATGATCGGCGGTCTGACTGAGACTATCTGGATGAAAACGTTTGGCTAAACGTCTGTAAGATTGTTTTATTTCTTGCTGAGTTGCCAGAGAATCAACTTGGAGCGTTTGATAGTAATTCACTACAAAATAATTTTTACTTTGATGCTCAATTGAATTTATGTACTCAAAATATTATCTCTTCAACAGTTAGGTAGAATTATTAACTAATAATTAACTATTGAGCTTAATTTTGGCTCTACCGAACCTGCGATGTAAAACTGTTAGAAACTAGTCATTAAAAGTCTTGCACAGCAAGACTTTGAGTTCTTGATAGTTGGATTTTGTATATTTTTTCCTAAATCCATTTACAGATAAGCCTTTTACCCAAATTCAACACTGTAAGTTTGGTAGAGCCTTAATTTTTTCCCTAAAAAACTATCCGCTCCCACCGATGATAACTGTTAGCTAAAAACACTAGTTTAGTCATCTATCTGTGAGAGCGGTCTAGCGGATCTCCTAGTTGAACCTGACTGCCGGAAGGAACTCCAGCATATTTGCTAATAGTCTCTATAGAGAGACATGTAGCGGTTGCTAGAGAACAGCCCCGGCACGCAGCCGGCTGTTTTCAACTTGGAGACCCACGATCATACTACTACTATCTATCATGGGCATCACCTCCTTATTCCCTGAACGGTTTTAAATTATTTCTTGATTCATCATAGCTAATTCTTTTGGGTTAGGCAACAATAAAGAAATTGTTGAGGAAGTTCTAAATACTCTCCAAAATGAAGATGAAGATAGGAAGCATGAAGTTGAGCGACTTGCCAACCTTCAGTTTTTGGCTTATGGGTAGATTTATATCCTTGAAGTTGCCATAGAGGTTTAGTAGAAGCATTCACTAGTTGAGAGCGATGAAATTCATGTCCCCATACCTGTTTATTCTCCCTAATTATCGGACTATCCTGCAAAGCAGTTGCCTGACGGTAACCCAAAGTTAAAGTTTTACTCATTTCTACAGTGGTAGGAATTATTCCCACCATAGACCAAGTCTGCTGAGAAAAATCTACAAGTTGCTGACAAAGATACATTAAACCACCGCATTCAGCGTAAGTAGGCATACCAGCTTGAATTGCTTGATGAATTGAATCAAGAAGAGATTGATTGTCTGAGAGTTGTTGGGCAAAAACTTCGGGAAAACCACCACCAAAATAAAGTCCCTGAATATTTTCTGGTAAATCCTTATCTTGTAGAGGACTCCAAAAAATTAATTCGGCACCCAATTCGGTTAAAATATCGAAATTATCTTGATAGTAAAAGTTAAAAGCACGATCGCGGGCGATCGCAATTCTAATAGGTAAAGAGGAAGAATTATTAACTGCTAATGGCTTATTTTGGTTAATTTGATTGGTTGTAGGTTGTAAGAGAGGAAATATTTGTGACCAACAAAAACAGGTTTTACCAATATGAGCAAGATTGTCAAAAATTTGCGCTAATTGAGAAATTTCTTCTGTAGGCACTAAACCTAAATGCCGATCGGGAATGGTAATATTTTCGTGGCGACGTAAAACTCCCAAAATGGGAATATTAATACTAGCTAAGGCATCTTGTAATAATTCTAAATGGCGATCGCTCCCAACTCGATTGAGAACCACCCCTGCAATATTAACTCTAGCATCGAGAGTCCTATAACCATGAACAATGGCAGCTATAGAATTAGACAAGCGAGAACAATCTAAAACTAATAAGACAGGTATATTTAGTAACCTGGCTATATGAGCAGTACTGCCATAATCATTTAACCAAAGATTAAGAGTTTCTTCTGTTTTTTTCTCTTCTTGCGGTCTGCTAATACCATCAAATAAGCCCATTACTCCTTCAACTAAAACAAAGTCTACTCCTTGGCTGTGACGGGTAAAACAAGAGCGGACATAGGTTTCGGAAGTAAGTATTGGATCTAAGTTACGACAAGGGCGGTGGGTAACTGCTTGATGAAACATCGGGTCAATATAATCTGGACCTACTTTAAAAGATTGAACATGATAGTTTTGTTGAGATAAATAAGCAAGGAGAGAAAGTGTGACTGTAGTTTTACCTACTCCTGAACGTTCTCCAGCAATCAGTAGAGCCATATTTTGCTAAAAAGAATAAAAATTTAAGTATTATTCTTCCATTGTTCATTGCCAATCCGACAATATAGCCCACATCCATCAGCACCACAGATGTAGTTTTAAGTGTTACTAGAGCGGCGGTTTTGGCGTACGCCAATTGGCGGTAATTACGCCAAGCGCGATCGCCAAGAGAAAATAGCGTACGCCAAACCCTCTAAATGGCGTAATCTGTTTTATTACATAAAGGGGGCTGATGAATGTGGGATATAGTATATTTTTGCCTCTGTCCTTAAGGTCTGATACTGTAATCAAAAATATTCAAATATACTCAGATGAATACCTTAAAACCAAATAAGAATAATTATTGTTTTTGTACCGCTGCGTTTGGAAATCAATATAGAACAACAGCCAAATTATTGGCAACAGATCTAGAAAAGTTTGCTACTTCTTTCCCATTAGTAATTTTCACCGATAAGCCTCAAGACTTTCAGAACTATCCTAATGTAATTGCTGTTAAGCATTGGTGTAGAGGGGTAAAAGCTTATCATGAGAGAAGATTTGCCATTCAGTATGGATTATCTTATTCAGATACAGTAATCTATTTAGACGCAGATATACGCATTTGTGCTCCTATACCAGAGCGGTTGGAGTTTTTACCTGGCTTGACAGCACGTAGTTGTACGAGCATGGCAAAGCATTTAAAAAAGTTCGCTCGAAAAGGTTCAAATATTAAAGCTCAACGCAAAAAAGAGATAATTGAAAAAATGGCGAGTAAAGCGGGTGTTGACCTTGACTCTCCAGAGCTAAAATTTATTAACGAGTTTCTTTTCGTCATTAAAGCCGATCGAGGCAGAGAATTAGAATTCTTGCATATGTGGGGCAAATTAGCTATTTACGCTGACACTTTAGGTTTACATAATAATCCTACCTACGCTATGGCTTTGGCTGCGGTAAAAACTAACTTTCCTGTGTTTCGGAGTAAGATGAGTGGGGTAGATTTCTTTGACGATCAAATAGAAAAGGAAAGAATTTGCCAAGGACAATCCGATTTTAATGCCAAAGCTGAATACTTTCGCGCTCAATATGAAGTCGAGCAAAAAGAACGCAGGTTACTCAAGCGTTTAATGAGAAAAGTTTATAGACCATTAACTGTTTTTTATAACTTGACTCGCGTGCGACTTACCGCTGCTTTTAATCCCTCTATGTTGACAGACTACCAATATTAACACCTAAGTATAGCGGTCTAAAGTCACCGTTACACCGCCCTCTCAAGTGTATGTTTTTAATAATTGAATGATTTACGTTGTTTACTAAGACGAGAAATCAAGGTTATCTCTCCCTCAACTTCCCTAACTTCCCTACCTCCCCACCTGCTCTTACCATTAAATCTAAAAATCATACC
>JASJDJ010000266.1 GCA_030065635.1 Xenococcaceae cyanobacterium MO_188.B32
TATCTCATTTAATTTTCTTCAATCTTCTCTGGTCGCGATCGCTGATTGATAATAGCGAGCATCCTTGTTAAATTTCAGTCTAAAATTATTCTTACTAGAATTTATTAAAATATACAATTAATTTTGTTGAAGTACTTATATTGCGTAAAGCCCAGAGTTTAGCAGGCTTGAGTTCCAACCCAATCAGGAACATCAGCAGTACCACTCCATACTCGGCAAATTCTCGAACACCCTCAATATCATTAGTTACCTGTAACAAAGATGGTCCGACAATGATTCCAGCAAAAATATAACCTAAGACAGAACCCAAACCAATTCGCTTAAAGATTGGGACAAGGATAATCGCAGTGATAAACATAACCAGGACATCTACCAGCAAACTATTGTCCGTCGCCGTTTGAAATTCTGACCAGATTAGGTCAAGAAAATTTAACACGGGATTACTTTGAGCGATCGCAATGCTAGAAGTTAAAAAACTTGTCATATAAGAATTCTCCTAGTATAGAAATTGGAGTTGACCGCTAGATTTCAACATGGTCACAAAAGCGAGTAGAGTACAACAACTTCAAACTGCTCAAATATTACAATTAATGAGGCGCAGGAGAAAGAAGTCGATCGGAAAACATACAATAAAAATTGTTGGGAGAAGGGACTATGAAATCCAACAAAGATAACAAAGATAACGATCGCGATCTTGCCATACAGAGAGAAATTCTCTCTGGTCGGAAATTCTCTCTGGCTGAAGCCATAGGTAGAGAAGGTGGTGGCTTTATGAAAGGTGAATCTCCTGTACCAAAACTGGCACAAGCGATCGCCGAACTCCAGATGTTCATCAACCAAAACCTCTCAGATTCATCGGGAGCATTACAAGCGGTTTTATATGTTTGGGTAAAGACAGATTCCAGAGTAGGTCAACATCTAAACTCCCCACTAACTGCTTTAAATCAAATGCTATCCTCACTTATCGATAACCAAAATTTACTCCACGAATTTGTGAGACAAGTAGATCATAAGTGGGGTCAGATCTATGATGAACGACCTTATTTTCAGCAACCAGGTCAACCCCCACATTCAGAGGATGAATACACCCATGAATCAGTTCGCTTGCAACTTATCGAACTACTAGATGTAGTAAGATACCACAACTCTCAGAGCTAATTCGCCAGATTGACAACAATTCAATGCTTATTAAACGCTAATATATTCAAAAGCGATCGGAGAATTTACCCTCTTGAAACTACAAAACTCTGTGCCAAAATTTTCCCAGGAGTTCCGCCAGCAAGTTAGGCAGCAAATTACTCCACTATTAGATCGGTTTGAAGAGCTTTCTCTGAACTTGGCAGATAGAAACCCAGGGGAAGCGATTTGGCAACCCCCAGACAATTTACAGGATTTGCTGGATCATTACCTAGATACTTTATTAGTAGTCTATCTGCACAAATATTCAGTTTTTTCTCAATGTTTAATTCAAGTTCTGAATGAAGAAAATTACTTGCTCTATGGATTAATTGGACGAGCCATAATCGAACATACTGCCGTTCTCCGCTACTATGTCACCAGTAAAATGTTACCCTTGGCTCAAGAAGTTATTGCTGATGGCAAAGTAACTGAAGCCGAACTTGAATCACTAATTCAGTGGCTAAATAAGCATTTAGCTGGACGTAGATTTGATTGGAATAATTTTTTGGTCGATTATTTGTCGCAGATCGAAGGATTAAAACCAGAATCAGCGGTTAAACCAACTCAAGTTAATATTTTGACTTGTCTGGAAAAATGGGGAAAAGAAAATCAGTCGATTATTCCTTTGTATGAATTGTTTTGCGATTTAGTTCATCCCAATCTGGGCAGCACCTTGTTAATTACTAGAATGTTAGACGATCGATTAGTTGTGGGTAGCGACAGAGGCAAATCATTAGGACAAGAAATTTTTTATCGAACCTTTGGCGAACTACTAGAGTTGTTTCAGGAAGTCCAAGAACATTTAACCCAGCTTCAGTCATTAAAGTTTGCAGAAATACTACAATTAAACAATTATCAACTCGATTAACATTTAGAGAGAACATCTGAGGCTACCACTCGGGATGGTGTTCATAGTCCCAGCATTGTCCATTCTGCCAGCGACTACCCCACCTTTTTTGACAGGCTGCTTCTGTCGTTATGTAGGGAACAATGGTAGGAGCTGGCGGTGAGCTTGGGGAAGACAAACGAGCAATCACTTTCCCGCCGAGCCATCCAGCCATTAGGGTGACTAGACCACCTCCCACAAGGGCAATGAGGATTTCAAACACCCGACGAGTAGTTTTGGTATGTTGAATTTCACTTTCAAGATAATAAAGCTTTCTTTGGACGTTGTGCTGACTTTTGCGAAGGTTGTCAGCTTGTTTGAGTACATCTTGTTTAAAATTTTCCCAATTAGGTTGGGAAGAGGAATGCCTTAAGCTTTCAATGATAGTCAAAAGTTCATCATGTTGGTTGAATAGGGTAACAACTTCATCAAGCAGTAGATGAACCTTCAGGCCAAGGGATTTTCCTAACTGGATCGCTAAGGTACTAATTAAGCTATCCCCATTGAGGAAAAATTGAGATAAAGCAGCTTTGGAAAAAACAAGAGCTTTACAGTCCTTGAGAGCTTTAATACTAGCTGCTCTGGGTCGATCGAGCAATAATCCTAATTCTCCGATGACTAATCCCTCTTGCGTGGCTTCTAGTTGAGAAATGTGATGGGGACTTTTTGGGGTTTTGACTTCAATTTTTCCCTGAATAAGAATCAGGAGGGAATCGCTGGAACTTCCCTCAACGATCAAAAAAGTTCCCGACTTAAATTCGTGAAGCTGGGCAATACTTGCTAGTTTTTGAAGTTCTTGCTGGCTAAAGGCTGCACCTAATTTCGTTTTTTGAAGGATTAATTCAAGATTCTGACTACTCATTAGAGGAATTAGGCATTAATGATATCTATATTTGTTTTGATTCTATCGCTAAATTCCCCTAGTCTTATCAATGGATGGCAAGCTTAATTGACATTTGTAATTATCGGAAATCCGCAGCCAACAAACAAATCAATTTTCTGGTAAACTATTTACTAACTCTCCAGTAGCAACATCTCAGATATCTAATATCAAACCACTGTAGTTTTGCTAAAGATAATTTTACTAGCAACATAGGCGGAAATTACCTCATACACAGCGTTAATTTTGTGAATTGCTATCAGGGATGATAATTCTGCTGTTACCTGAATTCAGTTTAGAGATAAACAAATGGGAAAAGATCAAAAAAAACTTGCAGATAAACCTCCGAAACTATCAAATAAAGAATATGAAGCTGAAATAACTAAACTTCACGCTGAACTAGTTAAATTGCAATATTGGGTTCAAGCCAAAGGACTAAAAGTCATTGTCGTCTTTGAAGGGCGAGATGCAGCGGGGAAGGGAGGTGTCATTAAGCGAATTACCGAAAGAGTTAGTCCAAGGGTGTTCCGTGTCGTTGCCTTACCTACCCCTTCAGAGCGGGAAAAAACCCAAATGTATTTACAACGCTATGTTCAACATTTTCCTGCTGCTGGTGAAGTCGTAATCTTCGATCGCAGTTGGTATAATCGTGCGGGAGTAGAGCGAGTTATGGGCTTTTGTACTAGGAAAGAATATGTGCGCTTTCTTCAATACACACCTGTTTTTGAACGGGGGATTATCGACTCAGATATTATCTTGATTAAGTATTGGTTAGATACCAGTATGGAAGAGCAAGAACGGCGTTTTAAAGACCGGATTAAAGATCCGCGTAAAATCTGGAAATTAAGCCCTATGGATGTAGAATCCTATCGACGTTGGTATGATTATTCCCAAGCAAGGGATGATATGTTACTTGCCACAGATACTGATTACGCACCTTGGTATATCGTTCCTGCCGATGACAAAAAACGCGCCCGACTTAATTGCATTTCCCATTTCCTGAGTATGATTCCTTATGAAGATTTACCCAGAGAAGAAGTTAAATTAGGCGATCGCGACATGGAAAATAAGTATGACGATGTACTTTCATCAGAAGGAAAGCATTTTATTCCTCAGAAATATTAATTCCTGGATAATGACAAAACCCTTTGTTTATAACATCGGCAAATATTACGGTGAGTTCACCCCTGGGAATTTAGTTTTTAACGCCAATCTGCAAGAGTTTGCCCAGCAAGTATCTTATCTTTGCACTTTAGCAGCTAACGGCGAAATGACTGTTCAAGATGTCTACCAAGAGATTGAAAAATCTTGGCAACAGCTTAAGCTATCTAAAAAAGAACTTTTAGACAAAACAAAATTTACCACTGAAGATTAGCAGAGCTGGAGATCGCGCCAAATAAATAAGTCGCTGCGCGATCTCCGTCTCCGAAATCGGCAAAAGAGGGTTGGTTATCAGCTGCCTAAGTGTGACATTACTGCCAAGTTATCTATTGGTTCTAAGGTACAAATCCCTGTACAATAAGTAGTCATCTTAATATCTTAAGACAATTGATATCAAAGGTCTTAAATCCAAAAATCCTTGTTGATTAGCATTATCAAAAGTTAGTTCTAGTAAAGGATGTTTTCCATAAGCTTAGACGCACTTAGATTGCACTTTAATATCCCCGAAAGCTTTGTAAATATTGATACGAGTAGAAAATTTTAATGCGTCTAAGCTTACTCAATTTCTAAAAAGTTTTGAGCCAAAAGACTAGCCAAGGGGGTAGTTAAACTCTCGCGTTCCTTGGGCGAGGGAACCTCGCCAGGGTCGCTCGCCAAAACGCGCTCGCTAAGGACTCTGAGTTTGACATGAGTTAACTGCCTCATCCCCATAGTTTGAGGAGCGATCTGTTCGACAGTGGCAAAAACTCTATCTAGTCTGTTGCCGATAGCCACATAATTAGGAACAACATAGCAAATAGGTTCTTCTGGGTTAGCTGAAAATATGCTGATTTTATTTGTTTCTACTTCTTTAACAGTGGCAGTCTCAAAATTATCATTGTTGGTTGCTGGATAAGATAGACCAAAGCCAAAAGGCGAAGCCCCCGTTTCTAACCAATTAACCCGAGCAAGAAAATTAAATTCTCCGTTCAGATCAAACTGAGCTAGATTGCCACTCTCATCAAAGCATAACAATTCGAGGTAAACATTCTCAAAAAAAATTAAGGTTGATACTGTTCCCTGTGCTGGATTTTTGGTCGGCTCAGTACAGTTGAGACCAAGTTTTCTCAAAAAAGGAACGAGCTGTCTACCTAAGCTCGACAAGGCAAAAAGATAATCTAGTTGATACAGTTCTGGAGATAAATTTCTAGGGGGAAAAGAAGAAAGCATATACCTCTCAAAAATATTACTATTACAAGAATAGAATTACCTTAGAAGTACTTCGGAGTGTTCCGATATCCTAAAATGATGTTGTTAGCCAGTTTGATAGTCCTAAAACATTAAATTTTTATTAGATAGCGATGGTCAACGGGTTAGTTGATTGGGTTCTAATCTAAAAGACGTTACTAAAAAAGGGGTGGCTCGTAACCCTCAAAGCCAGTAAACTCCGACAAAACTACTCCCCAATCCGCAACGCTAGGAGAACCTTACCAAGGAGGAAGAAATAAGTTTTCCCTGAATTCACTTATCCAATAAGGGGTAAATAAACTAAACCAGAATTTTATGAATACTGAATCGACGCTCTAGTTTTTTGTCTGCTTCATGGCCTTTTGCAGTTTGGCTTCAGCTTCCAGTTCTTGGTTGAGGAAGTAGTTGAGAAAAGTCCTAATTAAAGCGATCGCTCCTAACTGACCTAGAGCTTCCCACGATGGAGCAATAGTGGTGGCAAGTATGTCGGCTCCCAATTGACACTCCAGTGCTAGAG
>JASJDJ010000267.1 GCA_030065635.1 Xenococcaceae cyanobacterium MO_188.B32
CCCAGATATATTAAGGATTTAGCTATTTTGAGGTTAAAGTATTGATATATCAGGCTTTCACCCCTTTTTGAACCTAGTTTTTTGTCAAAGTCCCGCTAAATAACCAGCAATTTACCAAGCAGATTACAGATGCTATCCCAGGAATAATATATATTTATGATGCGATCGCAGGGCAGAACATCTACGTCAATTCCTCAACTCACAATATATTAGGTTACACCCCGCAACAAATATCAGATATGGGTGCCGACTTTGTCACACAGATAATGCACCCTGAAGATATAGCTCGATTTCCTGCCCACCTAGAAAGACTCGAGCGATCGCTTGAGGGAGAAATATGTGATAAATTAAGCGGAATTAATATAGATATTACCGAGCGCAAACAGGCAGAAGAAAAACTTCGTCAAAGCGAACAGCATCTTAGAAGGATTTTGGACAGTTTATCTAGTTTTGTCGGCGTATTGACTCCCGACGGTATCTTAATTGAAGCCAATCGTACTGCTATAGAATCTGCTAACTTGCAACCAGAAGATGTTTTACATAAACCTTTTGCCGAAACCTACTGGTGGTCTTACGCTCCCAAGATTCAGGTACGATTAAACCATGCTATTCAACAGGCAGCAGCAGGAGAAGTTGTCCGCTATGACGTTACAGTTCGCCTCGATGCCGATAAATTTATCCCGATCGACTTCTCCTTAGTTCCTTTATTTGATGCCAACGGACAAGTAGAATATCTCATTCCCTCTGGTATCGATATTAGCGATCGCGAAGCCAGCAAACAAGCCTTACTGCAAAGGGAATACGAACTTAGGTTAATTACCGAGGTGATTCCCCAGCAAGTCTGGACGGCGTTACCTAATGGTGAAGTAGATTACATCAATCAACGCTGGCAGGAATATACGGGAGTTACCCTCAAGCAAATACGAGAAAGCAGTTGGTCAACAATTGTCCACCCTGATGATTTACAACGAGTCAGTAAAACTTGGAATAAAGCAATAGAGACTGGAAAAAACTATAATATAAAAGCTCGTTTACGTAGTGCCGATGGCTCGTATCATTGGTTTTTAGGTAGAGCCAGACCATTAAGGAACGAACGGGGAGAAATCATTAAATGGTATGGTACTAACACAGACATTAGTCGAATTAAAGAATTAGAAGAGAAACTACGGCAACAAACTGAAGATTTAATTCGAGCCAACCAACTTAAAGATGAATTTCTCGCGATCGTCTCTCACGAATTACGTACCCCTCTCAATCCTATTTTAGGTTGGTCGCAACTAATTACTGCTGGCAGACTCAACCCAGAACAAACAGCCAAAGGGCTAGAAACAATTCAACGTAATGCTAAGTTACAGTCCCAATTGATCGACGATCTGTTAGATGTTTCACGGATTTTGCGGGGCAAACTAGACCTCAAAGTGACTCCTCTCAATATAGAATCGGTAATTAGATCGGCACTGGCAACAGTTCAATTAGCAGCCGAAGCTAAATCAATTCACATTGAAACTGTCTTTGAACCCGATATCGGACAAGTTTCGGGGGATGCAAGTCGTTTACAGCAAATAGTCTGGAATTTACTCTCTAATGCTATCAAGTTTACTCCCGAAGGGGGCCGAGTAACAGTTACCTTAGAACGTGTTAGCGCTCGAGCGCAAATTCAGGTTAAGGATACAGGTAAAGGAATCGAGCCTGAGTTTTTGCCCTATGTATTCGATCGCTTTAGTCAAGCAGAAAGCAGCAGTACCCGCAAATTTGGCGGTTTAGGTCTGGGATTGGCAATCGTCCGTCACTTGACCGAACTACATGGCGGAACTGTTTCCGCAGATAGTTCGGGAGAAGGACAAGGAGCTACTTTTAGTGTTAAATTACCACTTATGAATGTATCCATCACAGAGCAATCAAATAGTGAATCGAGCGAGCGGTCTGTCAACCAAAATCGCTTGCAAGGTATTCAGGTTTTAGTAGTCGATGATGAAGTAGACTCGCTGGATATATTGACTATAATACTAGAACCTGAAGGTGCAGAAGTAACACCAGTAGCATCGGCAAATGCAGCTATCGAAGCTTTAAACAGATCGACTCCCGATCTAATTATCAGCGATATTGGGATGCCCGAAGTAGATGGCTACACCATGCTCTCTCAAATTCGAGAATTGACCCAAGGAAAAGATATACCAGCGATCGCTTTAACTGCCTATGCAGGAGAAGTCAATCGACAACGTTCTCTAGATGTTGGGTTTCAACAGCATATTTCCAAACCAATTAACATTACTGAGTTGATAACTGTTGTGACCCTACTAACGCGATCGAGTTAATCAGTACTCGTGCAAAATTAATTTAATTACCTGTAAACGTTAGGATCGATATTGTGAGACTCATTAGTTGATATATAAGGAAAATAAACTATGGCTTTAGCATTAACTCCAGACAATGTAGAAAATGTTTTAGACGAGATGCGCCCCTATCTCATGGCTGATGGTGGTAACGTCGAATTAGTAGAAATCGATGGTCCTATTGTTAAACTGAGACTACAAGGTGCTTGTGGTTCTTGTCCTAGTTCGACCATGACCTTAAAAATGGGGATAGAACGCCGTTTGCGGGAAAAAATTCCCGAAATTGCCGAAGTAGAACAAACATTATAATTTTTTCTCGATTATAATCTTGTTTCTTTATCCTAAGCGTTCAAGATAGTCTTTCTTGAACGCAGTTTGCCCTCTCGCTCGGAGTGTTATACCATTTCGATTTAAGTTGGCTACAGATGATTGACACGGTGAGACAGTGCGGTCTTGGGCGGGGCGATTCTCAGCTAATCATGGTGTTTTTTAGTCAATATTTGCTGATTCTACCACTGCACAATTTTTTGAGGATAAAACCTGCAATGACTTTAAAAAGTATTCGCATTTATAGGCAGCCACTCCATCTCGGACTACAGTCACTCTATATCCATTTTCGATCGCCTTTTCTGCTGACACCTTAATACAGTAATCTGTGGCTAGACCAACCAGATAAAGATGATCGATCGATTTAACCTTAAGAAACTCAATAAATTCACTGCTGGAAAAGGCGTTTTTGTTTTTCTTGATAAAAATATTATTACTATCTAAATTAAGACGGCGATCGAAGTCTGCTCCCTTAGTGCCTTTTTTAACGGAGTTGCCAGTTAGAAATTGAACTAATGGATTTGACCATTCTGTTTTCAGATAAGCAACATCTTGTTTATTTTTAATGAACTTTTTACTAAGCTTATTTACCACTGGGATAAGCTTATCGACTTGGGATGTGCAAGCAGGAGTCTTTCCTGTTGCCAAAGTAAAGTCATTTTGTAAATCTATTACTATTAATGCTGATTTTTGTTGATTCACCATAGTTTTTCCGTATTCTAACGCTCCCTATTCTTGTTCCAAAACAAAAAATTTACTTTTTTAAAAAAGTTTATCCTGATAAAGAACTCCTGATAAAAAAACGTGATTCAAGTTAATCGCCGACAGTGGTTACAGTTCGTTTTTGGTTAGTGTCACGAAGTTTTCGCCATCTTGACAAGAGGAGAAGAGAGGCGATAGGTAAAGAGCCTCAAGAGATTAAGCTCATAGTCAGTGATGGAACTTCAGGACTGCCAGGAGTGATGAGTGTGTGCTTGCCCAATGCTCAACAACAACGATGTACAACTCACAAGGTGAGAGGAATGACTCGCTATCTCACTTATCAACAATTGTCTAACTCCCCCGCGGCCATGGCTGACCACTTCGATAAGCAGCAAGCGGGCGCAGCAACGAAGCTTTGAGATCCAACAAGATGCTTATGAGATCTATCGTGCTCCTTCTTGGATTGAGGCCCGCCAACGCCTCAAAGCTTTTGTCGAGAAGTCGCCAACTCTGGAAACGAAAGCGGTGGAAATCTGGAGAGCGGGATATTGAGCTGACTTTCACCTTTTACCAATTTGAAGCCGAATTACATCCCCGCATTCGGACTTCCAACTTGCTAGAACGTCTCGAGAGAAGAATTTCGTCCCAAGGCTGATGAAATCGGTGCTTTTCCTAATCCCATGAGTTGTTTGACTTTATTTTTTCTTGTAGTTCAAAGAGAACACGCGCTCACACCATCGACCGTTTCTCTGACATTTTTCCCTCAGAGCCCGTGAATCAATCCCCATGAGCGAATGCCACTAAGATAAGAAGCGATCGCGCTTGGCGAGGCGTGCTGTCGCCGCTCACCCCAGATAAACAGCTTTCCGTACCTTGATTCGGTAGTCTTAGTCATTGGGGCTAATTTATCGAGGCTATCTGACATCAACAAGCTTTCCTTATTTTCTCCCTCATCTCAAAATTGACAGACTGCTCTTACAGTATGGCATTTAGTTCTCTTGTTTAGCAAGAGAACTAAATGCCATATTTGTGGCGAAAACTTCGTGACACTAACTGGAATTCAGCACGGAGAAAACTAAATTAGTTCACATAGACGAAGGCTTTGATTTTCTAGGCTTTAACCTGAGACATTATGACGGTAAACTTTTGATTAAACCCCAGAAGAAAAAAGTCTTGACTTTCTGTCAACAAATAGGAAAAACCATCAAAAAAATGACCGGTGTCTCTCAGGAGGTCTTGATTAGAAAGCTTAATCCCCTTCTCCGAGGTTTTGCTAATTATTATCAGGGAGTAGTCAGCAAAAAAACCTTCTCATACATCTCGTATCGTGTATGGCAATATCTCTGGAACTGGTGTAAGCGTAGACACCGCAAGAAAGGACTTAAATAGGTCAAGAATAAATATTTTCGGCGAATCAAAGGAGTAGACTGGACATTCTGCTGCGAGACAGAAGGCAGAAAAGGAAAGAAAAACCTTCTCTGGCTGTATAACATCGCCAAAACACCGATTGTTCGTCATGTAAAAGTCGAGTATCAACTTAAACGCACCGTACTTAACAATCTATTTAATTAAACAAATTTTGAGTTACCCAAAAGACGTCGCTCAGATTGACAAACCAAGTTTTAACCCAAGTACAGCATGGAGCAATAAAAGACCCAAAGCAACACTACCAACATAGGCATGAATGGTTCTAGATACAGCTTTATTACCAATAAAGCCAGTAGCAGCAATAATTGCGTTAATAGTTAATAACACTAGCACAATTGAACCAGTCAAAAAATGAGGACTAGAAAAAATTGGCTCATGCTGCATCACTAAAGATAAAACCCCACCAGTATAACCAGCAGCTAAGAAAAAATACATTAAAGGTGCTAGTTTGCGATGATCTGCTCGACTAGCGATCGCTGCTTCTTGATTGCCCTCAGCCAATACTCTACCGCGCCATCCAGCTACTCCCACAAAGCTTCCCATCACAAATACAACAATTGCCATCATCAGTGGATGTCCCCAATGTACTACTGGTTCAGGTATCCCTAAACTGCTAAACCAATCAGCAATCGGTTCTAATAATTCTCTCAAATTATCCATTAGCTCTCTCTTGTTAATCGAATTTAACAATTATAGGTCTTTAAGTAGCAACTGATGGTTGTCCTTGAACTGGTTAATTAAAACGTGACTTCCCCGCATTTCTCACAAACTTGGCGGTCGCATTCTCTGAAAGCCTTGTCTAGTAAGCGTTTGACCCTGATTAAATAGGAGCTTCAAAAACTACACACTGTTGAAACCCTTATTCTGCTTGGATTTGACTCTTTCAAGGGTTATAGCCTCTCAAAATATCTTTGTGAGAAATGCTGAGGGGGTGACAAGCAATTTATAAGGTAGGTAGGGCAGGCTTTTCAGACGAGCGGCTGCTGAAAAGATAGACCCCATATATAGCGAGCGCATAACGAAAGAATCAGCTTTAGAGGTTTTAGATCTCA
>JASJDJ010000268.1 GCA_030065635.1 Xenococcaceae cyanobacterium MO_188.B32
AAATAGCTCACTTGTGCATGAGTTAATTCTAAATCTGGAGTTGCAGCCACAGAATTAACTGAATTAACTGGTTCTGAGAGAGCTACTTTAGAAGTAGTAACACTGGCTAAAAATAAAGCTAAAGTAACTAATCGGGTAAAAGTTTTCATAAATCACCTCTATTTAGTTTCGACTCAATACTACTATGGTGCGATTACTCTCAATATTTGTCAAGCTAGTATTGAGTCGATATTACATTTCTTAATGAATAACACTTTTCTCGAGCGACTTCTAGAACGTATTAGCAAAAATGTGCAAGCTCCTTAATGTGGGCTTCATTTACTGTATTCGGTCGAACGCTTGGTGAATTTGTGCTTCAGTCACTGCACCAAATCCTAAGATAATATAGCTTTTACTTTCTTGTCTGTTGCGATCGCCCTTGATTAAAACACCTAGTAAAAGGAATTTTTACCCCCTATCTAACCATTCTTGAATTATCTGTGCTGCATTTTGTTTGGGCGGTAATTGAATCCAAAACTGCAAACCGCCACCAGGTAAACGCCATTGCCAATCAGGAAAATCGCGTTGTAAGTAATCAGCAATGAGATTGCGTTTTTTACGATGCCGAACTCGCATACGACGCAAGTGTCTATCTACTACTCCAGAGTTTAACAATTCTGCCAACCACAACTGAAGAACTATACTGGTTCCCCCCTCTCCTCTATTTGCCAACGTAAATTAATTAGTTCTTGAATAATAGCTCGATGAGCCACAATATATCCCACGCGCAATCCGTTAAACAACACCTTAGAAAAAGTTCCCATGTAGATTACTCGTTCTGTAGGATCGATCGCTTTGAACGCAGGTAGTGGATGGCGATCGAAATAAAACTCCGAGTCATAATCATCTTCTATGATTAGAGCATCGTTTTGTTAAGTAATCTGTCTGAGCTAAACTTGGCTCAAAAGAAATAATCGATTGTGCGGACGGCTGTAAGATTGTCGGGCTAGTTTTCTCAGAAGTGGAGCTTTCTAACAATAACCATGAGGGCAATTGAGTCGTTTTATGATTCGGCTTATGATTCGGCGCGATCTCCTTGAGCTGGCCAATATCAACAACCACTGTGCCCTGTCCGACTCTACTGATGCAATAACCTTGGGCGCATAACTCTTCATAGGCACTTACTACCGTATAACGAGAAATTCCCAGTTCCAGTGCTAGCTGACGACTGGGCGTTAGCTGCATTCCCGCAGCAATACTGTTCGGATAAGCATAATTTCGTCTCCCCCTGCTCCCCTGCATCTCCTGCTCCCTCTGCTTGTCCAAACCAACAACTTTTCTTAACCGAACAGTATTGGCAGGGGAGAAAGATTGACGCTTTCTGAACAAATTGCCAATTATGCTAATTAAATGCGTCTAAGCTTAGTAAAGACAAAGATGAAAAATTTTTTCTCAAAGCTCACAGAATCGAATAGAATCCCAAATACCAATGACAGCAAGCAATTGAGAGTTTTATCAATATTTATTGACAAAGACTTAACAAATAGTATTTTAGTTTAACTTGTTACCAATGCTTTAGATAATATTTTTAATAAGAAAAAACCACAACTAAAAGTTGTGGCAGGAAAAGAAAAAGGAGAACAAAACATAGTTTCAAAGAAAAATATAATTTTCAACCAAAAAATAGATTGGCTTGAACTAAAAGAAGAAACATGTGTGTTGTCTTATCAATTAGATTAACTATTTTTGGGCATATAAAGTTGAGTTAAATTAGGGCATTTTTCAATTGAGATAAATTGAGATAAATTTAGTAAATTGGAATAAATTGAGGTTAAGCAAGGTATATCAATCCTAGTTAAATAATGAATGATTTCCTCAATTCTGGGTACAAATTTCAAGCTGGTGGAAGTCTTCCTGCCGATGCACCTACCTATGTTGAGCGCAAAGCAGATTCTGAGCTTTATGAATCTTTGTTAGCAGGAGAGTATTGTTATGTGCTTAATTCGCGACAGATGGGTAAATCCAGCTTGCGGATACGGACGATGAATAAGTTACAAGCACGAGGAATAAACTGTACCGAGATTGAATTGAGTGGAATTGGCAGCCAAGAAATTACTGCACAACAATGGTATGGCGGAATTATTCAAGAGTTAATTAGTGGTTTTGAGTTAAAAGTTAATCGGCGGAGCTGGTTGCGAGAAAGGGAAGATTTATCGCCAGTAAAGCGTTTGGGTGAATTTATAGAAACAGTATTATTACAACAGAGCGATCGCCATCTTGTTATTTTTATCGATGAAATTGACAGCGTACTTAGTTTAAACTTTTCCACTGATGAATTTTTCGCTTTAATCCGCAATTGTTACGATAAACGAGCAATTAAGCCTGAATATAGAAGATTAAGCCTTGTCTTGTTAGGAGTAGCTACGCCTTCAAATTTGATTCAAGATGAAAATGCGACTCCTTTTAATATTGGCAAAGCGATCGATCTCCAAGGATTTCAACTAGATGAAAGTGGTGCTTTAGTTAAAGGATTAGAGGGAAAAATCAAAGCTCCTCAAACTATTTTAAAAGAGATACTGTATTGGACTGGAGGACAACCTTTTTTAACTCAGAAACTATGTTTGTTGGTATCTCAAGTAGCGAAGGGAGAGAGTAGCAGAAGCACGGAGGCAGAGGAAACAAGGAGAAAAGGAAACCAAAAGCCAGAAAAGAATGATTTTTTTCCGAAAAATAGCCAACAATTTATTAAGCAGCTTGTTCAATCTCGCATCATTAATAATTGGGAATCTCAAGATGAACCAGAACATCTTAGAACAGTGCGCGATCGCATCTTGAGAAATTCTTGCTCTAGCGTAAGATTGCTCAAGCTATATCAAAAAATTCGGCGAAGGAAAAAAATAAAAGCTAAAAACTGCCAAGAACATCTAGAATTGCGCTTATCTGGCTTGGTAACTCAGGAGAGGGGTAATTTATTTGTCAAAAACCCTATTTATAAAGCTGTTTTTAATTCTAATTGGGTTAGACAACAACTAAATGAACTCGAACCTAATATTTCAGTACTTCCTATTTGGACTGTACCCTTAGCAAGTCTTTTAGTCACCAGCATAGTCATTGGAATGCGATCGCTTGGCTGGTTGCAACCTTGGGAACTTCAGTCTTTTGATTGGTTAATGAGAATGCGACCTAATGAAGGACTAGACAAAAGATTATTATTAGTAACAATCACAGAAGATGATGTTCAGTCTCAACTCGGAGCAGAAAGAGGAGCCGTTTCTTTATCTGACCGCTCTCTAAATCGACTTTTAGCCAAATTAGAACAGGCTAAACCGCGAGCTATTGGCTTAGATATCCATCGTGATTTTCCTGTAGGAGAAAAGTATCAAGATTTGGCGACTCGGATGCAACAGAGCGATCGCTTCTTCGTTGTTTGCCTATATGGTAATCCTGGTGTTCCTCCACCTCCAGAAGTTCCACCCGAACGTCAGGGATTTAATAATGCATTACTCGATCCAGACAGAATCCTCCGCCGTCATCTTCTGGCTGTTAGTTCGTCCTCTCCTTGTCAAAGTAAATATTCTTTTAATTGGCAATTAGCAACCCGTTACTTAGCTAAAGCAGAAATTTATCCCCAAACCACCCCCGATCGTTATCTCCAGCTTGGCGAAACTGTCTTTAAAACCTTAGAAACTAATACTGGTGGTTATCAGAAGATTGATGCGAGTGGTCATCAAATTCTCCTCAACTATCGCAGTACACCTCAAATTGCCCAAACAATTACCCTTCAAGAACTGCTCGGCGATCGCTTTAGTCCAGAATTAGTTAAAGACCGTATTGTTCTCATTGGTACTACTGCCCCTAGTTTCAGAGATCATAATTGGCGTACAGCCTATAGTACGGGAAACTGGTCAGTACGTACTATGAGTGGCGTAGAGATTCAAGCGCATATGGTCAGTCAAATTCTCAGTGCTGTTTTGGATAAACGACCCTTAATTTGGTGGTTGTCAAAATCTGAGGAAGTTATCTGGATTTGGTTTTGGTCTTTAGCAGGAGGTTTATTAGTTTGGCGTTTCTCCTCACCCAGATCTGCACTCTTAGGAATAGGGGTTGCTGCTAGTTTTCTATATATCAGTTGTTGGATATTACTAATAGTAAACGGAGGCTGGCTACCTCTAGTTCCTTCAATACTGGTATTAGTAGTCACTGGAAGCAGTGTCGCAATTTATAGTCATCGGCTATCTTGATTCACAGAAAAAGATTAATCTGCATTTTGAATAAATTGACTAATAACTAATAAAAATCTTCTCTAGTTATTCCCGATTAATTGCTAATCTGAAATCCAAAAAAGAATATGTATATCCTTCTTTTTTATCTTTCATATAACTTGAACTAAAAACCTAAGAATTATGCATATTTTTGTATTGTCACTCCTAATTAATAAATAGAAGCTTAGAGAATTGTGGAATTTCCTCTAAGTTCAAAATTATAGATTGAACTTTTAGGGTGTAAGAAAATGCCAGAAAAATGGATAAAAATACGGCAATTAAAGCGCAACAGTATAGTTGTTATTGGTTTAGGTGTTGCTAGCGTCATTGGTAGCCCAGAATTCTCATTAGCTCAGTCTCACAAACCTACAAATAATGACTCTGAGAATATAGAAATTAGCTTTATTCCAGCACCGCAAGAACCTCCCGATCGAGGAACACCTAAATCAGATGAGGGAACTGGAAGCCGAGGAGACTGTCTCTCTAAATCATCTTTACCACCACTCACATCTCTAGCAGGAGGAAAAAATCATTTAAAATTAACTGCGAGCGATCGCCCGACTTTCTGGATTTACCTACCCTATACCCAAGCAGAAGCATTCTACGGAGAATTTTCTTTACAGAATGGAGATAATGAAATTTACCGTACTCGTTTTAAACTTCCAGCTAAACCGGGAATTGTTAGTGTAAGCTTACCTTCCACTGTCGCACCTTTGGAAGTAGGCAAACAATATCGTTGGTATTTCGATATTAACTGTTCCGCTTCAGCATCTTCTGATGATTTGTCAACTCCAGCTTCCCTGACAGGAACGGTAGAACGAGTTGCTTTTTCTGCTAATTTCGCTCGCGAATTAAAAACTGCATCAAAACCTCTAAACCGAATCGCCACCTACGCAAAACATGGTATTTGGTACGATGCGGTAACAGAACTAGCTCAACTGCGCCTACAGCAACCTGAAAATCTGAATCTGAAACAAGCTTGGATTAAACTTTTAAGCGATCGCCATGTGAAGTTGGAAGAGATCTCCTCAGAACCAATTTTGGGAAACGTTGAGATAATTAAAAAATAGAAATAGTCTTCTCTAAGGGTAATTGTTGGGGTTTTCAATCACCAATCCTTCACTTACTGCTGCTGCATTCAATTCCTTGTCAGCAGAGACAAAAATCGTGGAAGGTAATCCATGAGTTATGCAAAGAGTGTTGACTGCACGACCAACAGCTAATTGGATAGCATCATAACCTCTCAAACCGTAAGTTTCAGCTAATGCCATTCCAGAATTGATGATAATTTCTGTAATTTCAATGATTTGATAGTTTTTCTTCAAATCGCTTCTCAACTGATTGCAGGTAGCTGTTGCATCTGAAACACTTATGCTTCTACTCCGAGATCTTCGCGTAATTGCAGCAACAATTTCTACCCCAGTTATCGCTGCAATGAACACCTCATGGTTTAACGGGACTTTGACAAAAAACTAGGTTCAAAAAGGGGTGAAAGCCTGATATATCAATACTTTAACCTCAAAATAGCTAAATCCTTAATATATCTGGGTTTCAGACGAATTTACCTCGACGAGGTAAATTCGGCGTCTG
>JASJDJ010000087.1 GCA_030065635.1 Xenococcaceae cyanobacterium MO_188.B32
CAGACGCCGAATTTACCTCGAAGAGGTAAATTCGCCTGAAACCCAGATATATTAAGGATTTAGCTATTTTGAGGTTAAACCATTAATATATCAGGCTTTCACCCCTTTTTGAACCTAGTTTTTTGTCAAAGTCCCGTTAAGTAAGAACGATCGCTCGTTGATGAAATTAAGAATTATTGCCCCCATTCGACCCTGCTTTTTGAGGTATTTTAATATCTAAAAAATGTATAAGATACTAAACTGGCAAGCAAACCCAACCCCGAGTAAAATAGCCATTCCCAATAGCCAAGAACCTCGTATCCCGGTAGCTCAAATGCCGGATGTACGCCCAAAAAAGCACGAGCGATCGCCGCACTTAAAAATGCCGATAATAGTATTAAACTGGCTGCTGGTGTCGTAAATGCCGTGCCGAGTACCACTTCTAGGGCGAAAAAAACTCCTGCAATGGGGGCCTTAAAACCTGCTGCTAAGCCCGCAGCTGCTCCCGCACCCAAGAGTAAACGATAGCGGTCTTTTGATACTTGAAATAGTTGACCGAGTAAAATACCGATATTAGAGCCAATTTCGACGCTAGGACTTTCTGGTCCTAATGAAGCTCCCGTCCCCAGAGAAACTGATGCAGCGAGCATTTTAATCGCGGGTCGCCAAGGAGATATTTTTTGTTCCCTAGTGTTGCTAATTAAACTATAAAAATCCTGACCCAACACCTGGGGAAACAACCATTTAATCGTTCCGACAATTAATCCTCCGAGAATGGGAATTAAAACTAACGTCCAACCACCCCAAATAGAGATTTTGCCCAGTAATTTTTCAAAACTTAAAGCTTGGCAGAGGGAAAACCCTACTTTCAGTAGAGTTGTCAGTTAAAAAAAAGTTTTGCTAAATTAGCACTCAGAAGTCAAGAGTGCTAATCCACCCCTTCACTAGGGGATTTAGCATCGCTTCTAAAACTATTTATTTCAACTAATTTATTTATTCAACGGTTTGTTGAGTTGCGTTAGTAGCGGAGGAAATTTCGTTATGAGTATGATGCGCTTTTCACCCCTCGAACAAATGGATTCTTTGCGCCGTCAAATCGATCGAGTTTTTGCAGACATTGAGGATGCTACCAAAGATAGTTATTCAACTTGGACACCAGCAATGGAACTGCTAGATGAATCGGATAATTTGATTTTACGGATGCAGCTTGCTGGTATCGATCGCCAAGATATCGATATTCAAGTGACTAAAGAGTCTGTAACTATTTCTGGCGAGCGCCATCGTCGAGAAGCAGAAACATCTCGTTGCTTGCATTCAGAATTCAACTATGGCAAATTCCAGCGACAAATTTCTTTACCCGTACCTGTAATTAATACTCAAGCAACTGCTAACTATGAAGCGGGTATGCTTACTCTAATCTTGCCCAAAGTAGAAGAAGCCAGACAGCGAGTGGTCAAAGTTAATTTGGCAGATGCAGTTTCTATCAGTCACTCTTTACCAAAAGAATCTGTAGAAGAGGAAGTAGCAGTCGCTAACGCTTAAAACTCAGAGGGGAAATTAAATTAACTTTTGATTTTTGTCTCAAGCAATGAGGAGGATTTTTGTCTGGCAACTTTAGCCTTACGTACATCTACAGTCAAGCCTTTAGGCGATCGCGTATTTTTAAAAGTGCAAGCAATGGTTAAAGAAGGGTTACGTAACGTAGCAGCGGGAGCTAATCCCATTAACCTCAAGCGAGGTATCGACTTTGCGGTTTTTTAATTCTGTCGAACTCACGTCCAGTTAAGGTCAGTGTTTAGGGATTATTCAGCAAGCCCTAAGTAGCTCACTAGTATTTACCTTTTTACCATTACCTCGATGGTCATGGTGATGGAGTTGGGAGTATCGATTTCGATAAGCTACATTTCTTTGTCGCTTCCAAGAACGAATACCTCTGCCACTAATAATCAATCCTTTGAATGTGGGCTGAAAAGTCCTTCGTCCTTACTAAGATTCACTAGCTTTTGACTGAGTCATTTTCCACAAGCTACTAGAAACTAAATTAGTAATGATGTGAGCAGTAATAGGAATCAACAAATTACCAGTGATGAGGGCAATATAACCTAGACCGAACCCTATTATTGTTGCCCAAACTACGTAGGGCCACTGTTCGCTACCACTAAGATGAAGAACACCAAACAAAAGACTAGAAACAATAACTGCCGTTATATTCAAACCAAAAGCTGGTAACATAACACCGCGAAAGAGTAACTCTTCACTCAAACCAGGCAAAAGTCCTAACCAAATTAGGTCTGGCCAAATTAAAGGTTTAATTACTAATTCCAGATAGATATCTGCACTGCGACGATAAGCGGGCCAAAGACGATAAACAATACTACTAGCAACACTTATCCCGGCTGCCATACCAACTCCCCAAAGTAGAGCATCAGTAGTAAAGTTTACGGGTAAAAGTTCTACAGAACCAAGCTTTTGCCATATTTTAGTAACAATGAGTAACACAATTGCTGTTACTCCCATCACTACTAAAATTTGAGTTCGACTAAGGGATTCTATTTCTGGATTGTTTTGATTTGCCACTAGTTTAAGATAAACAACGGAGGGACAAGATAGAAGGACGTAGAGCGTTGACACTAATACCAGCACGATGAGTAACTAAAACACCTAACGCCTCTAAATAAGAGTTTACCCTAATTATTTCTATGCCTAAAGCTTCTGGTGGAACTTCCATTTGTGTGTTGTTTTCCTCTACGGCAATGATTCTCGTTTGGTTTTGACTAAAACTGAGAACAGCACTACCACCACAAGCAGTCGCAGGAATCACTACGGCATCTACTCCATCTGCCCAGATAGCTGAAGTAGAGGAATGCTTATTTTGTTCGGTAATAAATTGAGGCGCACGGCTTAATCCTACTAAAACACAGGGTAAAAAAGTGTAACCTAATTCTTCTGCTGCTGCACGGGGAGATACCTGAGGAGCTACGGGCAAAGGCATTAAGGCTGGTGCATGGGCTGCGGGAATTTGCCAGTTACGGACAATTAAGTGAGAAATGACTGCTTCTGCCCCTGCTAAGGGGTCTACTCCTGTACCCTGACGATAGTTGGCTAGGGTAATGAGATCGAGTTCATCAGGGAAACGAGTAACTACAGCGATCGCTTCTGCGGATGCTTGCTTAATTAAGGTTTCTGCTCCTCTTAACAAGCTACCAGGATTACCAATAGTACCCCAACTCGCTCCTGAAGCTGAGGTATTTAGTTTCACTTCCACAGGAGCATCGGTAACGACATAATCAGTTAGATCGAGTCCTAAAGTTGCCCTGGCTGCATCTGCTACTTGTAGGTGTCTCAGACGCAATTCTGGCTCAATTCCTCGGTCTAGAAGCAAACCAACCCGATTTTGATGTACTGGCTGTAATCCCCAACGAGAGGCTGCAAAGCGATCGAGTCCATACCCTTCTACATAGAGAACCTTCTTCATCGACCAGTACATTTGTGCGCCATTAAGCACATTGGGATGAGTAATCAGGCGATCGCAGATTTGAGAGATAGCTCTAGCTACAGGTAAAGCATCTCCTGCATATCCTCCAATCGTTGCTCCTATACCAGTAGGAACAATTAATACAACTGTATAAGGACGCATAAAGTAAAGAAAAAGTAATATTTATTCTTGTTTCGTAACAATTCCCTCTACTTTGACTTTTTGCTTGGCTCGATCGACCTCGGTAATTGCCCAACGTAATGGTTCACCCCGTTTTTCTAATTCAGCTTCAATATCTTTTTGTAATTGAGCGGGATTTTCTTGCAGATTAATTTCAGCAGTAATGAAATGAGTGGTCATAGTTTCTCGATTAAATAAGTACTCTAATTAAATTAACAGTTAATATCACTTCTTTCCCAAAATACAAGTTTTAAAATAAAAGATAAAGAATTAATTATTATTGAGCAAGATTTAATTATATGAAATTATCACAACATTTAGTATTAATAACTTTAAGTATTTTTGTTTCTGGGCAAACTGCTTTGGCTATTCAGCCCACTAGTGAAGTCAGCCAGCAAAATCAATCCGAGCGAAAAACTTTATTGCTAGCCAAAGAAGAAATTAGATCGGCAGAACAAGAGGATAGTAACCAAAAAGAGCGGGAAACAACAGCAGAAAATGAATCTCCATCTGAAGCAGAATCAGCAGAACAAGCCGATAATAACCAAAAAGATAGAGAAACAACAGCAGAAAATGAGTCTCCATCTGAAGCAGAATCAGCAACAGGTGAAACAGAAGAAAAGACTCAACCTACTCCTGAAGAAATTGCTCGTCATCAAAAATTTATTGAAGCCGATCGACTTTATTTAGCAGGAGATAAAATTGCAGCAGCAAAAATTTATCGACAGCTTAAAAAGCCGTGGAACGTAGAAAAAACCAAAACTACTGAAGATAATAAACCCAAAGCAATTTACGCTCCTCAAAAATTATCACCAGGAGGAAAAGTATATTGGCGCATACATAAAGAAGGATTAGAGCAACAACTAGAAAGTAAAATATTTACCCCCATAGAATTACTAGTCAAGAAACATCCAGAATTTATTCCCGGTCATTTAAGTTATGCTTCCGCTTTACAAAACGACGAACGTCCAGAAGAAGCCTTACAAGTTTTAGAACAAGCAGTAGCGAAATATCCTAATGAGCCAAAATTATTAACAGCCAAAATGGAAGCAGATATTGCTGCTGAAAGGTGGTTAGATGCTTCAGTTACTGCTCGTCAATTTGCCTTGCTCAATCCTAATCATACTGAAACAGAGAAATTTACTCAACTAGCTGATAACTATCTGGAAGAATATAGAGGTTATTTACGTTCTCAATTGACTGCCAATGCCATAGGTGGCATCATTACTGGGGCTGTTGGTTTTGCTTTAACTGGTAATTTGTTTGGTCCAATTTCGGCGATCGAAACAACTATGATGTTGATGCGAGGAGAATCCGCTATTGGCAGAAGCGTAGCTAAAAAAGCGCAAAAAAGATTACCAATGATGGAAGACGAAGAAGTGCTCGAGTACGTTCGGGAAGTAGGCAAAAAGATTACTGACGTGACAGGAAGAAATGATTTTGAGTATGAATTTCACGTCATTATGGACGATCAACTGAATGCTTTTGCTTTGCCTGGAGGAAAAGTATTTGTCAATGCAGGAGCGATTATGAACATGAACTCAGAAGCAGAATTAGCAGGATTACTCGCTCACGAAGTTGCCCATGCTGCTTTATCTCATGGTTTTCAGCTGGTAGCTAAAGGCAATTTTACTGCTAGTGTAGTTCAGTACATTCCTTATGTTGGTAGTGCAGCAGCTAATTTGATCGTTCTTGACTACAGCCGAGATATGGAACGACAAGCAGATTTGTATGGGACAAAAATGTTAGTCAGTGCTGGTTATGCAGCCGATGGAGTGCGTAACTTAATGGTTAAATTGGATGAAATAGCCAAAGAAGACGAGCAACCCATTCCCCCCGCTTGGTTATCTACTCACCCAGAAACAAAAGAACGCATTAGCTATATGGAAAAATTAATTGTTGCCAACAAACTCGATCGATATGCTTATGAAGGAGTAGATAGACACAGTCAAGTTAAAGAGAAAGTAGAACAACTCTGGGAAGATTACAAACAAACCGACGAATATAAAGAAAGATACGGAGATCCTGAAGATTCGTAGCTAACAACGATCGATTAACATTTATGATATCTCCTCGTTATTGTTATTGTCATAGTTATTAAAAGAAACACCCTCCATACATGGAGAGTGTTTCTTGCTTATCTATTTACGTTACTCAGAACTTAGCCTGTAGGTTAGTCTTAGCCGTTGATAGCAGGAGCAGTCAGTGCTACAGGATCCGCTTCAGCACTCGCTAAGTCTAAGGGGAAGTTGTGAGCGTTACGTTCGTGCATTACTTCAAAGCCGAGGTTGGCACGGTTTAAAATGTCAGCCCAAGTGTTCACTACGTGACCAGTTGAGTCCATTACGGATTGGTTGAAGTTGAATCCGTTGAGGTTGAAAGCCATGGTAGAAATACCCATTGCTGTAAACCAGATACCGATTACTGGCCATGCACCTAAGAAGAAGTAACCTTACCTCGACATTCGCCGAAACCTATTCTGACATAACCTTGTTGTTCACAATACCCACGGAAGATTACTTCATCACCATCAACTAGAAACGATCGCATCTCACCCGTTGGTAGTTCGATCTGCTGGGAACCACGTCGAGTAATTTCTAGTAAGGAACCTTGTGAACCTTCCTCCGCATTAGATACCGTTCCACTAGCTAGTAAATCCCCCGAACGGAGATTGCAGCCATTACTAGTGTGGTGAGTCAACATCTGAGCAATTGTCCAGTACATTTGCTGAAAGGAAGCCCGACTTAAGCGTAATGGCTTCATTTTTTGTGCGTGCATCTGGGCAGAACTTAACATTACTTCAACAGTAAGGTTAATACCACCTCGTTGAATATCTTTTGCCGAGTAAAGATAAGGAAGTGGAGAAGGATCTCCTTCAGGACGAGAATAAGAAGCACAACGGAAAGGTGCTAAAGCTTCTAAAGTAACTATCCAAGGAGAAATTGTTGTGGCAAAACTCTTGCCTAAAAAAGGGCCAAGGGGTTGATATTCCCAAGCTTGGATATCTCTTGCCGACCAGTCATTAACTAAGCAGAGTCCGAAGATATGTTCCTCTGCCTTGTCGATTGTAATAGGCCGTCCTCGCTCATTGCCAGAACCAACAAAAAAGCCAACTTCCATTTCATAGTCTAACAGCCGAGAAGGGCCAAAAGTAGGCACTGATTCTTGAGGAGTTTTTCTTTGTCCTTGGGGTCTTTGTATATCTGTGCCACTTAGAATGATAGAAGAGGCACGTCCATGATAGCCGACAGGAACATATTTATAGTTAGGTAGTAAAGGATTATCTGGACGGAATAGTTTGCCTACATTGGTAGCGTGGAAAATAGAAGCGTAGAAGTCAGTGTAATCACCAATCTGGGCAGGTAGTAGTAACTCTGCGGAAGCCATAGGTACGAGTATTTTTGTTTCTTGAGGGGGTTGTGAACCATCTAATCGTAGCAGTTCGCTCAAGCGATCGCGCAAAGTAGAACTAGCCCAACTTCCCAAAGCCATTAAAGAATTTAAGTTAGTTTTGGTACAAGCTGCTTGTAAACTTTCGGGTAGTTCCTTAAACAGTCCTACCTGATGACAAGCAAACAAATCGAGAATGCGATCGCCGATAGCTACGCCAATATGAGGAGTTTCAGTATTATCTCGATGTCGAAATACACCAAAAGGCAAATTTTGAATCGGAAAATCAGTACCTTGTTGATTGGCTGATTCTACCCAACTGCGTAAATTAGGATCGTGAGTGTGATTGATAGAGTAGCTCATAATAAGTGCAACTCCCTAAGCTCATCTAAAGGCTCTTGAAAAGAACAAGAACCAAAGGAACGGAAAAAATACTGTCGAGCCTTTTGTATTTCTGCCAGGTTCAAATAGCGGTCTTTCCAAGCAATCTTGTCTTCTTGAAATTGAAAGTTGTTAATAGATGATTCTTGTAAAACCATTAGTGCCTCTGACTGGTTTATTTGTTGCCCGTAAACTAGAGCAGTTAAGATACTCAGATTGAGAAAACCCTGCATGGTAGTAGAAAGGCTATTGGGTTCGTAGCTGACGGCATACTTTCCTGGTAGAGGATGATGCAGTCCCGCTGTTGCTTTAAAGGGAACTTGAGCTTGGGCACTGGCAAAAATAAATTGACAAAGTACATCTATATTGGGAAAAGCCTCTGTGGTTAGTCCTCCTGTACGAATTTTAGTTAATGCCTTAGTACCTTGTAACACAGCTAAATATTGTTCTAAATTTTCATCGAGAGGAATTTCAAAAAATGATTCTATTCCCGTGGGGAGCAGATCGATCGCTTGTTTAATTTCTTCTGGTGGGAGCGGTTTAAATTCAACAGAGGCAATCGTAATCTGATCTTGGTTATCAATATTTTGAATCTGTTCTAGTTCCTCTTGCCAATTTTCAGACATAATTACACTGAGTGACCAAGGAATTAATGGTACGTCGGCAACCAATGTTTCTAACTCTGCTAGGCGAGATACAGGAATTATAAAACGACCTAATAGCCAACTGTAGGAACTTTGATGGTATCGAGCATAATTAGAGCTCGCTTCTTTTAGACTAAGCTTTGCAGGAGGAAAAAGCCCCGCATAGTCTACGATCGCTGCCAAAAGTATTTTTACGGATGAGAACATAGAGATTTACCTCCATCTCAATTATGGCTTTTTCATACAAGATTCTGGCTAGAATTGGAAAAAAGGTATTAACTGATGACCTCGAGCGCGACTCATTCCTCCTCATCAAAATCCCTACAGTGGTATCTTCCTACCTTTTCCCCAGAACATGGGGTTTATGTAATGCTGATAGTATCACTCCTCACGGGGGCTGCTGCTGCGCAGCAATGGACTTGGGCGACAACCTTAGCACTTATCTGTGGATTCTGTGGTTTTCAAGCAGAGCATCCGCTGGTTTGGCAAATTAAGCAGCGTAAAAAGCTTCAACCTCGATTGTTGCTGTGGGCAAGTATTTATGGTGGGGTAGCAGGGGCAATCGCGCTCTGGTTTTTGTGGCACAATCTGCATATATTGCCTTTGTTACTAATTTACGGTATTGCGATCGCTGCTTTAATCTTCGATGTGGTTTCAGTTTGGCATCGTCAACAAAAATCACGACTCAATGAAATAGTCACATTTGCTGCTGTTTGTCTGTTAGCTCCATTGGCATACACGGTAACTGTAGGAACAATTTCCCATGTGGCGATCGCTCTTTGGGTGCTTAATACTTTATTTTTCTCCAGTGCTATTTTTACTGTTAAGCTACGCAAAACCAAAACCGCTTCAATCATCCCAGGTATTATCTTTCATGGGACTGCGAGTGCGATCGTTCTGGCACTTTGGTTGATTGGATGGCTCGCGCCAATTACCGCCTCTGCATTTGGAGTAGCCCTAGTGAAGTTTACCCTAATTCTTTGGCAAAAAAACTGGTACTGTACAACTAAAATTCAGCAGGTGGCTTCGCTGGAAACAGTTTCAAGCTTTGCCTTTTTGGTAATTATAGCTTTTTCATTGCTGCCACCATATTTATCTGAGTGATTAGATAAAATGGCGATCGCATCTCATTAATATCTAATTTGTGTGTACTTTTACCAGTATTATCCAATATAATAAATAATATAATTATTTTTACGATCCGATATCGCTATGTCTGGAGCAAAAACCAACCGTATCGATCTTAGAGTAAGTCAAGAACAGAAAGACTTATTAGAAACAGCAGCCTCCATCAAGGGTATTAGTTTAAGTGCTTATTTGTTGGCTAATTGTTTAGAAATAGCCCAAGCAGATATTGCCAAACACCAAAAATTAGTTTTATCAGATCGAGACAGAGACTTATTTATATCTTTAATTGCTAACCCACCCAAACCCAACCAAGACTTGGTTGAAGCTATGCAAGAATTTCAACAAGAATACGAGGTATAGCGTGGAGTGCAGTGGATTTTTAGCCCTCTAAATAAGAGTTTTGACAGATTAAGTTTTGACTGTGGGAAACCAAAACTAAATGATTATCTTAAAAAATATGCTTGGCAGAATCAGCAAAAACGCTATTCGATGACTTTTGTTGCTACAGTGGAAAATAGTAAAGAAATCGCAGGCTACTATTGCACCAGTGCTTCGAATATAGAATTTACTAGTATTCCCGATTCTTTGATTAAAAAATTGCCGAAATATCCCGCACCTGTGATGTTAATTGGACAGCTGGCAGTAGATCGAAAGATGCAGGGAAAGGGGCTAGGAAAAGTTTTGTTGATGCACGCTTTATCAAGGGCTGTTCGTATTAGTTCAGAAATAGGTATATTTGCTGTGAGGGTAGATGCTAAGGATGAATCTGCTCGAGATTTTTATCAAAAATATGGCTTTATTTCCTTAAAAGATGCTGAATCTTCGCTGATATTGCCAATCAAAACAATTATTGCTAGTCGGAAAATGAATTACCCTTAATATCGTTCTAGGAACTCTCTTTCAAGAAACAAAATCAGTTACAGAGAGTGAGTTCGACGAAGCTAACTCGCGCATTTCCAAGGGGCTGTGACTTGAATTTATTTCAAGTCCTTGAAAGCCCCGTTTGCGTCTTGCGGAGGGGCTGACTCTGGAACTTGTTTGTCCTGCTTGAATGCCCCGTCCGACAGGAGGTCGCTCGTCAAAAATTCAAAAATTTATCAGAATTAATCAGTTGTTATATGTCTGAATTCTTCATTCTTTCATTAGAAAAATCATAACTCCGAATTCCGAATTCCGAATTCCGAACTCCGAACTCAAGTTGTCTTAGATTGAAGTGAACCTGCTGTCAGTAGCAAAATGAGTGTCAATTAAATTATTTACTTCCTCTTCACTAAAGCATTTATAACGAGCTTTATCTGGTAAAACAACTAAGTTTGGAGCAGATTTACAATGTCCCATACAGCCAGTTTTCTTGACAGTTATACTATTCCCTAAACCTTGTCCTCGTAATTCCTCTGTTATTTTTTCGTAAATTGCCTTTCCTCCTCGTTTCCAACAAGAAGATTTTTTACAGAGTAAAATTTTACCTTTTATGTCTGAAGTCGTACTGTTTTCTAAAGCTGTATTACTTTCTAAAGTTGCACTGTTTTCTAAAGTCCTACTATCGAAAAATGCTAAGTTAAAAGGTGGAGGACTAGGGTTGGGCGAAAGTACCTTTATTTGCTCGATTTTAAGCTTTATTTTCGCTTTTTTTGGACAAACATTTGCTTTCCCTTTAACTTCCAACTTCACATCAGGGTAAAGCTGACAATTTAATCTTTTATGCAATTTGTGAGGAATCTTAAAGTAAAAATTTCCTTTCGGGGTTTGTAACTCAAAACCCTTAACCTTCCCATGTTTTTTTAAGATAAATTTACTGACTGTGCCGACTAAGCGGAATTCTGGAGTAGGAACTTCACATTTAATCATAATTTTTAGCAATTACTAAACGGCTATCATGATAAGATTACTAACAAAATCAGGGTCAATTGAGATTTAAATCACTACCTTTGGGACTAATTATTGTCAATTGTTGAAATTCAAGTTTAGAGCTAGAAATAGGTTTTTTGGGGGGATAAAGGGTTAGTCCACTTTTAATCATGCTTTTAAGAATTGGTTTTCCTAATTTAACCATTTTTGGCAGAACAACTGTTCCTACCATAATTGCTCCCAAACCCAAGATAGCCTTACTGTCTCCCTTGTGATAATCTTTGACAATTCCCTTGAGATGAAAACTAAAGACCGATTTATCTCCATGAATAAGTGACATTACTTATTGCTCCTAATTACTAATACTGTCTATAATTTGATTTTTTATTGTTGCACATTATTGCTAATTATTAGCAGCAATTTTTTTGAGAGGTCATAAATGATTCCACAAACAACGAATGACAAAAGACGATCGATAATTCTTCTTAAACTTTTGTTTACCTAAAGCACATTTTTGCTTAATCTATAGAATAGGAGTGAATTATGACCATGACAGCTACAACTTCAACCAGTAATCTCAGTAATCTTCCTCCAGAAGATGCAACCTCCCAACTTGGGCTATTTTTGAGAGAACATGGAGAGATCGAAATGATTCTCCCAGTAGCGATCGGTGTATTAGTCACCAGTCAGTTTAAACTACGAGGAGCAAATGCATTACTAGTCAACTTGTTGGTGGCAAGTTTAGCCAGTCAAATCTTTACTCAACTTAAACAAGAACAATCTCCAGCAGTAAACGAGAACAATCATTTGAGTTCGACTGGAGAACAGATAGAGGAATCAGAAACCAATCTTCAAGGCTATACGATCGCTCACGCTGTGCCTGGACGAGTTCGTTTGCGGATGCCTCAGCTAGCAATTGATGCTGATTTTGCCCATCATTTACAACAAGCTTTAAATGCCGATGAATACGTCAAGCAGGTTCGGATTAATCGTGCAGCAGCTTCCATCGCTATTAATTATAAAAATCAAGGATTATCTGATTGGGACTTGGGAATGCGTTTGATGAATATTATCAATACTGTTGAGCAAGACGATCGAGTTTCTGTTTGAGTTGTTAGTTGTTAGTCGTTAGTTGCTGTTCATCGATAACCAAGGACAAAAAAACCAGAAAAATAATCAACAACAAAGGATAAAGTATTTGAGCAATTCTCTATATATAGTTGACACAAAAGAGGTTGAAGCCGATCTCGCTCTACCTTTTTTGGTACATCATATTCCAGGTAGAGCGAGATTTCACATCTATCGCTTAAAAGATGACTCGGACTATGCAGTTAAGCTCAAACAATTCTTACTGGCTCAACCTGGGATTAATCGTGTAAGGGTTAATCGTGTTGCAGCTTCCATCGCGATCGACTATCGCTACAAAAATTCTTCACTGGCAAAAATTGCCTCTAGTTTGACGAATTTAATTCAACAATCAGCTAAAACTAAGTCAGTCCCAAGCAAACCAACCAAGGAGCCAAATTCAAAAAGCGAAAACTGGTCGAAGGTACTCCGTCGTTTTACGGCGGAGCCTGCTTCGACTTCGTCGAGTTTAACCTTACCTGTCTTCGCTACTATTGTTAGTTGGTTGAGTAATCAAAGCGGATTGGTTTGGTTACGACCGCTCGCCCTTGCTAGTCTAGTAACTGTAACTTTCCCCATCTTGAAAAGAGCCAGTCAAAGTATTTTTGGCGAGCGCAAAATCAATATTGATTGCTTAGATTTACTGGCAGTGAGTTTGAGTTACGGACAGGGAAAACTAGTAACTCCTGCTTTAGTGATTACGCTGCACGAATTAGGTGATGTTATACGCGATCGCACTGCTCGTTCTACAGAAACTCAAACAGCAGATCTTCTCGATGCGATCGGACATTTTGCTTGGGTACTAAGGGAAGGAAAACCCATACAAATAAAGAGCGATCTTGTGGAAGTAGGAGAAACGGTGATTGTCTATCCTGGGGAACAAATCCCCGTCGATGGAGAAGTTATCAAAGGTCTAGCTACAGTTGACCAACAGCAACTTACAGGGGAATCAATGCCGATTGTTGCCGAAGTTGGCACAGTGGTTTATGCTTCGACTCTAGTTCGTTCTGGACAAATTTACATTCGTGCTGACAGGGTAGGAAAAAATACTCGCGCTGCTGCCAGTCTGGAACTCCTGCAAAATGCGCCAGTACACGATACCCGCATGGCAAATTATGCAGCACAGCTAGCAGACAAGTTAATTTTACCCTCTTTAGTTTTAGCTAGTGTTGTCTTAGCCATTACAAAAGAACCCGCCAGGGCAGCTTCGATCCTCACCCTAGATTTTGTGACAGGTATTCGCGTTTCTATGCCTACAGCCTTTTTAGGTGCATTAAACCACAACACACGTCACGGTATTTTGGTACGCAGTGGACGAACCATCGAACAATTAGCAGAAGTAGATACAGTAGTCTTTGATAAAACAGGAACTTTGACCCAAGGACAACTAACTGTAGTGGGTGTTCAAACCATACCAGGCAGAATGTCTGCCGAACAAGTACTAACTTTGGCTGCTGCTGCCGAACAGAGGATTGCCCATCCCGTAGCTGAGGCAATTACCAATTATGCTCAAAGTCAAAATATCAATATTCCCCGTCGCCAAGAATGGAACTATGAAGTGGGTTTAGGCATTCGTGCGATTGTCGAGTCACAAGAAGTTTTAGTCGGTAGCGATCGCTTTTTAATTCAAGAAGGAATAAGTTTAGAATGCTTAGAACATAAATCCCTTCCTTTGCGTCACCTTTGCGATCTAGAAGACAAATCTATCACTTCCTCTTGGTTATCCTTGATCTATGTTGCTTGTGATGGTGAGTTACAAGGAATAATCCAATATGCCGATCCCCTGCGTACAGAAAGTCCTGCTTTAATTCAATCTCTGCAAGCATCTGGACTAGAAATACATTTATTGACAGGAGATAACCAACACAGAGCTAAAATAGTAGCAAAAGAATTAAATATTCCTCCTGATCGAGTCCATGCCCAAGCTTTTCCCGAACAAAAAGCAGCGATCATTTGCGATCTCAAGTTAGCTGGCAAAACAGTGGCATTTGTCGGTGATGGCTTAAATGATTCAGTGGCTCTTGCTTATGCGGATGTTTCAGTATCTTTTGCTAATGGTTCGGATATTGCCAGGGAAATAGCTGATGTGGTGCTGATGAATGAAGATTTATCTACTTTAACAGAAGCACTTAATATCTCCCAGGAAACCCAAAAATTGATCGAACAAAATACGCTGTTAGTAGTCGCTCCCAATTTAATGGCTTTAGGTTTAGCTACTACCGTCGGCTTAAACCCCCTAATCGCTACAGTAATTCATAATGGTTCGGCGATCGCTGCTGGGCTTAACAGTCTTCGTCCTCTGGTACAACATCAGTTGGAAGAACAAAGTTACTGGTCTTTCCAGTAAACCCAAAGCAAAAATCAAGCAATTTCAGGAGCAAGTAAAAATATGTCCCATATGCAACCATTAAGAAATTCCCTAGTCAAACAAGTTCAAAATACTTTCAGGAATCACCCCCTGCCAGCTCTAGCCGTTGGGATGGGAACAGCAATTTTAGTTCCCATCGTCCTTCCTCTAATGAAACCTCTTACCAAAGCAGCAATCAAAAGTGGTGTTAGCTTGTATGAAAAAACTAAAGGGGCGATCGCCGAAACAGGAGAAGTAATCGGTGATATTGTCGCCGAAGCTAAATCCGAAGCAGCAGCCGAACAGGCTAAAAAAGTAGGTGTAGCAGCAAGTTTAATAGCTACACCTAATACAAATCAAAATAATCAAGACAACTAATTGGTCAATTGTTTTGAGCTAGCGCAATCGTCATGCTGTTGACTGACGATTGCTGCTTGTTGCCAGATTTTAGTTAATTCTATAGTGGAAGAATTAACTGGTAATGCGGTACTTTCTCGATCGAGGGATAAACCATACTTAATCGCTTCCTTCAGAGCAGGTCTGCCTAATTTGGTTATCGCCGGGATAAGAAGAGAACTTACCGCGATCGCACTTAACCCCGCTAATGCCAAAGGATGACCTCCATGACCATCTTCGATGATTTCTTTTAAGTGAAACGAAAGTACGGACTTATCCCAGTGAATTAATGACATAATCTTCTTCCTCAAGAGCGATCGAGATTAAGAGTTAGAACAATATTTAAGTAAGTGAGAGTAATTCTCAAAAGTAATCAGAGAATTAGTAGGAGTAGAGAATTCAGGAGTCAGCATAAATAAGACATCCAGATTTTAATAATCTTAGTAGGCAATCTCCCTTTATCTATTTAGTCATTGATAAGAATTAGTATGAATTAGTGTTTAAGTTATTTTTATCCGCTCAAAAAAAATTAATCTTAGCTTGATTAATGATAATAAATTTCAATTAATTGTCAAGAGTCTAGAACACCGATTCAGTAAGCTTAGACGCATTTAATTAGCATAATTGGCAATTTGTTCGGAAAGCGTCAATCTTTCTCCCCTGCTCCCCTGCACCTGAAGCTCCCCTGCTACCTTCACTATGCAATTTGAATGAAGATAAGCTTATTCATACCGTCAGTTCGATAAATTTTATTCTGGACTTAATTCTCGCTCGATCGGTACGAAGTAATAGGCTGTTCTCTATTCCCTAGCTTGAAAAGAAACTAATTTCCTACTTGTCGAACTCAGGTTAAATAAGATGAGAAAATTTACATTGGGGTAGCAGTTCCTAACAGCCCGATTACTCCTAAAAGCATACCTAAACGTCCCCAAAGACTCAATCCTTTATACGCCTCCAGACTTCGTTGTTGCTGATAACGCCTTAAGGCGATCGCCAGACTCATTGGCACAATGGGCGAGAAGATTATAAACAATAAGGGATGAGCCATTGGTAACAACCAAAATGCGATCGGCATAGAAATCATTAATATACCGAGCAATGCCCAAGCGATAAAGAAAGCGGTTTTAGTTCCCCACCGATTGGCAATAGTTACAATGCCTTGAGCGCGATCGCCTTCTGTATCGTGTATATCCCAGACAATTTCTTTGGCTAAAATGTAGCAAAATAAGAAACAGATTGGATAAAGCATCGCCCAAGGTCGATTGGCAACTAAACTTCCCAGAAAAATTAGAGCAGCAACACTGGTTGCTACGAGGACATTTCCCAAAATACCGCTATAGGTTAATATGTGGGAGTAATTCCAGAGCAAAACAGTACTGGCAGCTACCAGAATAAAAGGATAGAGTCCTAGAGGAATTGCCACGATCAAAGCGTAAGTAAACAGCACCACCGCAACCCACCAAGCTTGCTGAGGGGAGAGACGACCCGATGGAAGTGGTCTTTCGGGATGATTAATTCGGTCTTGATTCACATCCCGATAGTCATCGATCGCGAAGGAAGCAGAGTTCATACAAATTAAGACCATTGCTGTCAGCAGGTATTGCTGGGGTTGAGTTGCTGAATTGAGAGCATAAATCGTGGCACAGCCTGCCAAGGCAGCAAGAATACCGAGGGTTGGTCGGCAAAGTTGGGCAAAAGCGCGAATCACACTTATCCCATCACTAGATTCGGGAGAGGAGGGGGTGATTACCATGATTCACCTTAGTTGTGAAAAATACTGGCGGAGATCGACCTAACAGTAAGCAAAAATCCTCTTTGAGATTTCCCCAGTTTGGCTTGGCGATCGTGCTGAAGAACTTCGTTGCTGAGGAATTCTTGTTTACCTGAATGCACAAAGTGCTTGAGAAAGCTTAATAGCCTTAGGTTTGCTAATTAATAAGATTGTACTTATATGGTATCTAACTTCAACAATTTCGACCGCAAACCATTGATTTTTCGATCGTAAATTAATAATTCCGCTCTTTTCTATTTGATATTTAATTCCACCCAGCTACTTAAAATCCCTTTCAGTTCTTGGAAAAGCTCGATGGAAGCATCAATCTCATCCTTTTTGATGGAAACACTTTCGACATTTATCCCCAAAGGAATTTTGGGAGGCTCGATGGACTCTAAAATCCGCCTCAAAGTCGAGCAACAAACCTCAAGGGATTTTTGCAGTGGAGACTGAGCGGAAAAAATTTCTTGTTCGGCTTCTAGAGGAAAATTTACTCCCAACCACTTTAAAAAGTGTAAAGTCTTCCGATGCCCGCAAGGGGCAAAGGTCAAAATAATTCGGACAGGAGATAGATTGAGTTCCTGACATTGCCGGGCATAATCTTGAAGTAGCTGGATAGTTGCTTCGGGCTGATACACTACTTGGGAGGTGAAAAATTTCATTCCCCGACGAGATTTTTCAATTAATTTAAGATGTTCATTTCCCTTGCTGAGATGACGTTCGGCAATAGTTACGCCACCAAACACAAAATCGTACTTATGGTCGGCGATCGCTTCGGAGGCTTGGGATAGGGTCGGTCCTGGGTAAGCCATCTGGGAAGTAGAACCACCGACTAAAGTAAGATAGCGAAGACCAAATTGCTGCCAAGATTGGTCAAGCCATGCGGAAAAATCTTCTCTCGGATGATGGACAACGCACTTGTAATTAATAATATCTGTGCCAGTTAAATTGTTGAGAATTTGAGCATATTCTCTCGAATCAACGACTGGCAGAAAAGGGAAAGGTCTGGCTATTTGAGTCCGACCTTCCTCATCCTGGATATCGTAAACGTTAATAGCGTCTAGGTTCAAATTGGATAATCTTGCCGTTAATTTTTTCGCGATCGAGTGGAGCTTTTCTGGAGATGAACCCCGTCGCGGAGGAGTGGTGCCATAGAGATATAAGCCTCTGTGGGTATCCAGTAGCTTTGATTTCAATTCCATACTTTAGTTATTAACTCTATAAGAGTAATACCATTAATTTAGTTAGGTGATTCATGCTTTTGCTCAACTTTTGACAAGTAATTGAATTGTATTATCATTAAGCTTGAACTAAATTTCGCCACGCATTCTCGTTCCAAGCTCAAGCTTGGGATTAGTAGTTCATATTGTAAATTGTATAAATTAAATGGGTATTAGCTTAACAAATGATTAATTTCTTTGTCAGCATCTTTACAAACACTGTAGCGATCGCATCTTGGTTTTCTCTTGGGCTTCAATCCAGTCTAAAACCCCCTGAGCAGAACGCAAAGCCCCTTCAATAAATCCCTGGTAATCAGAGTAAGCTTCACCGCAGATATGAATATTTTTATGCTTGTCTTGGTCATCGATCGAACTAAAAGCTCTTAGACGAACAATTACTTCCCAGGACTTAGTATTCGGTCGCCATGCATGACAAGCAGCACTATAAGGTTCTTTACCCCAGTCATGAATACCGAAATCTTCAATAGTTCCTTTTAATTCTTCGACAATTGTTTGAGGGGATTGACATTGAAAACGTTGCCAGTCCGGTAAGATTTGGCTTTCACAAGCATCGATATCTTGTTGTTCCATTTCAAAGCTAGAGGCTAGGTATTTGAAAAATCGATCGACTAGTCTCAAATCCCCTCTAATTTCTGCTTCTTGGTGATGATCGGGAGCAAGTATATAATCCTTCCAATATTCACTGGCAGGGCGGTCGGTATAAATCATTACCATCCCCTTACCGTTTTTACTGGTAAATATGCAATATTCGACCAATAGAGTTATTAAGCTACAGATAATGCAGAGATCTCAGTCAAAGCTGTTAACAGACGATTAATCTCATCGACGGTATTATAGTGGACTAATCCAATCCTGACTAACCCGCCACTGGATTCTATCCCCAAACGTTCGGTCAGTCCGAGAGCATATAAATTGCCATGCCAGGTAAAAATACCGCGATCGCCTAACGCTTTAGCCACAGCATAAGGAGTTTGACCTCTCAGTCTAATCGCTACAGTGGGAGTACGCCAAGCAAAACGCTGAGGATCGCTAATGCCATAAAAAGTTAAACCAGGAATTTGTAACAATCCCGCTACTAGATGTTGACATAATTCTTGTTCGTAGTTGTTAATTGCCTTCATGGCAGTAACGATAGCAGTGCGACGATTTTCGGCCGAGGGTAAAATCTCATAACCAAGCTCGGCTAAATATTTAACAGTTGCTACTACTCCTGCTAGTCCTTCAAAATTTTGAGTTCCCGTTTCCCAACAATCGGGAATGTTTGTTGGGGCAGGTTTAACTTTGTAAGGACGTAGTCTGCTTAAATGCTCTCGTTTGCTATAGAGAATACCTACATGAGGGCCAAAAAATTTATAAGCCGAACAAGTAAGGAAGTCACAATCAAGAGCTTTGACATCAATTAAACCATGAGGAGCATAATGAACGGCATCGATAAACACCAGAGCATCAACAGCGTGGGCGATTTTTACTATTTCTGCCACATTGTTGATAGTTCCCACTGCGTTAGAAGCATAGCCCACAGCTACTAATTTTGTCTGCTCGTTAATTTGCCTTTTAAACTCAGCCAAATCGAGAGTGCAGTCTTCGGGGTTAATACCGATAGTGCGAATGATAACCCCTTTTTCTTTTAATGCCAGCCAAGGAGAAACATTGGCATAGTGATCGATTTCTGTGACAACAATTTCATCTCCTGGTTGTAATTCGCGAGCGATTGCCCTACTAAAAGCGAAAGTCAGGGTAGTCATGTTCGCACCAAAAACAATCTCATCGCGATCGCACCCCAAGAAATCAGCCATAGCTAAACGGGCTGAATTGACCAATCGATCGGTTTTATTGCTAGTGGCAAAAGCTCCGTGAGCATTGGCATTGGATTCTTGTAGATAGCTGCTCATCGCCTCCATAACCGATTTGGGTACTTGTGTCCCACCAGGTCCATCGAAAAAAATTACGGGTCGATTCTGCATTTCTTGCTGTAATGCTGGAAATTGAGCGCGTATCTTTTCCTGGTCTAAAAAAACCATAGCTGACTCCTAATATTATGGTGATCTGAATTTATACCATCGATCGAAAATAGCTAGAAACTTCCCTATCTCCCCCATCTTCCTTATCTTCCTAATTCTTCCCGATAACCAATTAAGAACTTAGATAAGAGATTAACCAGCAGGTGGTAACAAACCAGGACAAGTAAGCACAAATACATCTCTAATTCCTTGTTGAGAGGTCATAGACATAATTGGAGATGTATAGTGGAAAAATTGATTGTCGTTAAAAATTAAAAACTCCCCAGGATTAAGAATTTTAGAGAGTACAGGAGTGTCATTTTTAGATTTGTACAGAGAAGTAGTTCCTCCTTCAATCTGGTCTCGATTAACGCAGAAGATACCTACTAAATCTACTCCATCTCGATGAATGCCCTCAGGAGCAGGTTGACCTATTTGTTCGGCAGACGTTGTTGTTCTAATTTGATGAACCGCAATTTCGTTATGACTAGAACAAAGTTTACAGAACTCATAAAATTCCCCAATAATTGTCTGAAAATCTTTTAGTTGAATTAGTTCATCCTCTATTTCAGGGTACTCTCTAATTACATCACCCAGAATCGGATTATATTCCTTACTTTGAAATAAATAGTTATGAGGTAATTTAACTATTCTGTCGTTAACTATTTGGAAACGAGATAAGCGTCTAAAGCGATATTTTTCCTTTAAATAGGAATCACTAGATAAATTATTAAAGAAATATACTAATTTATCTAAGTTAACAGAATTGATCGTTTCCAGAGCATAGTCGGTAATGCAATTAAATTTCTTTTGTGTAAACGATTTTTGCATAATAATCACCTCTCTACTTGGCGTAGAATAATTATTGGGTTCTTAAATAGAGCAGGCAATAATCATTTAAGATTATTTTATACATCTGAAATACTTTTCAGCAATAAAAAAAGGTAATCCTAAAACCAGAGCAACTACAAAATGTCTACTCCTCTCTCTTCAGTAATTATCTTTTTGGCTTAAAATCAAACCTCATTCTTAGTCAATTAAAGCTACTTTACTAATGATACCCACTTTAGTATTTTGTTTTTGACGAGACTTTTAGCTATCTTCTTTTATTATAGTAAAATCAAAATAGCAATAAATATTACAAACGTAATATTTATTAAAAAATTAGCTTTGTTTTAATTGTAGATTCGAAAAATATATAAAGCTTTAATAAATAAAATAATCTACTAACTGAGCTAGTGAGTAGCCAAATTATCATTAACCTATTATTACTATTTTAACAAAATAAAAAACAGCTTTTTGTTGCGATCGGTCATCAGTTATTAGTTATTAGTTCAATTCATAGTAGGATTTGACTATGATAAATATTGATAGAAAGTGACGGTAAGCTTGCTACTTGCAGGGAGAACTATCAACAATTAACAAGCAACAATCACTCGCGTAATTCTAGAGCATTTATGCGTGATAGGAGTTTAATAATGGAGCTTTTGAGCAGCTCTAAAAGATAGACCACGTTCCGTTAAAGCGTGTGCAGTTCTGTTCACTGCATCAAACTTATCCAAAAAATTGATAGTTAAAGACTCCCAATCCCCAGAAGCGATAATCTCCTGTTTATTACGGAAATAATCAAGAATATCTGAGGGATGTTTGCGTGTCTCCTCGACCTCTGGATCGCCACCTTCGTGCTTAGCAGAAATATTAGGTACGCGCTCGGCAAGTTTCATCAGTTCCTGACGGCGATTGTAAGGCTGTCGCACAATGCTCTTCCAAGTCTCAGTAATATGGTGTTCAAAGCGAACGACATCTTCAAACTCAAAAGCTTTACGAAACTGAGATGCAATTTCAATTGTCTCGTTGTTAACCGAATTACTCCAGTTGAAACCAATCAAAGGAGAAGTGCCGTCGTCTCTGGAAAAGAGTTTAGCTGCCAGTAAAGTCCACAGAGCAGCATAGGGATTGTCGTTACCCATAAACACGGAGATTTTAAACTCAATGTCAACACCGAGGCGGTGAAGAAGATAGCCAAGTAAAATTGTGCCCGAATTAATATTGAGCACCTGTTTAACTCCGTAATTGGTATAGTAGTACAAATATTCGTCAAGCCACTGTAAAGCGTGTTCGTTAGGCTGACCAATACCACCGAAATAACCTGTAATTGTTTCGATTCCACCTAGGTGTACATTAGAACCGTCAGTTCCTTTAGTATCGAGAGTTTCGACTAAGCTGGCACCAATTATTTGCATAGCTGCCATCATTGCTAACAAGTCGCCATCAGCCTCCTGTTCTGTCATCTTACGCACTCGAATAAAGCGTCCTGGCATAAGAGAATTCTGTTCGAGCGCACGCTTAGCAGCAGCGATCGCCCAAGGAAAATACTGACAGGCACTAATTTCTAGGGTAACGGCACAATTATCGTCAAACTTGAATTTATCGGCTTTGTTTCCCAATATTTTACGTCGGTATTCAGCAACGCTGATAAACGCTTGTTTATCTCTTTGTTCTTTGAGCCACTTTAGATCGGCTAGATATTCAGGTCGAATTTGTTCTACACGGCGGAGCAGTGTTGAGAGACCGCTAGCTTGTCGAGCCTTAGCATTAATTTCTTCTGGAGTCCCGTATTTAGAGACAACCTCAAAAAAATCATTGACTACATCTATGTTTGGATCTATGAGAATGGCATTAATAACATCTAACCTGTCAGACGATATTCTCAATCTTTCTCGTAAATTCTCAATCATCAAAAATCACGGCTGAAGATAGCCGTACCTCCAATTAAATAACCTTTTTGGGGAATGAGTTTGGCATTTTTTAGTATTTTTCCCACTTCTCGAATAACTTGTTCGGGCAGTCGCCTTCCACCATGCAGCATTGGGGACGGTATTTGTTCTGCTTCTGCACCATAAGCCATAAAATGATCGATCGCTTTATTAGCATTGGTGAATTGATTTCCCTGGGGTAAGTTACTGACTAACTCAAATACCGAATCTACTACTCGAGTCAGTCGAATAGATAAATTCTGCGCTTCTTCATTTTTTCCTTTTTGTAGCAAAGTAACGATCGCTCTAAGTCGAGCAGAAAAGCAGTTGGCGGTACTGAGGAGCAAGCCTTGGTAGAAACCTCCTGATTCTTGCAACCATTGTGCGTAATCTCCTTCTGCCCCCCGTACCGAGAAAACATTACTTTGTCCTTTGTCTTCAAGGGCAACGCGATCACTGCCACTGCTGTCTTTAAAGAGAAGGAAATTGGCGTAACGCTGAGCTAATCGTTTAATCAGTGCTGGAGACATCTCGTTTTTTGTTACCTGCGGTAGCTGGTAAATTGCTGTCGGCAAATCTAGTTTTAAAATAGTTTCTAAATCTGCTTGAATCTGTTCCTGAGTCAAGTTGCCACCAGTAGGAGGACAGACAGTAAAACCGCATACTCTGGTTTGTTTTAGTACCTCGATCGACTCTTCTACTCCCGCCTTCTGTTTTAACATAGCCAAAGTTTCTGCGATCGCTGTTTTCATGGAAGCAACATCAGTTTTCAGCACTCCAATGAGAAGAAGTGCATCAAGTTTACCCGCGAGTTCAATAGCAAAATCGAGCAACATTTTGATTTCATCGTTACTCATCTCCCATCCATCTCCAGTCGATCCAGGAACGAGAAAAGCACGAACGTTGGGCAGCATGGAAGCCCAGTGTGCTGCCATTCGTTCTTTATCTAATGTGGCATCTGATTTATAATGGGTCAACGGTGGACACCACAGTCTTGGTATTTCTCCACCAACTAATTCTCGCCAAAGATTTTTTCTTTTTTTTAATATTTCTTGATGATGTAACACTCAAGAGCCTCCGTTTTCAAATTTTGTTAGGCTTTATTTAATAGCATCACCTGAGTTCGATGAATCCAAATCCGAACTCCGAACTCCGAACTCCGAATTCTGAGGCAGTGCGTTGGGAAGGGGCTGTGGGCAGAACCTGCGTCTGCCCACAGCCCCGTCGGGTTTCCCGACAGTCACGCAACTGCCGAACCCAAAGGGCGAACTCCGAACTCACCTAGCATCAGATTTTAGTAAATGCTGGCTGGTTTCATCACGATGTTTTTTGAGGTACTGCATGAATGGCGTGCCTCCTGTTCCAATACTGGTGTCATTATGGGCTTGTGCAGTTTGTTTATGAATGTAGCGGGCAGCAAACTCCAGATGTTTGGTACGGAATTGTTCGATTAAGGACAGACAGTCATTGTATAAATCTTTTAGTTTTGGCAGGTGTGACATTCTATTGTGAACAAAATCCCGTAGCTTTGAGCGTTGTTCTACAAATTCGACAAAAGCACGATGTTTCGGTGGCATATAATCTCGCATTTCCAGCAAATATTCTCGCAAAGGGTCGTTGGCATGAGTAATATTAAATAGAGCATCCATAGTAGGGACGATCGCGCTTTGCGCTCCCGTCTCACCACGGAACTGCTGGGGTCTGCCATCATAAGCCTCTACACCTTCATAAATCAGTCCTTGTGGTAGGGCGGGGTTATTTTTCCAGCCGTGAATGTAAGGTCGCACTCGATGGTAGTAAATATAAGGATCGCACCCTTCTGGCATCCTGTTCATCGTCTCGTTGATGTTTTTCCAAGCATACTTGATATTTTTGAGAGCTTTGACTACAGCGATCGCATCGTCTCGCTCAATTCCCTCTAAAATATTAGGAATTGCTGCTATAGCGGGCGCAGCTTTGGCTTCGATGTCAATATGAATCAGAATAAACCAGTCTTCGTCTAGTCCACCACAGAAGTTCTGCACCAGCATAATATTACCCATAGCAATGGGTTTGCTTTCATCGATGCGCTTCCAATTGTCCAAGATGTAGGAAGCATAGGATAGTATTGGGGGTCTGCCCAGTTGTCGAGCAATTTGTTCCAATGGCACGGCAATATTGCGCGGTAGCACTTTGGTAGGTGTTGATTCGCCCCAGACGTAGGCATGAGTCAGGTAGGAATACACTTGCATCAGCCGACGCAACTGCATCTCGTCGATGGTTTCTCTCTCTAGGTTGACTTCAGGCAGATTAGCGATCGCCCTGCTAATCTTACCAGTAGTCAATAACTTGGGTAATAAAGCAGCCGTTTGCTGTAGCTTTAGAAAGGCTTGTGGTAGTTGGACAGAAGCAGCAGGAATTGTGGGTAAAAAACCAGATTCTCGGCTCACATGATAATTTTCCAGTTGGAGAGTAGTCATAATTTATTTCTACGAGCAGTTGTGCAGAGCAAATCTACCAACATTCAAGCGATCGTCTCGGGGAACTATTTTGCTTTAGCTTCAAACAGGTATTGAATCTACTTGCCTTAGGGATACTCTGCTTGAATATCGTTGCCAATTTTAACTTGAGGTTTATTTTTATTCTATCTAAATAAGACAGACTTATGTATTGACTTAAATAACCTAACATGGTAAGAGAAGTAGCCTATTTAGCTTGCGAGTGGGAAGCCCCGCTCCTTATCGCTGGCGATAGGAGTCGGGGTCGCTCCGCGCACCTTCGGTGAGAGAACGAGCGCGATTAATTATCGGGCGCATTTTGCGATTGAACATATTTCTTTAATGTCTCTA
>JASJDJ010000088.1 GCA_030065635.1 Xenococcaceae cyanobacterium MO_188.B32
CAATTAATAGTTATATACTTAGACAAAATCAACTTTTACTGTGGGATTTCAGTGATAAATATTTGGGCAGCGATACTGGTCTCAGTCATATCTTTTTTGGCAACTAATCAGGAAAATTTGTTCATTTTACTAGCTTATTTTCATCATCCTCAATATTCGTTTCGAGCTATTTCGATGGGTTATGTTGCGATCACAGGATTAATTCTGCTGACAAGCTATGGATTTTCACAAATAGCGCAAGTGATGCCTAGCTTCTCCATTCATTATCTGGGGTTTCTGCCGATTATCTTAGGAACTTGGGAATTTTTAAAACTGCTCCGTAAATCTCAAAATTACCAATCTGAGGCAGTAGTGCCTTCAGGGAGGATTAACTCTTTTAATGGCGCAATAAATGTGGGAATAGCAACATTAGCTAGTAGTGGAGACTCTTTGGTCGTTTATACTTCCTTATTTGCCGATACTCAATACTCTGCCGATTCGATCATCTTATTGACAGGGATAGGAATATCTATGGTCTGGGTTACTTTCGCAGGACGGCTCTCTAGACACCCCTGGATTTCTGCCCAACTTCATCGATGGGGAGATTACTTGTTACCATTTTTGCTGCTCGCTGTTGGCTTATTTATCCTGATGGATACCCCAGTGGATGTCGATTAATGGTAAGCTAATCCAAATTCAACTGGCAATAACAGCATCGGTTGAATAGTAGATTAATACTAAAAAAGGGGGCTACAAAAAAGTTAGTCAAAGTTGGTCAGCCTTATTCAAATGGATAAGTTTTGGCGAGAGATTGGGGAAGGGGGGATATATCTGCTTTCCTTTACTCTGAGCCGTGCTTTACTTAACTTAAAATCCCCCCATTCCCCGCCCGCCGACCGCCCCCTTTGTGAGGAGGTGGAAAGGGGGCTTGAATACTAGAGCTATCGGGAACGTGCCATAACTTAAAATGATGTAAGCCCCCTTCCACGTCTGTCCTACTTTGTCCGGGTTTTCTCTCGGGGAGAATTTTTTTCGTCGAAGTCCCTCAGTTGCACTGAGAGCAATTAACGATTTTGTTCAAAAACGCCAAGTAATGCACTATCAGGATTATCAATGCAAGTATCGACAATCGTATTGGTGGCCTCAGCGAGTAATGGAGCATCGATCGTTGGGTTATTGGTTTTGCCATTTACAAAGGCATGCATAAAGATGATTAGGTTTGCTCTATCTTCACCTTCAGACTTCAAAAGATCTCTGCAAGTCAGTGTTCGTAAATCGACCACATCGCTCTCATCTGTGTTGGGTGAAGATTGTGCCTGAGCAGATGTACTTAAGCCACTAATAGCGATCGCCCCAAACAAAAATAGCCAACTAAATTTTTTCATAATCACTCCTCTTAAATTTCTTAAAAACTTTTATGCCCTAACTGGGATTAGCGATTGCGATTACGGCGCAGACAACGCCTATACTCTCGTTGGTAAAGTTTATCCCTGGATTCTCGTTTACGAACAGTACCACCAACTGCGCCAAGACCGGCACCAATTGCTGCTCCTTTTCCAGCATCACCAGAGATCGCACCAATGATGGCTCCAACAGCAGCCCCCCTCCCAGCACCCTTCAATGTTCCACCTCTAGTATTACGCCGAGCATAATTACGAGCGCGATTATGACAATAAGAATGTGCGTTTCGGCGCTGAGCTTTGGCAGGATTGGCAGTAAATAGGACTAATCCAGGTAAGATGATTAAACCCACGGCTAGACCAATACTCAACCTTGTTTTCATGAACTATAGAAATTGTAAGACTCAGAATAATATACAGTGAAGAAGTGCTAGAGCGTCGGTTCAGTAGAAGTAGTTGACAAAAAAGCTCGAATCTGCGTGAGAATTTGTTAGCTTAGTGCCCGCTATCAGGTCATAACCTCTACAGGATTGGTCTGTCGTTTTGGCGTTCGTGCAATCACATGAAGATTATGAACGACGGCTAGACGACGCAGGTCAAACAGATTTTTACGGGAGCCGAAATAACGAGCACGGTCGCCCTGCCATTGACCAATATGAGCCAGACTATGCTCCACAGTAACCCGCTCACGGAGTTGGGCTCGACCAGCAGCAGTGGTTTGACGTTGGCGTAACTCAGCGAGGAGCTTCTCATCAGGGTGAATGGAGACAGTGCGTCCCTTTTTACTGGTAGTACAACGCTCACGTAATGGGCACTGAGCACAGATATCGCCAGGAAACCGAACTACCTTGCCTTCGGTGAAAGGTAATTGGACTTGATTGGGGCAATGAATCAGTCCCCTTTCCCAATCAAGTGTAAAAGCACTTTTGTGAAAGCGAGAACCATTGCGGACTGGCCAAGCTTTGCAGATAATGGTTAAGTCCGCCGAACGCTCTCTGACTAAAGAACTGCTAAGATAAGCTCGGTCAATATGCAATTCTTGAAGCACCACTTTCTGTTGCTGGAGGTCGGCAGCGATCGCTGCCGTGACATTCGCCTCTGGAACATTGCCTGGGGTAATTCCCACTGCTCGGACTAAACCTAAATCCAAATCTTTGAGGACATGGCGTTTGTAGCCATCGAAACGCTGGCTACGACTTTTCCGTCCGTGGCGCATCTCCTCATCCTCAATGGCAATGCGTCGGTCTTTAGCCACCCCCTTTTTGAGCTTTGGGAAACCATCAGCCTCCCACTCTACATCTTGAGCTTCTATCTGTCGCCCAGTTTCTAAATGCTCTTTGGCCGCCTCCACCGTAGCCCTATCCAGTGAGGTTTGCTTGTTCAGCCAAGATTCCACTTCCTCCAGGACCTTCAGAATATGGCCCAAGGCTTCAGCTTTAGCCATCGGGTCATCCCAATCCAAGTCCAAAGAGGCTTTGAGACTCGAAGCTACTACCATAGATGCTCCCGCTTCGGCAGCTAGAGTAGCTAACTCTTTCTCTGAGACCCGAGCCATCACCGTTAAGGCTTTGCGTAAGGCATGACTCAAGAGATTGTAGGTGTCTTCAACTCGGGCTGCTCCCCACAAGGGAGAAGAATCTAAAGCAGCCCTCAAATAGCGCGGACAAAACCCTTGCCGCCCCTCAGCCATTTCTACTGTCTTCTCTATCAGGCGACGGTCTAAACCTTTACTTATGAGAGCAGCGCGAAATCTGACTAGGGTCGCTTTACTGAAGGGGGCTTTCTCCTCATCAAGGCAATTTAACACTAATTGCCAACGTCTATCCATTTCCAGCTCTTCGATTACTTCATCATCGCCAATTCCCATATAGGCTTGTAAGATAGTAGCCAAGGCTAGTTGAGCCGGAGGAATCGGGCATTTACCAACCGTGCTGTCGCGCGAAGATTGTTCCTAATTCCCTTTGAAATTCTTCGTCAAATAATTCATGACGCACCTCTCGGAGGAAAATAAACAATTTGGCTCGACGGATACGAGCAATGACTTTTTGCTCTTTTTCGGTTAGTGCAATCGGCGGAAACCATAAAGGAGGACGCATAAGCTCTTAGCCTAATTCTTGGTTATTGGACTGAATTTTAGTTTACCTTCCTCTCTCCACTGCATTTTGTGACTTTTTTGTCAACTACTTCTACTGAACCGACGCTCTAGTAGCAGTGGGGATAATACCATTAAATTATGGGAATTATCGACAGGACGCATAGTCCATTCCTTCAATGATCATACAGATACAGTAAGAGACATCGCTTTCAGTGGCAACGGACATATTATTGCCAGCACCAGTAGAGATAAAACCATCAAAATCTGGAATGTAGCTACTGGCGAAATGATTAATAGTCTATCAGGAAATTTTGTTACAGCATTAGAAATCGCTCCTAACAATCGCTTTTTAGTCACTGGCGATCAAGATGGTCAAGTTCAAATTTGGCAGGTTGAGTAACTACAAAACTAAATTATTTTGTCCTGGAATATTTGTGCAAATTTTGTATAAATCAAATTCTATTACTTAATTTTCTTTTTTGGTACTTAATTGAATATCTTGCTGTAATTTTTCACGAAAATCAACAGCTTTAGATCTGATTGACTGACAAAACTTTTATGGGTGGTGATTCCCAGGTAGTGAAAAAAGAGCGATCGCCTTTGGGGAAGTCAAAAGTTAAAATGATTACATTTGTAGTTGTCTGAATGGAGCGATCGCGTAGTGTGGTTGAAGGCAGCTCGCTTTTGTTTATCCTATATTCCTAGACAAATAAAAGAATAAGCAAGAGAAAACTAAATAAATACAAGCTTTTTGCCAGAAAAATTGGCAAATTTAACTGTTTCATCCTTTTCCTCCCTATTTTCTGCTGTTCTCGATCTTAATACTGTTGTGTCAAACAGAGAGTGCCATCTCAAGAAAAGGTAATAATGAGTAGTATAATTGTAACTAATTTAATTGAGGTATCTTGCTAATCAAGTCTGCTAGTTGGTTTGTGTAATCTAATTGGTCTACCTACTTAGTGGGAACAGTAGTAACCCCATGAATGGCAAGCTGATTCTGAGCTAGGTTGTCTACCAGGCCAGGAATCAGACTTTGGATATTGGTTTGATAATTTTTCGACCAGGAGTTAGAGAGATACTCTCTAGCCTCTTCATTGACATAAATCGTCTTATCGGGAGTGATGAGAACCATAGCGACATGACCTGAGTTTTCGGTAACGGCAAAGGCAAAATCATTCTGGTCATCCAGAAGACCTTGATACCAGTCGTCAATGTGTTCGTTAAACTAAGCCAAAGCCAGCGAGTTACCTCGCCGACTCGTCTTCAGAACCGTACATGAAACTTTCACCTCATACGGCTCCTCTGCAATCAGGCTCTTTATGAGTACCACGACCAGTGACTAGCGTTGGAATGTCATCCACCCAAATCCAATTTTGGTTGTCAAACCATTTGGTGAGGAGTTGCCATTCTTTTTCTTGCTTATAGGCTTTAATAGCCTTTAAATCGTCTCTAGTCTTTTCATCATGACAATGTTTGTGGAGAAGTTGACGGTTTCTGTTTGAGTTATTACCTCCAGCTTTTCTGGCGATAATGTGGTCGTCTTCTATTGCGTCATCTTCTTGAAAGGGAAGTCCACACCAGTTACACTTGCCGTCTTGCTTATGTAGCATTTTGGCTACTGAGTCTTTTAACTCAGGATGCTTCTTCATCCTTTTAGCCCAGTAAAGTGTATTACCGTCGTAGGGCGAGCATTCACCTTTGACTTTGGTGTGTCTTGTAATGGCTGTTTGTGGATGTTTTATTAATTCAAAGGTATTTTCTTTGTATTTACATCCAAAAACCCAATTATCGTTTCCTACTGTTGTCCAATATTTATCAGTCACCCAGTGCTTGTTTTTCCTTGGGTGTCTTCTGTCTGCCCATCTGCGTATTCTTATATGAGTTAATCTGTATAACTCAGAGAAGATTTCTTTACTACAGACTGATTTAAAGTAATTACACCAACCCCTGATTATAGGGTTTAACTCTTTAATGAGTTTTACTTGTGGTGCAGCATTAAGCCTTTTAACTTCACCGACTGCGATTAGTGTTGGTTACTCATAGCTCCACTGAGTAACAATCATGTGCAGCATTGCCTTTTTTTGGCTTGCAGCCTGTCAGTACTGATTTGGCTGCTCTCTCGTCACGATGATTATGACTTTTACCTCTCCACCGACTGCGATTAGTGTTGGATATTCATGGAGAAAAATGAATATCAATCTTTGCAATATTGCCTTTTGGCTACAGCCTATCAGACCTGATTTGGCTGTTTTTCGGTTACGGTGGTTTTGGTGCTTCGAGCGTTCGCTCTATCCATGGAATTCTTGCTAGGGGCTAACCAGTCCAGACTGCCAGTTAGTACCCCATTTATCCCCGCTTCAGGCTTTGATGACCAGTCGCGAACCTGGGGGCTACGCTTTTACTCCCAACACCGAGAGAGTAGGGCTTGAGGGCTTAGACTTTTATTAATATTTAGTACCTTATTACAGGCTCTCTCACCTACACAGAATATTCAGTTATCAAGGTTCAGATTTTGACTAATAAGTTTTGTTAATTTCTTAACATTGCTTATTGTTTTGGTCGTGAATCTTGCTAGTACCACGTAGATTAACTACTTTTGTACTAAACGGGTCGCACAAAGCCCTCGACAGCGTAATATTATTCTAATTTAAGTTGCTACAGATAATTGACGCGGAGACGCGGAGATTGATGTTTAGCGGTAATTTTTGAAATTGGTATAAAATGCAAAAATGGTAGAAATCAAAAAATTCAATATCTACCATTAGACTTCTTGCATAAATCAAAAATCTCGGTTGTGTTAGCTAATAGCCCTTCGGGTTCAGCATTTGCTCATGGGGGAAACCCAAGGGGCTGACACCTGAACTTGGTTCAGGTGCTTGAACGCCCCGCCCAAGACCGCAATGCTTCACTATTAGCTATTAGCTATTAGTTTTGGTTAGTCCAGGTGTCTTGTTGATTTGTTTTATGTCCGCAAAATTTACTTTTGCGCATAGGTCTATTATTGTTCTGTAATTTAAGAGTGTAACAATTCTGCTAGTTTATCTAATAGTTCTTGTTCATTATAGGGTTTAGAAAAATAGGCTGAAGCTCCTAAATTCATCGCTAGTTTCCGATGTTTTTTATTACTACGAGAAGTTAACATGACTATGGGAAGTCGTGCAAATTCTGCTCGCTCTTTTATTTCCTCGAGAACACCATAACCATCTAGTCGAGGCATTTCAATATCACATATAACAGCTTGTACTGAAAGTCCACTAAGCAATTTATCTACAGCTTCTCGACCATCTTTAGCTTGCTCTACTCGATAACCAGCTTTTTCCAAAGTTAAACTCAGATAGCGACGTACATTAATAGAGTCATCTACGACGAGAATAGTTTTAGTTGTAGATAGATTTTTAGTTTCTGTAAGATTCCGATTAGATTGATGGTTAGTAGAGTAATTTCTCAAGCATTCTTCTATTAGTAAGATAGGATCTACTAAAGGAATAACTTTTCCATCACCGAAAACTACTGAGCTAATAACCCCTGGAGGTAAAGGAATAGGGCTATCAATAGGTCTAATGGTAGATTCTTGCTCGTACCAAAAATGACTAATTTGCAGTGCTGCAAAAAACTTTTCATCTCCTACTACTATAGCCATAGTTCTATCAATAACAGGATTCCCAGTTAGATCGACATTGTGATGAGAATGGCGATAAACTAGAGTTTTTTCTATTTCTACTAAAGGAATTTCTTTCTGATTCCAAAGTATATTTTTAGTGTGTGTTGAAGTTGTTATCAGTTCTGATTTTAAAGGTACAAGCTCTAGAATACTATTAGCAGGAATGGCAAAAATAATACCAGCTTGTTCGATAACTGCTACTCTTAGGATGGATAAAGTAAAGGGGACTCTGAGAGTAAAGATTGTACCTTGTCCTGGTTCTGTAGCAACCCGAACATCACCACGAATTTCTTGGAGATTAGTCTTAACAACATCCATCCCCACCCCTCTACCTGAAAGTTCTGTGACTTTTTGGGCCGTACTAAATCCAGGTTCAAAGATAAAGTCTAATAGTTCTGCTTCTGGTATTTTTGTCACTTCCGATCGAGGAATACCCATTTGGACAACACGATCGCGGATTTTACTCAGAGAGATACCGCCACCATCATCACTTAAGGTAATCACAGTGTAAGTACCTTGATTGTTTGCTTGGATGGTAATTGTTCCCGATGGGGGCTTACCAGCAGCAATACGGGTTTCGGAGTCTTCGATGCCGTGGTCGAAAGCATTACGTAACAGATGCATTAAAGGATCGCTGAGAGCTTCGATAACGGAGCGGTCTAAGAGGATATTTTTTCCAATAATTTTGAGGTTAACTTGTTTATTAAACTGGAGATTAAGATCGCGAATTACTCGGGGAAAACGTTTGACGACTTCTGCAAAGGGTAACATTTGAGTACGAGTAACGTTACCTTGCATGGATTTGGTCGTGTAGTTAAGGTTGCGGACTGCTTGATTAATTTCTTGTAGTCCTAGTTCTATGTCTGTGGCGACTTCTTGCAGTTGAACAATGGTTTCTATTTGTTCTTGACAGATAAGATGAACGTCACTGTAGCGATCCATTTCTAAGCTATCAAAACGATCGCTTCGTGTATTGGCTCTGCCGATAACTCTATTACTAGTTAAGGAACTTGAATTTGGTAAGAGTTGTTCTTGATTGACGATTAATCCTTCTACAGAAGCTCGATCGTACCATTTTCTTAATTGAGTGTTGGAACCTTCTATTTGAGATATTCTCTGACCCATCAAGACAACGACGTTTTGCAATTGTTGTAATCTTAGATCGATCGTGTTGCGGTCTAAAATAAGTTGTTCAAAAAGATTATTAAATTGTTTTAGTTGGGAAGCGGGAACTCTTACCATCTTGTCTACAGATGGGATTTTCTGTGGCGATGTGCTAGGTAAAAAGTCTTTCGTTGTTGGTTGAATGATGGTTTGTTGTTCTTCAGTATTGTCTACATCGAAAGCAGACTGTAATCCACTCAATTCTAAGCCATCATCTTCTAAGATATTGACATCTGCCTCGATGGGCAGCTCGCTTTCTGCTATCTCAAAAGCAGACTGTAACCCGCTCAATTCTAAGCCATCATCTTCTAAGATATTGACATCTGCCTCGATGGGCAGCTCGCTTTCTACTATCTCAAAAGCAGACTGTAACCCGCTCAATTCTAAGGCATCTTCTTCTAAGGTATCGACATCTGCCTCGATGGGCAGCTCGCTTTCTGCTATCTCAAAAGCAGACTGTAATCCGCTCAATTCTAAGCCATCTTCTTCTAAGGTATCGACATCTGTCTCGATTGGTAGCTCGCTTTCTGCTATCTCAAAAGCAGACTGTAATCCGCTCAATTCTAAGCCATCTTCTTCTAAGGTATTAAGAGTAGCATTGATGTTAGGATCTTGGTTAGCTGAGTTATGACCTTCCAGACAAGAGGGTAATTTGTCAATATTTCCCCGTAAAACTAAAGCGTGAGATCGCCTCCAAGTTTTTAAAGCGCTGTCTGTTAAAAGTTCAATCTCTTGGTTCGATAGGGTTTCTGCTTGTTGTTGAATCGACTCACATAGTTGTGTAAAAGGTTCAAGATTTGCCATCTTGCCAAAGGAAATTAATTCTTGGGCTGTGGTAGCTAATTCTTGAGCTAGTTCCCCAATTCCTATGTCTTTTAATTGGATTTCAAAGCGGTCTAAAACCGTATCAACTCCTTCTTCAAAGAGAAGTAAAGCAGGATCGACATCTTCATCTTGTGCCATTAAGGCATCTTCGTCTGTATCTTTTAAGTCTCCGAGATGTTCCCGTAACTGTTCAAAAATTGATTCTGCGCGCTCGCCAATATCACTGTCTGTAATCTCTAATCCTTGACGATTCAAATCGCTAAGGGTACGCAAGCAATCGACACCTTGTAGTAATAAGGTTTCTACTTCTGTTGTAATTTGACTAGAAGCATAGCGGACTCGCAAAATTTTAAAAAAATCTTCTAGACGATGGGCAACTCGACTCAAAGTATCGAAGCCCATCATGGCAGCACCACCCTTAATAGAGTGAGCAGCACGTAAGACTATATCGACTTGCTGAGGAGCGATGGCAGTATCCGCTAATCCTAAAAGATTAGATTCCATGCGATCGAAATATTCTTGAGCCTCATCAAGAAAATCAAGGTGAATTTGTTGTTCGGTATCCATGTTGGTTAAAGTTAGTAATTTGCTCTGTTAAATAGATAGATGTAGCGCGATCGCTTGATTTACTCATGCTTATCTCTTCAATCAGCTACTTTAAACTGAGCGACAGTAGACTCTAGTTTGGCAGCTACTCGAGCAGTTTCAACCATCGATTGTGCTACTTCCTTGGAAGATTTGGATGTGGTTTCCGATAAGTTGGCAATTCTTTGCATCAGGCTGGTAACATTTTGAGAAGTTTTTGCCTGAGATACCGTTGTTTGGGAAATAGAACCCATTAGCTGGTTAATTTCTTGAGATTTTTCCAACACTTGTCCCAAACTTTGTTTGGTGGATTCTACTAGGCGTGTGGTTTCTACCACCTGTGATGTACCTGATTCCATCGCTTGGTTGACTTCTTGGGTTTCCGCTTGAATTGCTGCCACAATGACCGCAATTTCTTTGGTTGCTGATGCACATTGTTCTGCTAATGCACCTACTTGTTCGGCAACGATAGTAAAGCCTTGTCCGTATTCTCCTGCCCGTCCGGCCTCAGCCCTAGCATTAATTGCTAATACATTGGTTTTTAGAGCAATTTCTTCGATAAAAGAAACTACTTGCGAGATTTTCTGCGAAGATTCTCCTAAGTGCTTCATTTTCTTGGCTGTTTCACCTACTGTGGTTCGCAGATTGAGAATACTGTTTACAGTTAAGTCCATATTGCTAGTACTATTGACGATAGTATTGTAAGTATCATCAACAATCTGTTCTGCTTGGCTAGCATTCTCTGCCACAGCCTGAATCGATCGAGACATTTGTTCGACAGAAATTAAAGTATCGCGAGTTTCTCGAGCTTCAGCAATAGCTTGCTCTGCTAAAGTCCGAATTGCTTCTTCATTTTGCTTTAAAGAGTAACCTACTTGGTTAGTTGACTGTTTGGCTTCAATAGCAATTTCTTGCAAGTTATTAATGATGGCATTAAATAAGTCGGCAACTGTACTGAGTTCCATCGAGTCCAAGTTAGCTCTAACGGTCAAATCTCCTTCTGTGGCATTGGCAACTTCATCGATGAGAGTATAAATTGCTTCTTCTAGCTGTTCTTTTTCTTGACGCTGTTGTTCTTTCTGTTGAAGCTGCTCCTCTGCACTTTTTTCTAGAGATTTGTTTACTTCATTTAAGGCTTGTTCGTTCAGTTTTTGTTGAGCCAGACTGCGCTTTTGGAAATAAATCGTCAAGGCAGCTAAACCTAACAAAGCTGAGGCAATAACAATCCAATACCACAGCTTTTGGACTAGTTGCGCCAGGGTAATTTTTCCTAGTTCTTCATAAGGACCAATAGAGAGATCGATAAATAGTTCGTGGACTGGTCGATAGTTTAAGGGAATTGTCCAACCTTCTGATTTAGAAGCCTTTGCTGCTGGACTGTCCTCAGGCATATTGAGTAAAGCACGTGCCACTTGTTCTGATATTTCGACGGGAACGTCTCTAGTTACGGCAAAAGGCCACTCAGGGTAGAGAGGAGTGCTATGCACAAACGGGAATTTACCACTAACGTCTTGTTGCTGGTTAATAATTTTGAAATCTTTCAGTTGAATTTTGCCTTCTGCTGCCATACGTTCTAAGGTGTCGGTTCTGACTGTCCCTGCATCAACTTCTCCCTCGAACACAGCTTTAACTACAGCATCATGGGTGTTGCCAAAACTTAACTTTTTTAAGTGTTTTTTGGGGTCTAGTCCTTCATCTTCAAGTACGCCCCAGGCCATTTGCCAACCACCTAAAGAAGTTTTATTTACCGCCATAAAGGTTTTACCCTTTAAATCTTTTAACGATTGGATATCCTTACGGTCAGCCTTAGTCAGAATCACGCCTCCAAAAAGAGTATAGGGATTTCCCAATCTCAAATTTTTTAAGGTGGCAATTCGATTTGCTCCATAATCGGCTTCAAAATCTACATACATCCCAGAATTGGCAATAATAAAGTCAATGTTGTTTGCCGCCACAGCTTGATAAATTTCCTCGAAATTCAAGGGTACTATTTGAAAGGTATGTTCTGGGATATTTTTAGATAAATATTCCGCTAGAGGTTGCCACTTAGCCAAAGCTCTATCTGGACCCCGTTTTGCCAGCACACCAATTTTATGAACAGTTTTTTTGGTGGCCGATCGAGAATCTTGTACTTGAGCGATCGCTATTGGGGGAGCGATTACTCTTTCCACAGATTGGGGAATTAATGGAGAAACCAAAGAAGGTAATATTAAGCTACTAAAACCTAACAACAATACTCCAGCTTTAGATTGCCTGGTATATTTTCCCAAACTTGACTCTAAAGTGCCAAAAATTACCGACAAATTGGTCTTCTTTAAAGGAGAAGTTGCTTCCGATCGTGAGCTTGAATGTTCTGGTTTGATAGTCATAGCAATTCCTGAAATTACTGGAGATAGGTAAGGAATAATTCCGTTTATTCAGCTACTTTAAACTGAGCGACAGTAGACTCTAGTTTGGCAGCTACTTTGGCAGTTTCAACCATCGATTGTGCTACTTCTCTAGAAGAAATAGACGCGGTTTCAGATAAGTAAGCAATTTTTTGCATTAAGTCGGTAACATTTTGAGAAGTATTGGCCTGAGATACCGTTGTTTGAGAAATAGAACCCATTAATTGGTTAATTTCTTGGGATTTTTCCAATACTTGTCCTAAGCTTTGTTTGGTGGATTCTACTAGGCGCGTGGTTTCTACTACCTGTGATGTACCTGATTCCATCGCTTGGTTGACTTCTTGGGTTTCTGCCTGAATTACTGCCACAATGTTGGCAATTTCTTTGGTTGCTGCTGCAGACTGTTCTGCTAATGCACCTACTTGTTCGGCAACGATAGTAAAACCCTGTCCATATTCTCCTGCTCGTCCAGCCTCAACGCTAGCATTAATCGCTAATACATTGGTTCTTAGAGCAATTTCTGCGATAAAAGAAACGGCTTGGGAGATTTTTTGAGAAGATTCTCCTAAACGTTTCATTTTCTTGGCTGTTTCACCTACCGTAGTTCTTAGTTCTAAGATACTGTCTACAGTTAAATTCATATTATTGGTACTGCTCAAAACAGTACTGTAAGTATCATCAGCAATTTTTTCCGCTTGGCTAGCGTTTTTGGCAACTGCTTGAATCGATCGAGACATTTGTTCGACAGACATCAAAGTATCGCGAGTTTCTCGAGCCTCCGCAATAGCTTGCTCTGCTAACAAACGAATTGCATCCTCATTTTCTTTTAAAGAAGAACCTACTTGGCTAGTTGACTGTTTGGTTTCAACCGCAATTTCTTGTAAGTTATCAATAATAGCGTTAAATAAGTCAGCAACTGTACTCAGTTCCATCGAGTCTAAGTTAGCTCGAACTGTTAAATCTCCTTCGGTGGCATTGGAGACTTCATCGATGAGGGTATAAATTGCTGCTTCTAGCTGTTCTTTTTCCTGGCGTTGTTGTTCTGTTATAGATTTTTGCTGTTGGAGTAGTTCTTTAACCCGATCGACTAGCTTGTTGAAGTTATCGGCTAGAGTTCTAGTTTCTAGAGTCCCCTCTAAACTAGCCTTAACATCTAGATTTCCTGACGCTACCTGTTGAGTTTTTTCTGATAAATCAGTCAGAGGTCGAGATAATTGCTGCGCCAAAGCAATAATTAAACCTAAAGAAATGGTACCTAGAACAATTGCGGTAAGAGCAAAAGCTGTAAGCAAACGCCTTCCTGCTGCTCCTATTTCGGCAGCATCAACTGAAGCAATTACTACTAAATCGGTGTTGGGGATAGTGGCAAAATCGTAAATTTTGTCTCGATATGTCAATTGAGCAAAAGTAGAAACTTCAGAAAAAACTTCTTTTTGTTGGAGGCTAATATTGGCAAAGTTTGCTTTTTGCTGGATTAACTGCTCTATTTCGTCAAGACCTCGACCATTCCCAATAGAATCTACAATAGTTTTGGCGACTTGCAAAATTGGTGCGCCACCAATGGTTTCTTGTATTTCCGAGTCAGAGCCTTGAGGAGTAATATTGCTCATAATAGAACCAGCCTGAGAATCGACAACTTGAACTATCTGAGATTGATTGAGTCCAGCTGATAGGTAAGCATTAAGAGTCGAGTCGAGTACTTTAACTGGTATTCCAGCCTTAATCACGCCCAAAAACTCTTTAGTTTCAGGATCTATGACAGCTTCTGAAAGAGCAAAAACTACGGCATTAGCAGATTCATCAAATTCTGGCTCGTCGATCGCTCGTCCATTTTGTTTGCTAGTTTGCCACCAACCTTCGTCCCGCTGAACGAAATCAGAAGTCGGATTACTAAAAGCTACATTAAAGCCGTTACGCTCGGTAAAAAAGATTTCTACAATGTCGCTAGATTTAACTATTTGTTGTAAATAGTTATTTAGATTGGTATTAGCTTTGATTAATTTGGTAGTGGCAAACTTTTGTTCGACGGCTTCAATGGATTGTTGAGGTAAACCTTGAGTCTGAGCTTCCTGACTACCTATGCGCATTGCTTCCATGATGACAGGGTTAGAAGCAACCAAATCGGGAATTTTGAAAGAGTCTCGAATAAAAGCTGTAACAGTAGCACTAGTCAAGAGTGTATTTTCCTCAAGTTTGGACAAAGCTTGAGTTTTGGCTCGACGTTCGGTAATCGTATAGCCGATCGCACTAGCGATAACTAGAGGAAGTAATACTGCCGGTAAAATAGTCGTCAGCAAACGACGACGGAGAGTACCAATTCCTTTAAATTCAACTGCTACAGATTGAATGGGAGAAATTCTTTCTGATATTAAGTTCGTGGATTCTTGTTCAGTAGTCATAGCAATCAGAAATTATATGTTTAGATTTATTGAGCGAGTAATTTCACCCCGACTTAGTTATGATTAACTGTGGTTAAAGCTTCTGAGATTCTCTTAAAATCCAATACCGGAATGAGGGCTTCTTCTTGCTGCACCACACCACAGAGAAAAGTAGCTATCTTAGAAGGAAAAGCATCTAAAGATGATTTAATTTCTTGCATCGGTAAGCGTACGATACCTTGAAGACGATTTACTGCTAACCCGATATAAATTTGTGGTTCGGCAGTGGTTTGCAACACGAGAATTTGATATTGCCGAGGAGCAATTAATCGAGAAGGTAGGGTTAACAATTGAGCCAGATCGAATACGCAAAACACGCGATCGCGAGAACTCATAATACCGATGACAGATTCTGGCATACTGGGCAAAGGAGTTATTTTTTCTGCTTTAACCAATAAAGACTCTTGCACTTGTTCCCTTGACAATAAAGCTGTCATGTCTGATGTCAGTTGAAATCGGATATAAGCATCCCCTGGAGCTAAATCTGCCTTGAATAAATCTTTTAAATTGGCTTGGATTTTAGCAGCTGGACTAGATGTTGTCATTAGTAATTACCCCATTGCTTCTTGTAGCGCACTGACTAATTGTTCTTGAGTACAGGGCTTAGTAACGTAAGCTTTTACTCCTTGTTTTTTCGCCCACAAGCGATCGACATCTCGGTTTTTAGCAGTACAAGCAATGACGGGAATCTCCGCCGTTTCAGGATTCTTTTTCAGTTTACGACAAATATCTAATCCTCCCATCTGAGGCATCATCCAATCAGTAACGACGGCATCAGGTTTATTGGCTAAAATTTTGACAATTGCTTCTTCTCCGTTGGTTGCCATAATAATGTTATAACCAGCATTGGTTAAATATTTTGCCATCAAATCTAATTCAGATTTTAAGTCGTCAACAATTAAGATAGTTTTCATAATTTTTATTAGTTAGGTCGGTTAATTTTGCATAAACAATGACTATTTTGAGTCATGAGAAAAATACTCTGAATTTTTTTTACTTCAATTAGTTAAGATGCTTGGTAACAATTTTGTTTAATCCTTCTTGGGTAAAAGGTTTAGTAAAATAATCTGTTGCTCCAACTAATTTAGCTCTTGTTTTATCAATTAAGCCAGTATTTCCTGTCACCATGATAATCGGCGTATGAGCGCAATGGTAACTATCTCTTAGTAGTCCACATAGTCTATATCCATTAATTCTAGGCATAGTAATATCTAGTAAAATAAGGTCTGGATTGATACGAAAAATGATAGATGTAGCTTTTACGGGATCGTCTATAGCTGTCACTTCAAACTTTTTTGGATCGAGAAAACGCTGAATTTCTTTTAAGATAGTAGGGCTATCATCAATACATACTATTTTCCAAGTTTTGAACGTACTATTTTCTAGGTTGCCATTCGCATTCTTACTATTAGTAGATGAAGAAAATGAGAGGGGCTGCCGAACATTCTTTTTAAATCGGGGAACAGTTGGTAATAGATCTAGAGGTGTCCGAGCATCCCTTAACTGAATTATTTCAGCGTCAATATATGGAGATAAAATCTTGGCTACCTGAAGCTCATCTTTGTTTAATAAAAGTGATAGTTGACGAATACTAGTTCGTCCCCGTATTACTTGGGTTAACTCTTTAAGGGTTTTATGATTTAATAAACCAGAAGTCGGCAGCGATTGTTCTTCCCAAGCAGGAGCAAAATAAGGACGTTGATGAACAGAAAGCAATTGGTTACTGCAATTTTGCTGCCATTGTTTGAGTCGAGTTTGTTCTACTTGCAAACATTCTGATATGTCTAGAGATGGAGTATCGCCAAACTTAACTTTAATCCATAGAGGCAAAGAATATCCATCATGCCATGACGAAGTACCTTTATCTAGCCAAAGACAAGAACTTAGTCCATCTTTGGTTATCTGTTCGATAAGTTTTAAACCCTGGGATGGCTCGAGATATTTTTCTGTTAGTAACCAACAAATAACCTTACTATAAAAATTTTTATTAGAAGACTTTTCTGGGACATAGGATTCTAGCTTATCATCGGATGAAGGTAACTCTTTTAAGCCATTTAAGGCTTGTTTCAACCCAAGATAACGAAGATAATACTTAAGCTGGTCTAACAACTGTGCAGAACAGTAAATATACTTTAACTTCCCCTGTTGTAAATAAATTTTCCAAGAAACTAATCCTTCATCAAGTTCTAGACAACCAGAACTATTAGAGTTGGCTAGTTGAGACAATAACTCCTGAGGATTGAGTTTTGTAGTTGTCGTCATTATGATTAAAAATCAACTTACTAAGGTTATAGTTCCCAAAATAAGTTGATAATTTACCAAAGTTTTGTCACCTAAAGAATAAATAGATTAAACTCTTAACTTACACACTACTAGCTCAATATTTAGAGTTTGCTGTTACAGCGGTTTGTGTATCAATATGGGACATTGAAAATTTAAAATTAATGAGTAATCAAGGTCAGGCAATTTAACTATACTAGTTAGTCATGCCAACCGCTGTAATTAGATCGTAATTACGCTTATTCCAGATAGAGAAGCAACCTCTGCGGTCATGAGATTATCTTCCATATCAATACTTTGGAACTTATAGCAATACCAACAAAAGTTAGGACATCTCAAGACAAAGTAGCAAGTAGCAATTAGCCATTAGCCATTAGCCATTAGCCATTAGCCATTAGCAAACCCTATAATTTACGTCCTAATCTAAATACGTACTGCTATAGCGTACGCTCCAAGTCAAGCTTAAATTTTACGATTATTAATCGGCATTCATCTGTGGACTCCTGTTACCCAATAACCTATCCCGCAAACCCTTAATCCTGTCTCTATACTTCGCTGCTTCCTCAAACTCCAAATTTTTAGCAGCATCCTTCATCTTTCCTTCTAACTGTTCGATCAGTTCGGGAATTTTTTCTAATGGCAATTCATCAGATTGTTGATAAATTTCCTCTAATTGTTCTGCATTTAAACGACGAGAAATATCCAAAAAAGCCAAAATAGAATTAGCCGATTTTTTAACAATAGGTTGAGGAGTAATATCGTGTCTTTTATTGTAGACAATTTGAATATTCCGTCTTCTTTCTGTCTCCTCGATCGCCCTGACCATACTACCAGTTAAATTGTCAGCATAGAGAATAGCTTCACCTCTCACATGACGAGCTGCCCTGCCTATAGTTTGAATAATTGAACTTTCAGAACGCAAAAAACCTTCTTTATCTGCATCTAAAATTGCTACTAAAGATACTTCGGGTAAATCTAGTCCTTCCCGCAGTAAATTAACTCCAATTAAAACATCAAACTCTCCTTCTCTTAAAGATTGTAATATTTCAATTCTTTCTATAGATTTAATTTCTGAATGGAGATACTGTACCCGAATATTTCTTTCTTGAAAATACTCAGTTAAATCTTCAGCCATCCGCTTGGTTAGGGTAGTAATTAACACCCTTTCTTGTTGCTTAATTCTTGTTTTTATTTCTCCTAAAAGATCGTCTACTTGTCCTTCTGTGGGGCGGACAAAAATTTGTGGATCGACTACTCCTGTAGGGCGAATAATTTGTTCGATAATTCTCTCTTCAGATTGTTCTATCTCCCACTTGCTAGGAGTAGCAGAAACAAAGATACATTGATTTACTTTATGCCAAAATTCTTCAGACTTTAAAGGGCGATTGTCGGCTGCGGAAGGAAGACGAAAACCATGTTCTATCAGAACTTGTTTTCTCGCTCGATCGCCATTATACATCCCCCGAATTTGAGGTACGGTAACGTGAGATTCATCTACTACCAATAACCAATCATCGGGGAAATAATCTACTAAACATTCTGGCGGTTCCCCTGGGTTTCTGCCAGCTAAATGACGGGAATAATTTTCTACGCCATTACAATAACCAACTTCTTGTAATAATTCTAAATCGTAGCGAGCGCGTTGTTCTAAACGCTGTGCCTCTAAAAGTTTTCCTGCTTGTTCTAATTCTACTAAACGGGCTTCTAATTCATTTTTTATATCTTGACAAGCTTGTTCTAATCTTTCTTCGGGGGTAACGAAGTGACGGGCAGGATAAATACTAATTCTGGGTAAACTTTGTAAAATATCTCCCGTAACGGGATCGACGTAGCGGAGGGCTTCTATTTCATCGCCAAAAAATTCTATACGAATGATCCGATCTTCGTAAGCGGGGACTATCTCTAAAACATCTCCTTTAACCCTAAATCTTCCCCGTTCGATTTCTATATCGTTACGACTATATTGTACGGAGACTAAATCTCTTAGTAACTCTCGTTGGTTGATTTCTTCACCTACTTCTAAAGGTATAGCTGCTTTAAGATATTCTGCGGGCATCCCCAAACCATAGATACAGCTAATCGAGGCTACTACAATAACATCTTTTCTTTCAAACAGCGATCGCGTTGCCGAGTGACGCAACATATCAATCTCATCGTTAATAGAAGCGGTTTTCTCGATATATGTATCGGTAACGGGAATATAAGCTTCTGGTTGATAATAATCGTAATAGCTGATAAAGTACTCTACTGCGTTGTCAGGGAAAAATTGCCTTAACTCATTACATAATTGGGCAGCCAGAGTTTTATTATGTGCCAAGACCAGAGTAGGTTTACCCACCTTCTCAATTACCGAAGCGATCGAAAAAGTCTTCCCCGTACCCGTAGCCCCCAAAAGAGTTTGAAAGCGATTACCTGTCATTATAGACTCTGTTAGTTGCGCGATCGCGCTTGGTTGATCTCCTGTAGCTTGAAAAGGTGCTTGCAGATGAAAACTACTCATAAGTACAAAGAAAACTGAAAAACCCACTTTATTGAAGGTAGCGCAGATGAGGATAAAAATGTACTATCTGTAGATATCAAATTTTTTAATAAACTGCTCGAGAAAATATCCTTACCCAAATACTTTTCTTTATAAAAAAAATTATCTACTCTTCTTGACTAATCCTTCTAAAATTCTGAACGCTAATTTTGCGTCTAAGTTTATTCCTGGAATTCCATTAGAGACCATTGTCCATCTTTCTAACTCTGTTTCTCGTAAAAACCAATTTTTATCGGTTTCAATGTCCTCTATTATCCATTTTCCGAAAGAATCCTGGTATATTTTTAGACCTAGTTCTGTAGCTTTATCTAATAGCTTTTCTCTGATCATTATCGATTGTTATTTAAATGCTTATTGTGAATATCTTTAGACTACTTGATGCGTTTTACTTCAAAAATAGTACTTATGCTCAAATATATTCAGTGTAAATACTGATTTTTCAGTACTAGTGTCAGAAAAAGCCAACGTATCATAGGGGGCAATCTAGCCTAAAACGCTTATTTTGCCAAGATTTCAACTAGCCCTCCGTTCTTAAACCTATTTTTTTCTTCCTAGCTGAACGGTACGTACGATCGACTCTTTCTCGAAAATCTTTGATACTACTCTGTTAGTTACCTCCTAAAACAGCAGCATCGGCTTCTTTCAAAAAAGTCGATATGATAAAAAGATAATAACAACAAGTATTTTTAAATTTAGTGATAAAGGGAACACTGCTAATTTATGGCAAAAATTGAAACTAGAACCGAACCCATGGTAATCAACATGGGACCCCAACATCCTTCAATGCATGGTGTTTTGCGTTTAATCGTTACATTGGATGGAGAAGACGTAATTGATTGCGAACCAGTTATCGGTTATTTGCACCGAGGAATGGAAAAAATTGCCGAAAATCGCACTAATGTGATGTATGTTCCCTATGTAAGCCGTTGGGACTATGCAGCAGGAATGTTCAATGAGGCAATTACAGTTAATGCCCCAGAAAAATTAGCTGATATCGAAGTGCCTAAACGAGCCCAATATATTAGGGTGATTATGTTGGAATTGAACCGTATAGCTAATCATCTCTTGTGGCTTGGACCATTTTTAGCTGATGTTGGCGCGCAAACTCCCTTTTTCTACATTTTCCGCGAACGGGAAATGATTTACGACCTGTGGGAAGCTGCTAGTGGACAAAGATTAATTAATAATAATTACTTCCGTATCGGTGGTGTTTCGGTAGATTTGCCCTATGGCTGGGTAGATAAATGCGAAGACTTCTGCGACTATTTCTCACCTAAAGTAGATGAATATGAAAAGTTAATCACAAATAACCCTATTTTCCGTCGTCGTGTGGAAGGAGTAGGCACAATTTCTCGCGAAGAGGCAATTAACTGGAGTCTCTCTGGTCCTATGTTAAGAGGTTCTGGAGTTAAATGGGATTTACGTAAAGTAGATCATTACGAGTGCTACGATGACTTTGACTGGGAAGTACAGTGGGAAACTGGTGGAGACTGTTTTGCCCGCTATTTGGTAAGAATCAGAGAAATGCGGGAGTCAGTTAAAATCATCAAACAAGCTCTTAAAGGATTACCAGGTGGCCCCTATGAGAACCTCGAAGCCAAACGCATGGCAGAAGGGCGTAAATCTAAGTGGAATGACTTTGACTACAAATATGTAGCGAAACAAGTTGCCCCAACTTTCAAAATACCTGAAGGAGAACACTATGTTCGTCTGGAAAGTGGTAAAGGAGAATTAGGCATCTTTATCGTCGGTAATGATAATGTCTTCCCTTGGCGGTGGAAAATTAAAGCCCCTGATTTTACTAATTTGCAAATTCTGCCCATGTTGCTTAAAGGTGTTAAAGTTGCAGATATTATGGCAATTTTGGGTAGTATTGATGTAATTATGGGTTCAGTCGATCGCTAAAGTTAAAAGCTAGTTATTAGTTATTAGTTTTTAGCTCTTAGTTTCTTTAATTGAAAATATATTAAGTGGGATAGTCGATCGAGCCCACTTTTTTTTAGGGTAAAGACAATCTGTTTAAATTAATTAACTAATGGTACAAAACTCTAGCGAGACTAGTCTAAACTTACCTAACCTCCTGCAACAGTTACTTGACAAACAATCTCTTTCTCAAGTTCAAGCAGCCCAACTAATGGAAGGATGGCTACAGGAAAAGATACCAGAGGTAATATCGGGAGCAATTCTAGCAGCCATTCAAGCTAAAGGAGTAAGTGCAGAAGAATTAGCGGGAATGGCGGAAGTATTAAAATCTCAATCTCAGCAACAAGAGACTATCCAACATAATTGCCCTGTAATAGATACTTGTGGCACAGGGGGAGATGGAGCGTCTACTTTCAATATTTCTACCGCCGTGGCTTTTGTGGCAGCAGCAGCAGGAATTAAAGTTGCCAAACACGGTAATCGTTCCGCTTCTAGTAAAGTCGGTTCTGCTGATGTCTTAGAATATTTAGGTGTAAATCTCACTGCACCATCGGCAAAGGTACAGTCTGCTTTAGATGAAGTGGGAATTACTTTTTTGTTTGCGCCTGGTTGGCATCCAGCGATGAAAAGTGTTGTCCCCCTAAGGCGTACTCTAAAAGTAAGAACTGTATTTAATTTATTAGGCCCTTTAGTAAATCCTCTATCCCCTACAGGTCAAGTTATTGGTGTATACGATGGTGCTTTTTTACCTAGTATGGCTTTAGCTTTAAATAAACTAGGAACACCTAAAGCGATAGTCTTACATGGCAGAGAAAAGCTGGATGAGGCAGGTTTAGGAGATAGCACTGACTTAGCCATGTTGACTGGAGGTAAAGTAAGTCTCACCAATATTAATCCTCAAGAATTGGGTTTAAAACTAGCCAATATCGAAGAACTTAAAGGCGGAGAAGTAGAAGAGAATGCTACTATTTTACGAAATGTACTGCAAGGCAAAGGAACCGAAGCACAAAGAAATGCAGTAGCTTTAAATGCTTCTTTAGCTTTGCAAGTAGGAGAATTGGTTCCCTTTGGTAATCATCTCCAAGGAGTTAAAAAAGCTCAGGAAATTCTGGCTAGTGGTGCAGCTTGGTCGAAGTTAGAAGAGTTAGTTAAGTTTCTAAATTCCTGAACTTTGTAAGAGTGGTTTGCGATACAGTTGCAGTGGTGAAGCATTACAGTCTTGGACGGAGCTTTCAAAGTGCGGAACCTGCTTCCGCACACAGTTCCTCGACTTGTGGTATTGCAATAATTATAAAATTAAAGGGTCATATCGACCTTAAAGTCTCTCTCTGAGTAGGTTTTAGAGTTTGAAAATCATCCTAAACAGAGACAAGTTAATCAGAAGGTAAGAATAAGGAGAAGTTATTGAAGATTCGCAACAAGCAAAGGATATTCTCCGCTATAGCCTCTATTCTCAATAAAAAATCAGTCATTATTCATTGAAGGCTATAATCCTTCTCATACCGTCATTACAACTGCCTGCTTGAGCACTAATCGGTATTACGCTTGAAAATATTGATATCAAAAGGTTTGAGGTCGATATAACTCTTTAATATCAAAATCTTTCTAGACAACGACTTGAGCAACCTGCACTTACGCTAATCCAACTCTTCTTCTCCAATATCGTGAAGAGGGGCACCATCTAATTCTGGCGAGCGCAAATGTTCGACCATTTCTTGAACGGCTAAAGGTGGCGGTGGAGTAAGCCGAGAGACAGTATAGGTAACTATCAAGTTAAGTACCATGCCTACTGTGCCAATACCTTCAGGCGATATACCCAAAAACCAAGTTGACATACCATAGAACTTCACGCCGATAATGTAGAAAGCAGTAAAAGCTAAACCAATTATCATGCCTGCGATCGCTCCTTCCCGATTGGTACGTTTATCAAAAATACCTAAAATAATCACGGGGAAGAAACTAGCAGCAGCGAGTCCAAAAGCAAAAGCTACTACTTGGGCTACAAAACCAGGAGGATTGACCCCAAAGTAACCTGCAATCGCGATCGCAAAACCTACCATCACTCTACCCACCATGACCCGTTGGGACTCGGAAGCTTGGGGGTTAATAATGCGATAGTAGACATCGTGGGCGATCGAACTAGAAATTACTAGTAATAATCCCGAAGCAGTAGATAAAGCAGCAGCCAAACCTCCCGCAGCCACCAAAGCAATTACCCAAGGAGCAAGACTCGCTACTTCTGGGGTCGAAAGAACGATAATATCGCGATCGATCGTAATTTCGCTCGTTGCTTCTTCTGGAGTTAGGGCAATCCTCCCATCACCATTTTTATCTTCAAATCCTAATAACCCAGTATTTGACCACTTAGTTGCCCAATCTAATTGTTGTACTTCCGCAACCGTTTTGTTATGCAAACTATCAATTAAGTTATAACGAGCAAAAGCAGAAACCGCAGGAGCGGTAGTATAGAGAATAGCGATAAATAATAATGCCCAACCGGCCGAATAACGGGCAGCACGGGTTGAAGGGACAGTATAAAAGCGGACAATTACATGGGGGAGTCCCGCTGTTCCTACCATCAAAGCAATGGTAATAAACAAAACATCTAACATGGATTTATTGACGAAAGGCTGAGTATATTCAGCAAAACCTAAATCCATTTGCACCTGATTTAATTTATCGATAATATCGCTAAAACCAAAAGCCAACTGAGGTATGGGATTTCCTGTCAGAATTAAAGCGATCGCAAAAGCAGGAATAAGATAAGCAACAATCAAGACAGTGTATTGGGCTACTTGCGTCCAGGTAATGCCTTTCATACCGCCAAGTACGGCAAAAAATGCCACAATTATCATGCCAATAATGACACCAGTATTTATATCTACTTGTAAAAAGCGACTAAAGACAATACCTACTCCGCGCATCTGCCCTGCTACATAGGTAAGAGAGACAAAAATAGCTGCTACTACAGCCACTAATCTCGCCCAAACAGAATAATAGCGATCGCCCACAAAATCGGGGACTGTATATTTACCAAATTTACGTAGATAGGGAGCTAGTAATAAAGCCAGGAGAACAAAACCTCCTGTCCAACCCATCAAATAAATCGAGCCATCGTAGCCCAAAAAAGAGATAATCCCCGCCATCGAAATAAAAGACGCTGCCGACATCCAATCAGCAGCCGTGGCAGCCCCGTTAGCCATAGCAGGTACACCGCGATCGGCAACAAAAAAGCCCTGACTATCTCTAACTCTCGATCGCCAACCAATATAGAGATAGAGAATAAAAGAGATAATGACAAATGTTGTAGTCCAAGCTTCAGCAGACATGATTTTTGTTAATGGTTAATGGTTAATAGTTGATTGTTGATGGTTAATGATCGATGGTTAATGGTTATTTATAGCGACTAACGACTAACAACTAACCACTAACTCCAAACTTATTTACGATATTTGCGATCGAGTTTATCCATCTGGATCGCATAGATGAAAATAAGAATTACAAAAGTAAAAATCGAACCCTGTTGTGCCATCCAGAAACCTAGAGGTACGCCACCAAGACGAATATGATTTAGTAGTGGCACGAATAAAATACTGCAACCAAGAGAAACAAAAGCCCAAACAATTAGTAAATTACGAATTAGAATGGTATTTGCTCGCCAGTAAGCTCGGAGTCTTTGCGCTCTGACTTCTTTTTCCTCTCGCTCGATCGACGAATATCTTTCTACGCTACCTGACATAGAACTAAAACTATCTCATAAAAAAGTTAAACTTAACGATTAAGTCTACAAGAAAAGTTCGCTCGAAGAACAAACTTGTAACTTTTTGTACATTTAAATTTTTGGAAAAAAATAATTATAGCGGCAATCAACGTAAGGCGGGAGAAAAAGAGGAATTAGTTCTCGATTGACAGTCGCGAACAAAGTTAAGGATCTTGCTGCTGAATAATTGATTTCTGATGTAGAACTACTTATCCCGCTTTTCTCACAAAACGAGTTTTAGAAGCCATAACCCATATCTAGCCAAAGTCAGGCAGAGTCAGGGTTTCAACAGTCTGACTTTTCACGGCTTCTCTGAAGTTCCTATCAAATAAGGGTTTCAGCTCTCAGCTTATTCTCAATAAATTCAGCTTAATGATAATGCTTAACGGTAGAATCAGGCTTGAGAGATGCAGAAATTTTGCGCTCGCGTTAAAGAAAAAAGAGCCCGTGAAAAGTCAGTTCAACAGTGTGTTGTTTTTCCCGCTTCATTTAGCTCGGGTGTGGTCAAAAGTCGTTGGTGATTTAAATGCGATCGCCAGCTCTCCCACAACTTGATTATCATTATCATTGAAGTAAGACCGCCACAGATTTCTATGAAAGAAGAACGAAGTGACGTAAATGTGGCAGTGTCTTGAACCAATACTGAATAGAGTGAAAAACTGTTA
>JASJDJ010000269.1 GCA_030065635.1 Xenococcaceae cyanobacterium MO_188.B32
GCTAGTTCTTGCTCTTCAATATTTTCTAACTCTATCGGTTTAGGAGCTAGTCGGGCGCATCTGCTTTTTCTACCATCTTGTGAACCTTCTCATTTTATTCTTGATTAATGGTGGCTTTATCTACGCCCTCGTCCACTAGTCCCTGCCCAATAATTGCTTTAAATAAAACTAAAGTTCAGCAACCTCTAGTTAATCAAAAATCTTGAATTACATAAGAAAGCGAAAAAATGGATGACGAGCCTAGCAATCGGAAAAAAAGACACCGAAAACGTCAAGGATGGGAGTTTACCTTTTTTGGGGGGACTTCCGAAAAGCTAGATGAAGGGGGCAATCAAGCCAAATTGGCTCCAGAATTAGCCCAAAGTTCGATAAAGCAAGTATTTCCCCTATCAACGACTCATGTTGGAGAGCGTGTTGTAATTACCCAAATTCTGAGTGGCAAGAGTATGATACATCGCCTCAGCAAGATGGGTTTAAATAAAGGCTCAGAGATTCGAGTTATTAGTAAGACTAAAAGCGGTTCCGTAATTGTTTGTCTTCAAGACGAGCAAATTGGCTTAGGTGTAGGAATGGCAGAGCGGGTGATGGTAGCTTTGGCTGTGGACAGAATTTAAAGGTGTAGAGAACAAGGTTCAGAGGTCGGGATGATATTAATTCCAAATTAAACAAGCTGACTAGATTAGAGAGTAGGAGAAAGACAATGAATTGGAGAAATAAAAATAGGGAACAGCATCGTCATCGACATGGGGAAGGTAATAGCCAGGAAGTGACCGAAAACCAACGCCAAAAACGTGCTCTTATGGCACTAGCCAAAGCACGGGAAGGCGATCGCCTGTGGATTGCTGGATATGAAAGCAAAGAGGGGATCGAGCGGTTGGTGGGAATGGGTTTGGCACCAGGTATGAGCATTGAAGTAATTAAAAATCTAGCTGGTAACTTGGTTGTGGCGGTGGGGGAGACTCGCATCGGTATCGATGGGGGAATGGCAAAGCGAATTTTAGTATCAGACAAGCCGTTTGATTATTTAGTAGAAGTGCAAGAGGTAAATGAAATGGAAAGTAGTGCCACTACGTTAAGGGATTTACAAGTAAATCAGAAAGGGAAAGTTGCTCGTTACGAATCAACTGACGATCATACCAAGAAAGCTTATAAGAAAAAGTTATTGGCAATGGGTTTAACTCCTGGTACAGAGTTCACTGTTACTCGCGTTGCCCCTTTGGGCGATCCCGTAGAAATTCTCGTGCGAGGCTTTAAATTAAGTTTGCGTAAGGATGAGGCTGCTGCTTTGGTGATTGAGCAATTGCCGTAACAGTTATCAGTAATTAATAATCAACGACCAAGAACCACTAATCAATCACAAATAACTAAGCATGAAAAAACAGACAGTCGCCTTAATTGGCAATCCTAATTGTGGAAAAACCACACTTTTTAACGATCTAACAGGTGCTAATCAGCGTACGGGAAATTGGCCAGGGGTAACAGTAGATCGCAAAGAAGGCAAATATAGTTATGACAATATTGAAATTACTGTTGTCGATTTGCCTGGAGTCTATTCCCTCGATGCAGAAGATGATGGTACGGGATTAGATGAATTGATTGCACGAGATTACTTGCTGGCTGGGGAAGCAGATTTAATTATTAATATTGTCGATGCTTCTAATTTAGAACGCAACCTCTATCTAACTACTCAGATTATGGAAATGCGTGTGCCAATGGTAGCAGCATTGAATATGATCGATGTGGCGCGGGAAAGAGAGTTAGAAATTAATACAGATGTTCTTACGCAAAGATTGGGTTGTTTTGTTATTCCCATCAGTGCTTTTTTAGGAGAAGGAATCGATATCCTCAGAAGTAAAATTAATGAATTAATCAAGAACCCTGGAAATCTCCCCACAGTTGTGGCTTACCCCGCAGTAATTGAAGATACCCTCAGCCAAATTGAACCTCTAGTGCAAGAAAAGGGAAGTAACAAGAAGATTTCTACTCGTTGGTTCGCCCTTAAATTACTAGAATATGAAAATCGCGTTGCCCCAGAACTTAAAGGTAAAGAGTTAGATCAAATTGTTATTGAAAATCGTCGTAAGATTCACCAATTATTACACGAAGACATCGATATTATTATCGCTGATAGTCGCTATGGCTTTATCCGCAGCTTGATCCAAGGTGCAGTAAGACAGACTAGGGATATCAGTAGCACCACATCGGACAAAATCGACCAATTTGTACTCAATCGGTGGATTGGCATTCCTCTCTTTTTAGTGGTGATGTACTTCATGTTTTTCATCGCTATCAATATCGGCGGTGCATTTATCGATTTCTTTGATATTTCTGTCGGTACTGTGTTTGTGGATGCACCTCAAGCTTGGTTGGAATCCCTTAATGCTCCAGGCTGGCTTATTGGTTTTGTGACTTCTATCGGTGGAGGTATTCAAACAGTAGCAACTTTTATTCCCCAAATCGGCTTACTATTCGTTATTCTCTCCATTCTCGAAGACTCGGGTTATATGGCCAGGGCAGCCTTTGTCATGGATAAATTGATGCGCTTGGTGGGATTGCCTGGTAAATCCTTCGTGCCGATGCTAGTGGGTTTCGGTTGTAATGTACCAGCAATTATGGCAACGCGAACCCTCGAAAATAGGCGCGATCGCTTAATGACCATCATGATGAATCCATTTATGTCCTGTGGAGCGAGATTGCCTGTCTATGCGCTGTTTGCTGCTGCTTTCTTCCCTCGTAATGGACAAAATTTAGTTTTTGGACTTTACTTAATTGGTATTTCTGCGGCGATCTTTACAGGGTTAGTAATGAAAAATACAATCATGCAGGGAGAAGCTTCCCCCTTTGTTATGGAGTTACCACCCTATCACATTCCCAAACCCAAAGGCATCGCAATCCGCGCTTGGGATAGACTAAGGGGATTTTTAGTAAGAGCGGGTAAAGTAATCGTGGTGATGGTCATGGTTTTGAGTTTATTAAACTCTGTGGGTACAGACGGCTCGTTTGGCACACAAGACAGTAAAGATTCGATTTTATCCGCTACCAGTCAAGCAGTAACGCCCGTGTTTGCCCCTATGGGGGTGCGTCAGGAAAATTGGCCCGCCACTGTCGGTATTTTTACAGGGGTATTTGCCAAGGAAGCGATGGTTGGTTCTCTCGATTCCCTTTACGGTCAATTAGCGTTAGAAGAGTCAGGAGAAGTAGCTGAAGCAGAAGGTTTTGATTTTTGGGGCAGTATTGGGGAAGCTTTTGCATCTATTCCCGCTAATCTAGCCGATTTGGGCAATCAAATCCTCGATCCCATTGGCTTGAATATTGGGGATGTACAAGACCAAGAAGCTGTTGCAGAAGAACAAGAAGTAGCACTAGGCACGTTTGGGCAGATGTCTAAAAGATTTGACAGTTCCACAGCAGCCTTTGCCTATCTTTTATTCGTACTGATGTATTTTCCTTGTGTGGCAGCTACAGGTGCAGTTTTCCGCGAAACTAATTTAGGTTGGACAGTATTGGTTGCTGCTTGGACGACTGGTTTGGGTTATTGGGTAGCAACTATGTTCTATCAAATTGCTACTTTCTCTCAGCATCCAGGTTCTTCTCTAGCTTGGATTATCGGTGGAGTGGTAGCTATGGTGGGAACAATTGTCCTGTTTAAACTATCTCAGAGTCCTCAAAAAATTAGCAGCGATCGCCAACAACAAAAAGCTAAAACTACCACTCGTGTTTAGCAGTTTTGATTACGACAATAGAGCGGATTTTTAGGTGAAAGCCATGATTCAAACTCAGAATAATTTCAAGACTGCTCCTGGCCATCAAGTGCTGGCTGCTGCTGGCAAACAAACTCTGCGTCCTGGTGGTCGTACTGCTACGGAAAAGCTATTTGCCTGGGCTGATTTCCAACCTGGGTCAACGGTTCTAGAGTTGGCAGCTAGTTTTGGCTACAGTGCCATTGCTTTAGCTCAACGCTACGGCGTTCGCGTCGTTGGCATTGAAAAAAACCCCGATAGCGTTGTTCGGGCTTGTGCTAATATCAAAGCTGCTGGTTTACGTGATCGCGTTGAGATCGTTGAGGGGGACATTTTTCACTTAGAAAACCTCACGGAAAATTTTGATTACGTGCTGGCAGAAGCCATTCTCACCATGCAGTCTGCCCCAGGTAAAACTAAGATTCTGAAGGGAATTGGCGCTCGCCTCAAGCCTAATGGTTTATTTCTGAGTCACGAACTATTAGTCCGTGGTGCTAACACTGTTGCAGTTCGTCGAGACTTAGCAGCCTCAATTAGGGTTAATGCTAATCCGCTCTCTGCTGAAGAATGGATCGTAGCCTGCCAACAAGCAGGACTAACAGTGCAGCAGCATCAAACTGGCTCGATGAATCTGCTCGATCCCCTTTCCATTATTAGGGAAGAGGGTCTTTCTACGTTGCTCACTGTGGGCTGGAATATGCTAACCAAACCCATCCTCCGCCAGCGCATTTTATCGATGCGACAAGTGTTTGACCTCTATGATAGCGATCTGGGCTACATTGTCCTCTGTGCCCAAAAAGCTCTAGAATCTTAGGCACGGTAATAATTATCCAGGTACACCCTATCCTCAATCCATGGAAAACCGAACTGGAATCCGTCAGCGCGAACTTTGTAACCTCTTGGGGCTTGATTATAAAGCCGTTGCCACATCAGCCAAGCTGATTGGTTTAAGCACCCACGCTTACATACAACAAGAAACTGGCTGGATTCTTAAAGACGAACTTTACTATCCACCCGATACCCAGGCGATCGATTTATTGACTCAAGCTTCTTCCAAGTCAATCAAATCTTCTAAACAACCTAAAAGATGGTTGGATTTTTTAGGATTATTTGGTCTGGGAATTGTGGTGGTATTAGCGATCTCGTTAGTCAAGCAAGTCGGAATTGAGCAAATCCGCGCCAATGTCGCTCAATTGGGGATTTGGGCACCTTTCGCCTTGTTGTTGCTACGCTCGGTAAGTATTGTGATTCCAGCAATTCCCAGTACCGCTTACTCTGTGTTAGCTGGTACTTTATTTGGCTTTTGGCAAGGAATCGCCATTATTGCGATCGCTGATTTAGCTGCCTGTTCGGGGAATTTTTATCTTGCCAAATGCTACGGTCGGGGAATCGTACAGCGGTTAGTCGGTCAAAGATTTATGGGTAAAGTTGATTCCTTTTCCTCTAACTATCTAGAGAATAATCCTTTCTTAGTTGCTGGATTTTTAATGACAGGACTATTCGATTTTGTCTGCTATGCCGTCGGGTTGACTCAAATGCAATGGCATAAGTTTCTACCCGCTTTAATTCTAGGGATCGTAATTTCTACCCCTCCTGTTGTTGCTTTGGGTGCTGGGATATTTACTGGAGGAAAGTGGCTACTTGGCTTGGCACTGTTGGGGATGTTCGCTCTAGCTTTTCTGGCGGGATGGTTGAACCGCAAACACAATAAAAAAAATAGAGAGAATCTGTCATGACAACCACATTACTTTCACCTCAAGTTCCAGTCATCCAGTTGCAAGAGCATTTGGAATATCCTGAAGCGGGAGTATTAAGGTGATTTCTAAGAAAGAAATTACCCGCTAACCAGGTCGAATGAGAATATCCCATTTTGGTAAGTGTGGATTGCGCAGTAGACGCATTTCAATTGGTTCCATGTCTTTCTTAGTTAAAGAGATGC
>JASJDJ010000010.1 GCA_030065635.1 Xenococcaceae cyanobacterium MO_188.B32
TTCAAGCGATCGCTCCCTAAACCACCGATTCCTGTTGGCTTATTTTCCCGTTATCGATTGTCATTAAGCCCAAATTATTGAAAATAAGCCTTGGGGGGAAATCCAGTTCTGGAGGGGGTTTCAGAGATGCCGTGAAAAGTAAGCTCTAAACCTTGATTTCATGGCTTATCCGAACAGTATTGCGACTGTAGTTTATACGCACAAAAAAAACCTCAGTTTTGCGACCGAGGTTAGTTCAGGAGAAATCAATGTTGACGCGAAATGCCTAAATTGTTAGGAGCTTAACTAAAAACTCAGGCAATTGATAAAAATACGATAGGCAACTACTGGAAATAAACCTTTAAGATAGTTTGTTAATTTATGTAAAATAATGTAACAAATATTTGCGTAAATAGCAAGTTTTATTTTCCAATTGGGGTGTGCTTTTGGGTAAACTACTACTACTCATTAATTCAGCAGCCAGTCAGCACCCCACACTGAAGTTGGCGGGGCTTTGTGCCTCCCCTTTAGTTAGCTGACCAGTCTAAGTTCTTAGCGAACTACGTTATTTAAGTCACGACACCCTTAAGTTCTTGCCAGCTTTCTGCTCTGTCGTTAACTATTAAACAGTTCTACGAGGGGTAAAACAGTGTAGTTAACCAAAAAAGCTTAAATAACATTGACGAGGCAAACATTACACATTAAGTAGAAGAGACAAAACCATGTCTAACTCTGTATTTGTTCTAGATACTAATAAACAACCATTAACACCCTGTACATCAGGAATGGCTCGTAGTTTACTCAAAGCTGGCAAAGCTTCGGTATTTAGGCAGTATCCATTCACAATAATCTTAAAGAAAGCAGCAACTAAACAGGAGGTTAAACCATGTCAACTTAAATTAGACCCAGGTTCTAAAATCACTGGAATAGCAATACTTCAAGAGAATAAATTAATCTGGGCTGCTGAATTAGCTCATCGTGCTCAACAGATTAAAAACGACTTAAAATCTCGTCGTTCTCTCAGAAGAGGACGTAGAGACAGAAAAACTAGATACAGACAACCTAGATTTCTGAATAGAACTAGAGGGAAAGGTTGGTTAGCACCTAGCTTAGAACATCGTGTTTTAACTACTATGACCTGGGTAAGACGATTAATCAAGTTTTGTCCTATTAGTTCGATAGTAATGGAACTAGTTAGATTTGATACTCAGAAGATTAATAATCCTGAGATATCAGGAACAGAGTATCAGAAAGGCACACTTTATCAATACAAGGTCAGAGAATATCTCCTAGAGAAATTCAATCGTACCTGCGCTTATTGTGGAGCTAAAGATACACCATTAGAGGTAGAGCATATTAAGCCCAAATCTAAAGGTGGTTCTAATCGAGTATCTAACTTAACTATTGCCTGTGTACCTTGCAATCAAGCTAAATCTAATCTAGATATTCAAGTGTTTTTATCTGACAAGCCATCGGTACTAAATCGAATCCTCAAACAAACCTTAGCACCATTAAAAGTGCGGAATGCAATGCCAGGTAAGGTCTTGAGTTCAAACGGTGGTCGCAAGCTGACGAGGAAACCTCGTCAGTTGCCATCTTCTCAAGAGAACCTAACGAATGCAGCAGCAGTCAATAGTACTCGCACTCAATTATTTAATAGTCTCAAAAGAATGGGTTTGCCTGTAACTACTGGTACTGGTGGGCAAACTAAGTTTAATCGAACTCAGCAAGGTTTAGCTAAAGCTCATTGGTTAGATGCTGCCTGTGTTGGGGATACGCCAAAACTAGAAATAATAACTAACCAGCCTTTACTAATTAAGTGTAGTGGTCATGGCAAAAGACAGGTAATTCATGTTGATAAGTTTGGTTTTCCAAAACTGAACAAAAAAGGTGAATTAGTCAGAAAGTTAGCTTTAGTTAAAACTGTTAAAGGGTTTGAGACTGGAGATATAGTTAGAGCCGTTGTCACCAAGGGCAAGAAGGTTGGGTCTTATTTAGGTAAAGTTGCTATTCGTTCTAGTGGCTCATTTAATATCAAAACTGTCACCGAGACGGTACAAGGTATTAGCTACAAATACTGTAAACAAGTCCATCGTCAAGATGGTTATGTTTATGGGTTTTAATATTTCACGGACGACTAAAGTCGTCCAACTGTTGTTCCTCCGTGCGCTGAAGCAGCACGGTTTCCCAACTGCTTAATATCATGATTATTGCAATTACTGCGTTGAAAGGAGGGGTCGGAAAAACTACAACAGCGATTCACTTAGCTGCTTTTTTTCAATCTTTAGCCCCTACCCTTCTGATTGATGCCGATAAAAATCGCTCAGCTTTAGTTTGGTCGAAAGAAGATAAACTACCTTTTTATGTAGCTTCTCAAGCGGGGGCTCCTGGTTTAATCAAAAAATTCACCCATATTTTGATTGATACTCAAGCTAGACCAGAACCAGAAGAATTAGAAGATTTAGCAGCAGGTAGCGATCTGCTAATTTTACCGACGACTCCTAATCCTTTAGATTTAGATAGTACAGTTAAGGCGATCGAGTTGTTAGAACCGCTCAATGCTCAATATAAAGTCTTGCTAACCCAGGTTGACTCTCGCACTACCACTGGTAGAGATGCCAGAAAATTCCTTGAAGAAGCTAAACTGCCTTTATTTAAAGTAGATATTCCTCGCTTAGTAGCTTTTGAAAGAGCCCCTAGCCGTGGTGTAATTGTTAAAGATTATCCCGATCCGCGATCGAGCTTGGGGTGGTCAAAATATCGGGCAATAGGTAAAGAAGTTATGGCTTATATTAAGGAATGAAAGATAAAAAATGAGGAACTATCGTAATTCCTCATTCTCAGGGAAAAATCTAGGCTTTTCTGGCGATAACTGCATAAAAAGGATCTCTGCTACCCATACCGAGCATTTGCCAAAAAGTAGGGACAGTAGATGGACGGACAATTACTTCTGGAGTAGTAAAGCCAGAAACAGATAAAAAATACCGTTTTACTAACTCTACCCGACTCCTTTCTGTTCCATCCCGCCAAGCAGCGATCGCCTCTTTCAAAAACTTTTCCATCTACTGAATATTCCTTCTGGATATTGTAAATACTGATTGACATTGGTTAGTAGAGCGATAAATCCTTCGTCTACGTGAGTGACAAGACGAGGATAGGAATAAAATTCTAGGTCGTTAGTTTCGTCTAATTTTGTTCTTTGTTCTGGTCGTAATAACATGATTCAGTCATAACCGGCTCGGTTATCACTTTAATCAATTATCCAACGACTAACAACCAACCCTATACATTATTTTTTTCTTTTGCCAGTACAAAGACATTCCCCTGATTTCCTCGACCAATACGCATATCTTCATCCAAATAGGTAATTTCTAGCCAACCTTGTCTTTCTCGATTAGCAAGACTAAAGTCAAGAGGAAGAAATTTTTTACCTGTTTCTATGTCCTTGATAAATTTCTCAGGAGATTGATAAGAGAAAAAGCGTTGCAAACCAACAATAGAACGCTCGAATTTAACACTGACCCTACTTTCAGACACTGGTTCAAAATTAGCCGACACGGTGACTAAACCTTCTAAAAAAGGTAAACCTACAATTTCTGCTATGTTATATAACTTAGCTTCGGCAGTGCGGATACACTGATATATTTGTCCTAAATTTAATAAAGGAAAGCGATCGATCCCCAAAATTTCCCGACTGGTAGTATATAACAAACGCCAATTGCCTTCTAGCAAATCTTTTGCTTCTAGAGGTCTGGGAGTTGGGTTTCGGTCTTCTAACTGTTGTATGGCAGAAAGGACTCTAACATTATCGATTTCACTAGCTAATAAGCCTCGATTTTTACCAGCGATCGCTTCTAACAGTTCTGATTTTTTGGTCATTGGTATGTAGTAGCTTTGGCAATTAATTTCTTCCTAGCTATTTTATAAATTACCCAGACCCTCTGTATTGACTATGTATCTATCTTTAATTATTCTTACTATCCTTTAATTTCTGTGATAGAAAATTAGGAAGCCAAGTTTCTGAAGTAGTTAATGGTTTGCTATCTAATTCGTCAATTAATTGGGCTGTAATGTTCGATTCTTGCTCTTGTTCTATTGCTGGTTGTTCTCCCACTGCTTTGATTATTTCAATTCCTTTGTGCTGTAAGACAACTTTAGGCGTGGGAGAATTAAGTCCTTCAACACGTTTGATGAGTACTCGTCCATTAGATACATATTCCCCTATACCTACATGACGAGTATAAGCTTCGTCAGGAGCTTTGACAATTACTTTGGTCGTACCACCTAATTTTACTATGCCAGTAATAATTACTTGTTCTGCTAGTCTTAACTCACTATTTTTAGCTAGATCGCCCAAACTATCTATAGTTGGAACACCAGTGATATTTTCAGGGATATTATTTCCCCCTCTAGAAAGAGGAAAGTTTGGCTCACTAGTGCGTTCTGTCTCATTTTTAATTTTTTTTATCTCTGGTTTGAGACCAACCAGAGCAAACGGATCTTGCCTGCCTCGAACACTTCCACTTACTCGCACATCGGGATCGGTAGCAGGAATTAACCCACTAACTCTTTGTGGTCTGGTAGTATTTGGCTCTTTTTCCGTGTCTTTGGACTGGTTTGGGGTCTCGGATAAATTTTTAGCAGTGGTCGAAGGTTTTGGAGTTGTAGTCTCCTTATCCTTTGAGCCTATAGTACAACCCTCAGTAGCAATAGCTAATATAGCCACTAATCCTAATAATGTAATTTTTTTCATAACTAATCCCTTAAGGCTTGACGAGCAAAAACCTCGAAATAGCTTATCGATCGTTAAAGTACTTAATTACCGACTCCAAGATAGCAGCTAGTTCTAATATCAGCCAGAGGGTTAATAATTAATATTGTTCTGGTTGCATCGATTTTTTCAGTGAGTTAACACCTTTCTTAAGCTGACGAGAGACAGTTACTACACTAATTCCTAATAATTTAGCAGTTTCTTTTTGAGTTAAGTCTTGTAAAAAAACAAATTCTAATACATTTCTGGTTCGGTCTTCTAGTTCGGATAAAGCTTGTTGAAGACGAATACGGTCTTCATAAGCTAATTGAAAACTGCGATGCTGAGGATCGGGAACGAGATCGCAAAGACTAGTAGAAGTATCGTTATCATTGTTGACAGAAATATCTAAGCTTATTGGTTGTCTATTTCGATAAGCCAAGTCGATATCTTGCCATTCTTTCAAAGAAATTTCTAAAAATTGAGCAATTTCTGAATCTGTAGGTTGGCGGTAAAAACGCTCGCGAAAGTTTCTCATAAATGAATTAGATTGCTGTCTTAACTCTAACCAACGACGGGGAATACGGACAGTGTAACTCTTGTCTCTTAGATAATGTTGAATTTCACCACGAATGTAAGGAATGGCAAAAGAACTAAAAGCATGACCTTTATCGATATTGAATCTTTCGATGGCCCGAATCAAACCAATCGAACCAACTTGTAATAAGTCGTCGTAATTTTCATGGCATTTATTAGTCCAGTGGTAAGCTTCTTTTTTTACTAACCCAAAATTTAATTCCATAATTCGATTACGAATTTGGGTATTTCTTGTTTTTTGATATTTTTGGAAAAGACTTAAAATAGTAATTTTAATATTTCGATCTAGATAAGTTTTCATCTTATAAATTCCTATACCGAAAGCAAAAATTTTTAATTTTTACTGAAATATAGAGTGATTTAAATCACAAATATTTTTTAAATAAATAATTAGATTTAATTCAAACTAAATCAAGCTTATTGTTTACTATTACTTAGAGACAACAGCATTTTTTACTATTTTTTAAATTAAGTTTTAGTTAATTAATAAATAAAAGACAAATTATATTTAAAGTAATTAGTAAAAATACGTAATAGGAATTAATTGTTGTGAATAATCATCCTGAAATTACGATCGTTTACCAATGCTAATTGCCACAAAAAAAAGGGGCTATTACCCCTAAATAGTTTTTATTCGGTTTATTCTTAAGTTAAACTCAGTCTATTGATTAAGCAGAAAATTTGCTGATACTATGCTGCTGGTTCAATTCGACCATAGAAAGTTCCCTGAATTTTTACTTCTTCTGGTTCTTCAGCACCTAAATCTGTAGCTGAAGGCTGTTCGCTAACAAAAACTCCGGCAATTTCTCCTGTTTCGCTATCTACTTTGGTAACGTTTAGAGACATTTTGCCTTTACGAGCAACAAATTCTTTGACGTTAGCACGAGTGAAATCTTCATCATCTGCTCTTGCTGGCAGAGCAACAGCATTATCATATCCACTAGCAACGCTACGACCTTTAGGATCGAGAAAAACTTGTCCGCGATAAGAAGGAACGTTAAATTCTCCTTTAAAGTCTGTCGAAGAGTTAATGGATGTAGAACCAGGTTCAGTAGTAGCAACTAAGTTTTTGATAGTGAAGAGAAAAGGAACTTCTTCTCCACCAGGAAGGAGAACAGTAATTGCCTGAAAATCAATCCCGTCTTCTTCTTTATAAGTTAAGACTCCGTTAGAATCTGAAGAAACTGTGCCAGTAATTTGTTCTAGAGTAGAAGTATCTCTGGTCAAGATTTTACCAGGGATAAACTCTGCTTTTTTCCGTTTGTTAGTAGGCTCTTCTTTGACAAAATATTGACTTGGTTCTATACATAGATCGGTCAAAACATATGTTTGAGCGGGATCGATCGGTATTGAACCGCGACTTGTTTCTGATATTTGGGGACAAGTATTGGCGAGTCCAGTATTGAGAATATCATCGTAAGTTAATCGATCTCTACTGATATTTTGCGGATTTTCACTACAAGCTGTTAGTACCCCTAAGCATAATGCTAAAAAGGCAGCAATAAATGCACGATACCTCATGGTCAACCTCAATTTTTTAACTTTAGATTTAACATCGAGCGCGAAGAATTAGAAAAAACAGGCGACTCTACTCGTCAATTTCACCTAATCTGATTGGTATCTACTCTACCAAATCAACCCTCCCCATAGTTCAATCAAAAAAAAATCTCAAGCTAAATATGTTTTCTTAACCACAAGCTGAGAAGAATCAGCGTATTATTGAAAATGATCTTTGGAAGAGTATAGTTGAGACTTACATAGTAGGATTTGTATGGATTATGAGCAGAATTTAGAGTCAACCGTCCCAGATGATGCCTTACAGGAAATTTTCAGTAAGACATGGTCTATAGCCGAAAAAAAACAACAAGATATTCTTTTTATATTATCTGTCTTAAGAGGTCTAGAGTTAGTCCATCGTCAAATTCGTACAGAACTGTTTGAGCCTTCTTTGCCAGAGACACGCAACGATTTATATCAATTAGTTAAGGATATAGAAGAAAAAGGAGGTTGGCCCTATATTGAACGGATGAAATTACAAGATTTATTACGAAATCTACAATTAGATACGATCGAGGAGACTACATCAAATCAAGAGCAAGTCTAAGCCCGACTTTAGATGAGTTTTCTAGTTCTCAAACTGGATGGAAGAAGCTAATCTAAAAAAAGTTATTCGCTCTACTAATATTTAGCTTTATGTCTTTTACTATTAATCCGATTAAATTTGGTACCGATGGCTGGCGCGGAGTAATTGCTGCTGATTTTACTTTTGAGAGAGTGGCAATGCTAGCACCTCTAGCAGCAAAGGTTTTAGCTGATAATTACGGCAACACGGCAAAGAATAGTAAGGTAATTGTCGGTTACGATCGCCGTTTTATGGCAGAAGATTTTGCTAAAGTAGCAGCGGAAGCAGTACAAGAAGCAGGATTTGATGTTGTACTATCTCAGTCTTATGCTCCTACTCCTGCTTTTAGTTGGGCAGCAAAAAGTGAAAATGCGTTGGGTGCTTTAGTTTTAACTGCTAGCCACAATCCAGCGTCTTATTTGGGTTTGAAAGTAAAAGGTGCTTTTGGTGGTTCGGTTTCCCCAGAAATCACTAAGCAAATTGAAGCATTGTTACCGAATCCTCCTTCTTTTAGTGGAGAGAAAGGAAAGCTAGAATTATTTGAGCCTTGGTCTAGTTACTGTAATGGCTTACAAGCTAAGGTTAATATCTCGGCAATTAAAAACGCGATCTCCTCGGGAAAACTGCGGGTTTATGCTGATGTGATGCACGGCGCAGCAGCTACTGGTTTAGAAAGACTGTTGGATTGTCCGGTTGAAGAAATTAATAGCGATCGCGACGCTCTTTTCGGTGGTGGCGCACCAGAACCATTACCTAAGTATATTCCTTCTCTTTTTAAAGCAATTAAAGAAGCAGCTAATCGATATCCCGATACCATTAGGGTCGGTCTAGTTTTTGATGGAGACAGCGATCGCATTGCTGGTGTAGATGGTCAAGGTAATTTCCTCAGTTCCCAAATTCTGATTCCTATTTTGATCGAACATTTGGCAAAACGCAAAGGAATGACAGGAGAAATCGTCAAAACTGTAAGCGGTTCGGATTTAATTCCTCGTCTGGCTAAATTGTATGGTCTAGAAGTGTATGAAACTCCGATTGGTTATAAATATATTGCCGATCGCATGTTATCGACAGAAGTGCTAGTCGGTGGAGAAGAATCTGGCGGTATTGGTTACGGTACTCACATTCCTGAGAGGGATGCCTTGCTTTCTGCTTTATATGTTTTAGAGGCGGTAGTAGAGTCGGGTAAAGATTTAAGCGATATTTATGCCCAATTACAGCAACAAACTAACTTTAGCGCGGTTTACGATCGCATCGATTTACCCCTAGCTAGTATGGATGTACGAGCAAAACTGCTAGAACGTTTACAAAAAGATACACCAACAGAAGTAGCAGGGAAATCGGTAGTAGACTGTCTGACAGTAGATGGGTATAAATTTAGGCTAGAAAATGATAGTTGGTTGCTAATTCGTTTTAGCGGTACCGAACCTGTTTTACGCCTCTATTGTCAAGGTCATACTATGCCAGAAGTGCGAAAAACTCTAGAATGGGCTAGGGATTGGGCAAATAGTTAGTGGTTAGTGATTGGGGGCTGGTGATTGGTGATTGGTGATTTAGTTTGGTAAGCAGTTTATTCTATTTAGAATGAAAAAATTGATTGTGGCAACTGGGAATCCTGGTAAATTAAAGGAGATGCAGGAATATCTGGTTGGTTTGGATTGGCAATTGGAGTTAAAGCCGAAAGATTTGGAGATTGAAGAGACGGGGAAGACTTTTAGGGAAAATGCTGCTTTAAAGGCTTCTAGCGTTGCTAAAGCTATGGGAGAATGGGCGATCGCGGATGATTCTGGTTTGGCAGTAGATGCCCTTAATGGCGCACCGGGACTCTATTCAGCACGTTATGGCAAGACAGACGAAGAGAGGATAAATCGGTTATTAAGGGAATTAGAGGGTAAGGATAATCGTACAGCCCAATTTGTTTGCGCGATCGCCATTGCTCGTCCTGATGGTGCGCTCGCTTTACAGACAGAGGGTATTTGTCCAGGAGAAATTTTGTATTCTCCTCAAGGTAGCGGTGGTTTTGGCTACGATCCTATTTTTTATGTACCTTCTCAGCAACAAACTTTTGCCCAAATGTCACCAGGAGTTAAAAATAAAATTAGCCATCGAGGTAGAGCTTTCGAGAAACTGTTACCTCAATTGCAAAGTATTAATTTAGGAAGATAAGCTAATTTATGATTTCGGAGGCGATCACTTTAATCTTAAACGTCAGCTTAGACCTTTTCTCTTCAGAATGATAGCTTATATGCTATCATCTAGCTATGACTACCAGAATTGTCATTGATACAAGTGTCTTTATTGGTGCGCTTATAAGTACGACTGGTGCTAATCGGGAATTAATTCGGCGTTGTTTAAAGCGAGAATATCAACCATTGATGGGAAACGCTCTGTTTTCCGAGTACGAATCAGTTATGAATCGGTCAGAAATTTTGACTAAATGCTTAATCAGTCAAAAGGAGATTGAAGCATTATTGGCAGCTTTTATTAATGTCAGTCAGTGGGTATCAATCTATTATCTATGGCGACCAAATCTCAAAGATGAAGCAGATAATCACCTAATTGAATTAGCTATGGCAGGGCAAGCAAAAATTATAGCGACTAACAATATTAGAGATTTCCACAATTCTGAGTTAATTTTTCCCGATTTAGCCATCAAAAAACCTGAAGAAATAATTAGAAATTAGATAAATATGGGTACTCTCACAATTCGTTTACCAGACGACAAACACTCAAGATTAAAAGAACTAGCTCAATCAAGAGGGATCAGCCTCAATAAATTAATGGAGGAATTTTCGACCATTGCACTAGCAGAATTTGATGCTCATAATCGTTTTAAGGCACTGGCTGTTAAAGGAGATCCAGAAGAAGGATTGAAGATATTAGATAAATTAGATCGTTTGCATCAATCTAAATAGGGGCAAGAGATTATAGCGTCTCTCATAGTTGTGAGGTACAGTCAACACTCTCATTTTTGTTGCTTGTTGATTGAAGTGTACCTCATGAGTCTAAGAATCGCTATATACCATTTATCTTTAGTTCGATCGCCGATCTTGTAGGTTAGGTAATACGAAGTAAAACCCAACATCAATTGAAAACAAGACTCTCAAGATTAGAGCGATCGCACTCAAAAACTAACAACTAACAACTAACAACTAACAACTAAACCAACAAACCAACAAAAATTAATTAATACAGGTCTAGTACTGCGATACCCTAGATCGAGTACTTAAAATTTTTTTTATAGACCACTTATGACATCTGTTGATATCTCCCAGCGTACTATCCGTATTGGTTCCCGCAAAAGTCAATTAGCTTTAGTACAAACTTATTGGGTAAAAGAAGAACTAGAAAAACACTTCCCCCAAATTAAATTTGAAGTAGAAACCATGAGTACTCAGGGAGATAAAATTTTGGATGTAGCCCTGGCAAAAATTGGCGATAAAGGTTTATTTACTAAAGAATTAGAAGTAGGAATGCTTAATCATCAGACTGATTTTGCAGTTCATTCCCTCAAAGATTTACCAACTAACTTGCCAGAAGGATTAATGCTTGGTTGTGTAACCAAAAGAGTCGATCCTGCTGATGCGTTAGTTGTTAATGAAAAAAATAAAGATAAAAAACTAGAAACTTTGCCAGAAGGTTCGGTAATTGGTACTTCTTCTCTTAGACGCTTGGCACAACTACGCCATCATTTTCCTCACCTGAGTTTTAAAGATATTAGAGGCAACGTAAATACCAGGTTAGCCAAATTAGATGCAGGAGAATACGATGGCATTATTTTGGCGGTAGCAGGACTAAAGAGATTAGATATGAGCGGACGCATTCATCAAGTTATTCCCGCAGAAATTTCTCTTCATGCTGTCGGACAAGGGGCATTGGGCATTGAATGTCGCGAAGGGGATACAGAGATATTAAAAGTAATTAAAGCCTTAGAAGACCCAGAAAGTCGCGATCACGCTCTAGCCGAAAGATCGCTTTTACGCAAATTGGAAGGGGGTTGCCAAGTTCCTATTGGAGTGAATACTAGTATTGAAAATAATACCCTGACTTTAACGGCAATGGTGGCTAGTTTAGATGGTAGCAAGCTAGTAAAAGATACCATTAGCGGTCAACCTAGTAACGCAGAAAAACTGGGAATAGATTTAGCTAACCGCCTACGGGAAATGGGTGCAGGGGAAATTTTAGCGGAAATTCTTGCAGAAGTCGATCGCCATTAGCTATAAGCTAAAATAAATCGAATATTTTTCGATCGTCGAATCATAAAGGAGATTTTTATCATGCAGATAGTTAAAAAATTAGCTTTATTACTATCACTCAGTTTGGCTCTGTTTGTAGGAGCTTGTAGCGAAGGTGGTGTTGAAAGCGAAAGTCCTGGAGAACAAATCGAAGAAGGCGCAGAAGATCTCGGAGAAGGTATTGAAGAAGGCGCGGAAGAGGTAGAAGAAGGCATAGAAGGCGAAAACTAAGGTTTCGACAGCCATTCTTACTAAATATATTTAGCAAGTTAACTGAAATAAGAAATTAGTTAATTTTTTCCCACTCGATCGATTTTTATCTTCGGCTTATTAACAGAGTGAATGGCGACAGAGAGATTATTTTAGAGAATAATTATGCCCTGATTAAAGAGCGATAAAACATTAATGAATGTTCTCTAGGCAAATAATCTCGATCGCCTTTATTCTATGAGTAAAAATTCTAGGATTAAAAATGTCTACTGATTTATTGACTTATGCCCAGTGGTCGGGTATCGCCACTTTGGCTTGTTTAGTATTGACTGCACTAAGTTTTATTGTAGGTTGGGGTTTCCGTTTTCGCTTAGTTGGTGTTACCAGTTTTATGGGGGTAATTACTCTCAGTATATTGGCTTTGGGACTAGGATTATTTACTAGAGTACAAATAGATGGGGCAACTCGTTATACTCTTGTCTATGACAACGGAGCAAATCAAGCGGTTGTAGCGGTATCTCCTCAGATAGAAAAATCAGCAATAGAACCTACTTTACGCCAAGCTGCGGTCGATTTATTTTCTTATGGGAGAAGTGGCTTAAATCAGGGCAATAAGCTCACAATTAAATTAAGAACAGTGATTCACCCAGAGCCAAATATGTCTCGACCACTTTATTTAGGACAAATTAAGCGATCGCTAGGAGCTAAAAATGACGATAATATGGAAATAGAAATATTTAGTCAAAATATAGCGCAATTGCCCAAAATAGAAGAATAGCAGTGGCAAAAGAATATTCATCGCTAGAAAAATTAGAAAAATTTAAAAATTAATTTGAAATTATAGATAAGTGAATTAGGCATTAAAAATAGTAAGTAGAAAATTATTATCCTATGGCAGAAAAGCAAATTCAGTTGGCTGAATTATCTAATAACCAAGAAAATAAATTAACTCCCTTATTAATTGCTCCGACTCAAGTATTGCGAGGCGAAAAATGTCTATCCAACTCAGGAGAAGCGATCGCCCGTTTGGGTAAATTTCCTCTGGTAGTAGCTGGAGATCGGACTATAGAAATTATTCAACCCTTTTTGCAACCAATTTTAAGCCAATATAAACTAAAAGCAGACTATGCAAGCTATAGTCCAGATTGTGCTGAATCTTCCCTAATTATCCTCAAAGAGAAAGTCGCAGCCCATCAAGCAGACTTAATTATTGGAGTTGGAGGTGGTAAAGCCCTCGATACAGCTAAATTACTGGCGCATCAATGTCAACTACCGATTATTACTATCCCTACTTCCGCAGCTACTTGTGCTGCCTGGACTGCTTTATCTAATATTTATTCAGAAGAGGGAGCATTTCAGTATGATGTAAGTTTGGCTCGCTGTCCTGACTTACTTATTCTCGATTATAGTTTGATTAGAACTGCACCTGAGCGTACCCTAGTAGCAGGTATTGGCGATGCGATCGCTAAATGGTATGAAGCTTCTGTAAGTAGTGGTAGTTCCTCTGCAACCTTAACTATTGCTGCCGTACAACAAGCTAGAATTTTGCGGGATATCTTGTTTCAAAAGTCAGCTATTGCTCTAAAAAATACCCAAAGCGAGGACTGGCGAGAAGTGGTAGATGCTAACGTACTCCTAGCAGGAGTTATTGGTGGTTTGGGAGGGGCAAACTGTCGTACTGTGGCTGCTCATGCAGTACACAATGGTTTAACTCACATTCCGTGTGCTCACGATGCTTTACACGGTGAAAAAGTAGCTTATGGCATTTTAGTCCAACTGCGCCTAGAAGAGATGGTACAGGGCAATCAACTATCAACCGCAGCCAGACAACAGTTGTTAGAGTTTTATACAGCTATTGGCTTACCTAAAACTTTAGAAGATTTGGGATTGAGAGATGTTAGTCTAGCTCAACTGCGCCAGTCAGCAGAAATTGCTTGTAATCCTCACTCCGATATTCATCGTTTACCTTTCTCTGTTTCACCAGAACAGTTAATGGCAGCCATGGTTTCGACTACAGTAACTCGTTCTGCTATAGAAAAAATTTCCAGTCAGACTTAATTGATATTGCTTCATTATTCTTGTTGAAATAATCTTCTATAGTTATCAGCTTAAGTTAACTCTACAGTTTTGTTAGAGGTAAGACGCATAACTTATCTTGTAAAACCCAATATAAAAAATATTGAACCAAAGCAACTAATCCTAACCTTGCTTGGGCTAACTCTGGCGTTTTTTGTTTAACTTCGCCGTAAATACGGCATTCAGCCCAAAAATCTAAAAATGCTTCACTCAAATTGTGAGCTAATTTAAACCAATTAACTTTTTGTGAGTTCGTAATTAGCTCATCTACCACTATTAATAAATGAATTAGCAAGTATTTTTCCCTGGGATGTTCTAACAAAAAAACACCTTTAGTATCTACCCAAGTAAAAGTAATCGGTTCGACTATTTCCCAAACATAATACTTATGTTTGATTTTAATTAACTTCTCCTGATGTCCCAAACGCAGTAAACTACAACTACGAGCATGAGCATACTGAATTACAAACACATCCCCATCCCCCTTATCTTCCCCATCTTCCCCATCTCCCCCATCTCCTCCCTCTCTACTAACCCAACTAACTACTTCCTCTAGCCAAACAGCTAAAGCGCGATCGCTCAGATGAAAATCAATCCAACCTGGTGATACAATCTGAACTGTAAATTCCAGTATGGGTTGTGTTGTCGAAATTACATCGGCTATAGGTAAAAACTCTCTTAGGTTTTTAGCTACTGTCAAGGGCGATAAATGCCAATGATTAGCTAGAGGAAAGGCGATCGCGCATCGATAAACAATATTTAGTGAAGAAATGTTATCGAAACGGCATAAAACGATTTTATCGGCAATTAAAGCTTTTATTAAATTAAAGTCAGTATTTAATTGAAATTTGCTTTTATATAATTGGATTGACTCAAGTATATGTTGTTTTAATAGCTTTTCGATCGCCAAATATTCTTTATTTACCTCTAATTTAAAAAACTTATAACAAAAAGTGTTTTTTGATACATTGTTATCCATGTAAAATCAATTAAGCAATGATATATTACTAGTTTGCCTCTTCAAAATATGGAATATTCCGATCGCTCATCAGAAGCATCTCGCCCTTTTCTCTCTTGGCAGCGCATTGTTGATTGGGCGCAAACACACTATCGCGAACGCACATTTAGAAAAGACGAGCGCATACCCGCTCGTTCGGGATTGCTATATTTAGTCCATCAAGGTGCCGTGCGTTTAGTCGGTGTATCCCGAACAAAGACAGTGAGCGAAGATGAACCACAAGAGATAGAGACCTCCGTTGAGTTTCCTGAAGAAGCTTTTCTTGGTTTTGTAGATGCCGGTCAACCTTTTGAAATTGTAGTTCAGTCTTCTTTCAGTCTTGAAGCTTATGCCCACATCGATCGAACTGCTATAGTATGGATGTACTGGCGCGATCTAGAAAATTGGTCTCATTTTCGGCAAGAAGTTTTTGAAGCTTTTCGCTATCAACATCAACGTAAACTTTTGTGGTTAAGTGCTTTAGGGCAGAGAAAAACAATCGATCGCCTTATCAGTTTTTTAACTTTACTAATAGAAGAATATGGCAAACCAGCAGAACAAGGTTACTACTTACCCTATAGTTTAACCCATGCTCAAATAGGAAGTGCAATCGGTTCTACTCGCGTTACCGTTACTCGTTTAATGGGTAAATTACGCAAACAGGGCTTAATCTTAATTCAAGAGGATAATTTAATTTGTATGCCCAATCTCGAACAAGAGGAAAGAAATAAATAAAAATTACTTCTCTTGAGATGTTTCAGCTAACTTAAGAAGCAAGATATAATTTGTTACGAAACCTATTAAGAAATCTTGCTATGAGTAATCCTGTTGTCCAAGCCTTTTTTTTTGGCAGAGCCTTAGCCGAGGTTTTGAGCGAAAAAATAGAAGATGCTTTTACTAATATTGTTAGCGAAATCGGTAAGTTTGATGCAGAGCAAAGAGAACACCTAAGAAAATTTACAGAAGAAGTACAAGCTAGGGCAGAAAGAGTAGCAGCGAGTAGTCAGCCTAATGCTTCTACTTCTAGTCCTAACGGTAGTAGTTCGCCTGCAGATTTACAAGAAATGCTCGATCGACTGAGGGCAGAGATCGCTACTCTTAAAGCAGAGTTAAATAAATATCGTCAGGAATAAGTTAGAGTTAAGAGAATCTTTACCCAATTAAGATTCATTTTTAAAATAATTGTCTTGCTCTCCATTACAAAAGTTTTTAGTTAAAATTACCAATTAAAAAAACCTAGTGTCTGCTGTTTCCGCCAATACCCAAGATTCTCCAAGTTACAGGTCAAATCCTGCCCTTAATCAATCTCTTATTAGACCAGAAACGAACCAAAAATCCTATCGTTGGAATCAAAAGAAATACTCTCGAAATCGTCGCAGAATAGACATATGGCTTTTTGTTTTCAGTATGTTGTTTAAATTCTGGCGTAATAACCAGAAGTGGACTTATGCTGGTGGTTTTAGTGAGGAAAAACTGGCAGTTAGAAGAAAATTACAAGCCATTTGGATTAGAGAAGGTTTATTAGATTTAGGGCCTACATTTATCAAAGCAGGTCAATTATTCTCTACTCGCGCCGATCTATTTCCTACCGAATATGTCAACGAGCTTTCTAAACTACAAGACCGAGTTCCCGCGTTTTCTTACGAGCAAGCTGCTGCGATTATTGAAGAAGATTTAGGAAAACCCATTACCAAATTATTCCGTAAGTTTGACCCTACTCCTTTAGCTGCTGCAAGTTTGGGGCAAGTACATAAAGCACAGTTAAATAATGGGGAAGAAGTAGTTGTTAAAATTCAAAGACCGGGTTTAAAACAACTATTTACTATCGATCTGGCAATCCTCAAACAAATTGCCCGTTACTTTCAAAGTCACCCTACTTGGGGAAAAGGAAGAGATTGGCTGGGTATCTATGAGGAGTGTTGTCGGATTCTTTGGTTAGAAACAGACTATATTAATGAAGGTCGCAACGCTGATACTTTTCGTCGTAACTTTCGGGATGAAGATTGGGTTGCCGTTCCCCGTGTTTATTGGCGATATACTTCTCCTCGAGTCTTAACTTTAGAATATGCCCCAGGAATTAAAATTAGTCATTATGAAGCTCTAGAAGCTGCTGGTTTAGACAGAAAACGATTAGCACGGTTGGGTGCAAAAGCCTATTTACACCAATTACTCAATGATGGTTTTTTCCATGCAGACCCCCATCCTGGTAACTTAGCAGTTAGTCCAGAAGGGTCACTAATTTTTTATGATTTTGGCATGATGGGAGAAATCAAAACTAATATCCGTGAAAAACTCATGGATACTCTTTTTGGTATCGCCCAAAAAAATTCTAATATGGTTGTTGATTCATTGATCGAACTGGGAGCTTTAACTCCTACAGGCGATATGACTCCCGTGCGTCGATCGGTTCAATATATGTTAGATAATTTTATGGACAAGCCTTTCGAGGAACAGTCTGTAGATGCTATCAGCGAAGATTTATATGATATAGCCTATGGTCAACCTTTTCGTTTCCCCGCAACTTTTACTTTCGTGATGCGAGCTTTTTCTACCTTAGAAGGGGTAGGTAAAGGTCTAGACCCTGAATTTAATTTTATGGAGGTTGCACAACCATTTGCAATGCAGCTTATGACTAATAGTAACGGCAAGAATGGCAATACAATTTTAGACGAATTGGGTAGACAAGCTGCTCAAGTAGGTAGTACTGCTCTAGGGCTACCTAGACGAATAGAAGATACAATAGATAAGTTAGAACGAGGAGATTTGCGACTCCGCGTACGCTCTTTAGAATCAGAAAGGGTGTTGCGTCGTTTGAGCGCGATTCAACTGGGAACAAATTATACTTTAATATTTAGTGCTTTAATTTTGTCTGCAACTCTCTTATTCGTGAATGGCGAGCAACTAATAGCACTAATCGTTGCTATAGTAGGGATGATTCCTGCTTGGTCACTATTTCGTTTATTAAAGCGTCTCGATCGCATAGATCGAATGTTTTAAATGTATGTAACTTTTTAGAATTTAGCTAATTATCTATGAAATGTCGCTTTACAGGTCTTACAGATACAGGACTCGTAAGAGAAGCTAACCAAGACAGCTACGCAATCGACGAACCTCAAGGACGTTTTTTTATCGTAGCCGACGGTATGGGTGGACACGCCGGTGGACAAGAAGCGAGTAAGATTGCCACAGAGCAAATTAGAAAATATCTAGAGGCTCATTGGGATTCTTCTATTTCTTCTCCTGAGTTACTTAAAGAAGCAATTGATGCAGCCAACCAAAGTATTCTTGAAGATCAATCCAATCACCCAGAGCGAGGTGATATGGGTACTACCGTGGTGGTATTAATTTTTCGCGAACGACCTTGGTGCGCTCATGTAGGAGATTCCCGTCTTTATTGCTGGCGAAATTCTCACTTAGAACAAATTACTGATGACCATACCTGGGTAGGGTTGGCTCTTAAATCGGGGGAAATTACCAAAGAACAAGCAAAATCCCATCCTTGGCGTCATGTTTTATCGCAATGTTTAGGACGTAAAGATTTATATAAAGTAGACTTTCAAGAACTAGATGTCAAACCAGGCGATCGATTGTTATTATGTAGCGATGGTTTAACTGAAGAGGTATCTGACGATTTGATTCGTACTCATCTTAATGGAAGCAAAACCTGTGAGCAAGCAGCAATAGAGTTGGTTGAAGCAGCTAAAACTTCCGGAGGCTCTGACAATATTACAGTAATTATAGTTGCTCATGAAGGATAAACTCGATCGGCGATCGAGTTAAAGAGAAAAATTTTTACTTATTACCTGTCCCGCTTTTAACATTAGAGAGTGGGTTTTTTTGTTTTGATTAGAGATTACTTTATCCTATCTTTAATTAGAGAAGAATTTTATTTAGATAGTGTGATTTTTTTTTAGTTGATAAGATGTAATTGTTTTTCAGGGTGATAATAAATATTATCAGTCCTTAAGAACTTAAACTAACAATGAAGCAATTATCTAAATTATGGCTCGATTTATTCTTCTGCTTTATCTTGATTTTTTTGACAGGGCATACTTCTAATAATTTTCCGCAAAATCAAGTGTTCTCTCACAAAGATTTACTACCTACATTTATGAAATTAGGTGAAAATAACTAAAAGCAACATAATAACTATAAGTAAGTAATACTATTTGAAGATTATCTTTTACACAGCAACACAGTTTATCCTGTAAGATACAAAACTTGTTGACTGAATAAAAATGAAAGTAAAAGCGATCGCTTCTTGGTGGCAGTCTTGGCACAAATATCCTCGGAGTTGCTGGTTATTCTCCTGGGTTTGGCTACTAATAGTTACTTGGGTTGCTTTTGTTTGGTATTTAGGCAGTACTGGATTAGTAGACGAAACAGAACCTCTATTTGCAGAAGCTGCCCGTCAGATGACCGTCACGGGAGATTGGATTACACCCTATTACAACGGAGAAACTCGCTTCGATAAACCTCCCTTAATTTACTGGTTAATGGCGATCGGCTATAAATTGATTGGTGTTAATGAATGGGCGGTGAGACTTCCTTCTGCTATAGCTGCGATCGCTTTAGTGGTTTTTGGTTTTTATACTCTCAGATATTTTGGTTTTACTACTCCAGGAAATGCCCAAAAAATTACCAGTCAACCAGACAGAATAAAACGCCAGCTGTGGCTTTCTGCTTGGATTGGTTCTGCTTTAATTGCTTTTAATATTCATACAATTATCTGGGCGCGGACGGGAGTTTCCGATCTGTTGTTGAGTAGTTGTATGGGGACTGCCCTATTTTGTTTCTTTTGGGGATATGTACGGGTAGAAAAAACCGAGAAATCTTGGTTATCTTTTCCTCATCCCTGGTATCTAAGTTTTTATATCTCGATCGCTTTAGCGGTTTTAGCTAAAGGCCCAGTAGGTATTGTTTTACCTGGATTAGTTATCTTTACTTTTTTGCTCTACACTGGCACATTTTGGTCTGTTTTGGCAGAAATGAGTATTTTGTGGGGATTAGTGGTCTTTTTAGTGCTAACCGTACCCTGGTATATTTTAGTAATTTTAAAAAATGGTCGAGCTTACATCGATTCCTTTTTTGGCTACCATAATTTTCAACGCTTTACTGATGTTGTTAATGGTCACGATGCACCTTGGTATTTTTACTTTCTTATTGTTCTGTTATTATTTGCTCCTTGGTCAGTATATTTACCTTATGCGATCGCTCGTCTACGGTTGTGGCAAGTTTCTTTCTGGCGCAAACAACCCCGTCATGCCCAACTAAGTTTATTTGCTTGCTTGTGGTTTGGGTGTATTTTTATTTTCTTTACTATTTCCATTACTAAGCTTCCTAGTTATGTTTTACCGTTAATTCCTGCTGCATCTATTTTGGTAGCCCAGATATGGAGTAAAGAATTAACTAGTTTTCCCAAATCGAAATTTAATTATGGTTTTTTGGCTAGTATCATCGCTAATCTCGTGTTGGCGATAGGATTAGCGGTTGCGTTTATCTATCTTCCTAATTTTATTGGTAAAGACCCTGCTATTCCTAATTTAAAAGAATTAATTGTAAATTCAGGATTATTCTGGCGAGGAGGACTTGTTTGGGCTATTAGTGTTGTAGGAATAGTTTTATTTATCTGGCAAAGAAAACAATGGCGTTGGTTGATAGCTGTTAACTTAATTAGCTTTTTTGCTTTAATTATTTTTGTACTGCTTCCTCTTTCTTTTTTTATCGATCGATATCGCCAATTACCTTTAAGACAAATATCCGAAACTATTGTTCGGGTAAAAGAACCACAAGAAGAAATTTGGATGATTGGTTTTCAAAAACCTACTCTTGTTTTCTATACTCGGCATCCCGTCAGTTTTTTGAAACATCCTCAAGATTTAAACAGCTATTTACAAACCCAAACAGATAAATTGGCTCGATCTACTCAAATTTTGCTTGTCAGTCGTCCAAAAGAGATTAAAAGATTAAATTTTCAACCCCAAGACTATCAAAAAATTGACACTCGAGGAGCTTATCAATTAATTCGTTTACAAATTGGCGATTTGATAGATAGAGTCCGCAACCAATAACTAACTACTAACCACTAACTACTAACTACTAACTACTAACCATTAACCACTAACTACCGATTATTTCCGATACCTGCTGCAATCTGAATTACTTTAACTAAATTAGCTAAATTACTTTTCTCTTTGGGTAACAAACAGGGAAAAACAGCAAGACCTTTAATTAAGTTAGCTGCTTCTGTGGTTTTAGCATCTAGAGTTACTAGAGGTAAAGAAGACAAACTGGCAGATTTTCTGAGCGATCGCAAATACACTAAAGGTTCTTGTAAAATACGACCATCTAACACAATGGCATCTATCTGCCAAATACGGGCTAAAAGTTCTCCTTGTTCTAAACTATCTGCTTCTAAAACTCGATGATTTAAACCCGATAAATGTTCATTAAGGGCAAAATTCAAGTTAGAATTTTGAGTAATTTTTAAATGACTAGTATTTTCTGATTCTGGATAGAGATGTAATATGGTTAGTGGTTTTTGCGTCTCGGAAACATCTTGCTTAAACGAGGGTATTATTTTTGTTAAGGATTTTCGTTTTATGGGTAGAGTCAAAAATCCATCCGCATCAGTATAATTTTTTTGTTCTGCATCTGTTGCAACTATCATAAATACGGGAATTTTAGAAGTAAGAGAATCAGATTTGAGTAAAGTTAGTACTTCAGTATCAAAAAGCTTAGAGACTGAAGGATTAAGGAGAATTTTAATAGGTTTGAATTGACGAGCCTTCTGTAAAGCTTCTGTAGCAGTACGGGCAATAATCGGATAATAACCTAATTCTTTAAGCTTGAAATCTAGCTCATTTATTTGACCCACCACCGAATCGATTAATAAGACTAATAAATTATTTTTAGGCACGATGGTATCTTCTTGAGGCTTTTGTCTGGGATGATGGTGCTGATAACTTAGCTCTAAACTTTGTCTTAATGAAGCAATAGAAGAAGAATTAGAGATGATATCTGAAGATATTTTTGTAGAAGAAGAAGGTAATAGTACAGTAAACTTACTACCTATGCCCGAACAAGAAATAAACGAAATATCTCCGCCATGGGCTTTAGCTAATTGTTGAGCGAGGATTAATTTTAATCCTATATCATCATAGCGGTGGTTTAGATAATTTTCCGATTGAAAACATTGCTCTAAAAGAAGGTGTTGAGTTTCTTCGGAAATGCCAATGCCATTATCTGCAATAGTAATAGCAATCCAGTTACTCCAATAATTGATGGTAATTGCTATATTCTTTGGTTGACTAGATAATTTAATCTCTTTGCACTGAATAGATTTTAAAGCATTTTCTAAGAGATAAATTAAAATTTGGCGCAAACGTATTTTATCTGCTACGATAACCTCTAATTTCTTGTCAATAGAGAGTATTAGTTGAGGTTTAATTAAGGCTTTTCCTTCAAACTGACTCGATTCTTCTAATCTACTTACTACTTGCTGATATGCTTCTTTACACAAAGATTTAATGGTAATAGGCTCGAGATTTAACTTCAGCTTGCCTGTTGCTAAATAAGTTAACTCGAGCATATCACTAACTATTTTCATCAATTGTTTTCCACTGCGATAAATCAACTCACTGTAGCGAATTTGACGTTGATTGAGTCTTCCTAATTTTTCATCTTTTAAAAGACTAGATAAGCCCACAATTGCAGTCAAAGGGGATTTAAGCTCATGACTGATGCTAGCTAAAAATTCATCTTTTAACTGATTTAACTTAACTAATTCAATATTCTGTCGATATTGTTGATGAGTGAGTTTTTCTGTTAGGGGTAATTTTATCGCTATTACTAGCCAGATTTGTGGAGGTGAATTAGTATAGTATAGTCGCTTGTCTGACAGCACCTCGATTGCGAGACAGCGCGTTGCGGAGGTCTCCTCCATTGTAGCGACTGTCGAGGGCGGGTATAGCGAGGTTTCCTCCCCACTCCTCTCGGTCAATTTTATCGGTATTTTAATATATTGCCACTCAGCTTTTGCTTCTGGTAAATAGGAAGAATTTAATTCTAAGTTTCGCGACTGTAATTGTTCATTTTTCTCCACATAAACTTGTTTGGCAATCGGTTTTTTTGTAACCACTTCAAGTATTTTTTGAGACTCAAAAGTTATTTTTTGTGGGGATGCATTAGCAAAAGAAGGAGATAGATAATAATTACCCTTTATACAATAAGGGGTTAGTTCTTTTTGACTAGGGATAGATTCAAAACAAGGTGAATTGACACAAAAAAACTTAATAAAGTCTTTAATCTCTAAGGGATTAGATATTGTGGTTGTACCAACTTGGTGTTGCCAGTATTGATTTTGATATAAAGCACTGCCCGATCTAGTTTGCAACATCAAAGGTACAGAAATTTGCTCTATTAACTTAAATATAGGTAAATACAATGAAGGTAGAGTTTGAACTTTCTGCCGAGATGAGTAGCGATCGAGCTTAATTTGATGAGTAAATAGCCATTGGCTAAAGCGGAAAGTATCTAGTAATCCTAGCAATTTCCCTTCTACATCAGTAACAACATAGTTTTTTCGATCTATCTCAGTCATTACTCCTTGTTTTAGATAAGATAATAGTCTCTCTAAACTAAGGTCTGATTTCAAACTAATAATAGGCTCAATCCATCTAGTTAATTCAAAACGATCGGCAATATCATCACAAGCCCCAATTTGCTCCCCATCACAAGATTCTGTACTATCTAGATCGACTTTTGACCATTGTTTCAGAACCGATGCGAGTAAACGACTACCATTAATTACGCCAATAGGGTATTGTTGCTCGTCTACCACTGCGATAGTAGGGTGTTGACTCGATCGCAATATTTTCAGTATATTGCCTAAGTCCGCTTCTTGTGGACAGGTATTAATGGGACAAATAAAATCTTCCAAAATATTGTGAGAACTAGACATGAATCACTCTACGGGATTTGTATATGAAGTCACTCGATCGTATTTACCAATATGCTTTGTGTACTAATTTAGAAAAACCTCTGTTTCGTAAGAGGAAGAGAAAAATCTTGCGCTCGGGATTGTTCTATCTATTTTGGTAAGAAGTCTAGTCCTCATACTTATCTTTTTAACTAGACTTGCTACTCCTAATAGATAAAATTATTATTTTTTAGACAAGATGCTACAAACTCATTATTGCGTTAAACAACCACTTTGAGGAATTTACTTCTTACAATTGATTACAATTTTCATAGTGGGTGAATAAATGTTAACTTTTTATTAAGTCTGGCTAATTAATTATGTAAATATGAAAAGTTGTTATTTTTTGTCAATGTCAGATAAGCAAAATTAATCTTTGTTTGTGGTATTATTTTGTCTAGTCAACTTTTTATTTGTATCTTTCCCGTCAATGAGAAGCAGCCTCAGTCTTTATCACAATGTCTGAGTGAAGAGCGTTATAATCTGAGATACATCGGTAAAGCCAATCAACTGAGCCAATTTATCGAGCCAAACAAAGAAAAGATAGATTGCTTAGTATTTTTCCAACATACTGCTTTTACTTCTACTTTGTTGCAACTAGCTGACCGAGGAACTTTACTGCCAATGGTCATTGTTGAAGGGAATAATTCTTCAAATGGTTCTCAGTTAAATCCTTATGAAGGAAATTTGCTAGAGACAGAACTCGATCGACAATTATCTTTTATTTATCATAGCGCAGAGGTTAGATTGGAGCGATCGCAACTAGAACAACTTCCCTCTTACATTAACTTGGCAATTACTAAATTTCTTCATCTCGCTCCTGCTTGCACTCTTAATGATAGACTTACTCAGTTTGAAACCGATCGAGAAGAACCTCAAAACAACTTTTTGCTTCTTCAGCAACGTCGCCTAGCCGAGAAATTCAAAGAAAGGTTAGGATACTTAGGGGTTTATTACAAGCGAAATTCTCAAAATTTCTATCGTAATTTATCTTCAGAACAAAAACAAGCTTTTTTAGAGCAATTAAGTTTAAATTATCGTCAAATTATTCTTGATTATTTTGCAGAAGAGCAAGAAATTAATCAAGCAATAGATCGATTTGTTAATCAAGCTTTTTTTGCTGATTTTTCTGTTGCTCAGATTTTAGAAATTCATATGGAGTTGATGGATGAATTTTCTCAACAGTTAAAGTTAGAAGGAAGAAATGAAGATATTTTGCTTGACTATCGTTTAGCTCTAATTGATATTATTGCTCATCTTTGTGAGATGTATCGTCGTTCTATACCAAGAGAAGATATTCCTTTCGAGCTGCTTTTTAGAGTAGATTAAATGATATGCTTCTACAGAGCTTATTATTATGTTATTTCAATATTATCTAATCTTATGAGTAAATTTAAAAAAACTTACGTATTAAAATTATATGTTGCGGGAAATACGGCTAACTCCGTGAAAGCTTTGAAAACTTTAAAAACTATTTTAGAAAAAGATTTTCGGGGAGTATATGCTTTGAAGGTAATTGATGTTTTAAAAAATCCTCAGTTAGCTGAAGAAGATAAAATATTGGCTACACCAACTTTGTCTAAAGTTTTACCACCACCCGTACGTAAAATTATTGGCGACCTTTCCGATCGAGAAAAAGTTTTAATTGGTTTAGATCTGCTCTATGAAGAAATTAAAGAACGAGAAGCAGAAATATAACAAACTAGTAAAAGTCTCATAAAATAACTATATTTTTCCTTTTTTTAGTTCATTACTTTTTTTAAACTAATAAAATTTAATTTTTTCTGTATAAAACATGAACCAACCAAATCCTAATGATTCAAAGAGAGATGAATTATCAACTCAAGGAGTCCGTAAAATTCGGACGATAATAGAAGGATTTGATGAAATTACTCATGGCGGATTACCGATGGGTAGAACGACACTAGTAAGTGGAACATCTGGTACAGGAAAAACTCTACTAGCAATGCAGTTTCTCTACCACGGCATTAAACACTTTGAATACCCGGGGCTATTTGTTACATTTGAAGAATCTCCAAAAGATATTATCCAAAATGCTTGTAGTTTTGGTTGGGATTTACAAAGTTTAGTCGATCAGGGAAAACTATTTATTCTTGATGCTTCTCCCGACCCTGAAGGACAAGAAGTAGTCGGTAATTTTGACTTATCAGCTTTGATCGAGCGTATTCAGTATGCCATCAGAAAATATAAAGCCAAACTAGTTTCGATCGATTCAGTAACGGCGGTGTTTCAACAGTACGATGCTGCTTCTGTAGTCAGAAGAGAAATATTTCGTTTGGTTGCTCGTCTCAAACAGCTAGAAGTTACCTCTATTTTAACCACAGAAAGAGTACAGGAATACGGACCGATCGCGCGTTTTGGCGTAGAAGAATTTGTCTCGGATAATGTAGTTATTGTCCGTAATGTTCTAGAAGGAGAACGTCGTCGTCGCACAATTGAAATTCTTAAGTTACGCGGAACGACTCACATGAAAGGAGAATTTCCCTTCACCATTACTAACGATGGAATTAACATCTTTCCTTTGGGGGCAATGCAGCTTACTCAGCGTTCTTCTAATACCCGTAGTTCTTCAGGAATTAAAACTCTGGACAAAATGTGTGGCGGTGGTTTCTTCAAAGATTCTATTATTCTGGCAACAGGGGCTACAGGTACTGGGAAAACCTTGCTAGTAAGTAAATTTCTCCAAGAAGGTTGTCGTCAAGGAGAAAGAGCAATTTTATTTGCCTATGAAGAATCGAGAGCGCAACTATCCCGCAATGCTTTTTCTTGGGGCATAGATTTTGAAGAAATGGAACAAAAAGGGTTACTTAAATTGCTTTGTTCTTATCCTGAGTCAGCAGGGTTAGAAGACCATCTTCAGATGATTAAATCAGAAATTAAAGAATTTAAACCATCTCGCATTGCCATTGATTCTCTTTCTGCATTAGCTAGAGGAGTAAGTAATAACGCTTTTCGTCAGTTTGTTATTGGTGTAACTGGTTATGCCAAACAAGAAGAAATTACTGGCTTTTTTACTAACACGACAGATCAGTTTATGGGAGCCCATTCTATTACAGAATCCCACATCTCTACCATTACCGATACTATTATCATGCTCCAATACGTAGAAATTCGGGGAGAAATGTCTAGGGCAATTAATGTATTCAAAATGCGTGGTTCTTGGCACGATAAAGCTATTCGGGAATATACCATATCTCAAGATGGACCAGAAATTAAAGACTCTTTCCGCAATTACGAAAGAATTATTAGTGGTTCCCCGACCAAGATTACAGTAGACGAAAAAAGCGAACTTTCCCGCATTGTCAGAGGAGTAAAAGATAAAACAGTGGAGCAATAATTATCTTTATCTTAATTTTAATTTTAATAAATAGATTAAGTTAGAAGCTTGTCGCGTTTTTGTCACGATTAAAGTTCTATATTGTAACAAAGCTAACAACTTTTTTCTTTGACAGGACTAACTAATTAACATGGCAAAGCTAACGATAAAAGCAGTCATCAAAAAAATAAAAACTTGGTTGACTTCTGTGGCTGGTTTCTTTCGCATTACTCAGTACTTATTTAAGGCTAGTCAAGATCGAGACCTCTATCCTATTCTCCGTTCCTATATTGGAAAGATACCCTTGTGTATTTTTTCTGAGCCATTTCTTTGGCTAAAAATGCTTTTGAAAGCTGATTCCCGATTTCAAAACTCCGAACAGCGACCCTATGCATTTTATGTTCCCCATCTTACCGCTATTTCTTTTGGTAAGCCAGATCGAATTTCGGCTTATTTAGAGCAAAATTTTCAGCAGATATGTGAAGAATTTACTACTGTTGCTCCTCCAGAAATTACTACTCCTTCTAAAGCCTTGGTTCAAGAAGGAACTTGGAATACTTTTCCCTTAAGACGTTCTTCTAAATTACAGAAAGAAAATATTGCCCGCTGTCCGCAAACATGGAAAATAGTCGAAAAATGTCCTCTTCTAGAAGGTGTAGAAGGTGGAGTTTATTTTTCAATTGTTTATCCAGATACTCATATTCGCAGTCATTGTGGTCCTTCTAATGTAAGATATCGTTATCACTTAACTATAGAAGAAGCAGAAAATGCTCGCATCCGTTCTGGTAGTCAATGGCGCAGTTGGGAACGAGGTAAATGCTTGATTTTAGATGATTCTTTTGAACATGAAGTTATTCATTCTGGCGAGAAAAGAAGGGTTGTTTTTATAGTAGATTGTTGGCATCCCGACTTAAAAGAAAAAGAACGAGAGTTTCTTATTAATTTACATCAAGTTTGGCGCAAACCAAAACGAAAAGTTGCTGAAAAACAGTTGGATAAGGTTAAAACTCGTGTTTTACCAATCTAAGCAGCACCAGATAATGGCAATTCCTTGATTTTCCGTGGGTTTTGAATTTTCCGATAGTTTCTTGGTTTCAGCTTTTGGAGAGCAAGTGTCGCCTAATAGATCGATGCGACAATTCCCGAGCAAGCAAGCGCTCCAATCATGGAGACATTTTACCTCGTTTTTGAGGACGAGTTCCTCTTGCTCGTTGACCTCGTAGCATAAGACCATACAATCGAACTAAAACTAATACCAATTCTCTAAATTTTGGCTACAGATAAAGCCTTCAGTACATAAGTCCGCCCCGTAATCGAAGCAACAACCTCTTCGGTCATTTTTTTAAGCCTTTGAACAATTAAGCCTTTAAACAATTAAGGTTTGCAAAGGTACGGAATGCACTACCACTTTCCACCTCGAATTCAATTCGAGGTGGGTTGGCAGTTTGTTCGCCCAACGCCTTCTTAATCCCCCAGTTAGCTTATGCCACAGAATAAAAGTATAAGCACAAAATACCAAGATAAAATGTCTTTTTAAACTCTTTTTAAGTACCCGTGCCAAATAAATTACCTAATTAAGATCTTTAGTAGGAGCGTGGTTAGTAGTTAGTACGATGTTAAAAGTATGTAAACAATTTTGCTTAGGTACTTATCTCTGACTTGATATTCTTTTAACCCTAGCATCCTTTGACTTCTCTATAAAAAACTTCGACCCAGTTTCTCTCTGAATAAGTATCAACCTTTTATCAATTAAATCCAAAGCTAATTCTGGTTTTTCTGAACTCCTTTTTTTGGGCTTTAGTTTTCAGTACATCATCGAAACGTTTATACCATCGCTCAAAGTAAAGAGGCATAGCTTCAGGAGTTGTTTCTTTAATCAGTAGCGATCGCCTATGAAAACAACATCAAAACCAAGTATTCAAAGTATTATACCCGATTTAACTTTGGTAATTGTTTAAGTCCCGTTAATCATTTAATTTGCTGTTTATGACTGACGCGGTGAGGGTTTAATTATTTATTTTCTAATTAAATAATATGCAGATGGGACAATGCGCGACAGCTTAGCCTTCTTTTCAAGAATTGGTATTAATTGGCTAATTGGCTCATTCTATCATCTTCTCAGATTTCGGTTGGCGATCACACCTCAAAATGGTAAAACACGAGAAAATAAAAGCTGCCTAATATTTTAGCCAATTAATTAAATAAACTAATAATTACTAATTTTATGCAGCATTACAGTCTCAAAAAAATAAAAAGAAAAATCTTAAATTTATTGGACAAAACAGATCCTAATGAAAGTATAGAACCACAAATTTTTAAAGTACGTACTCAACTTTTAAGTCAAGGAAGAAGTGATTATACTTTAGCTCGTACTAAAGCGATGAGTATCAGAATTAAATGCTATGCACAAGGAGGAGAAAACGCTCTTCATACTCATCCCGGTCAAGACCATACTTTTATTGTTATGGCTGGAAAAGCTAAATTTTATGGGGTAGATGGTCAAGTTACCGAACTCACTAGAAATCAAGGTATTTTAATTCCTGAAGGCTTTTACCACTGCTTTTCTAGTTGCGGAGACGAACCTTTGGTTATGCTACGTATATCAGCAGAAAAAAGAAAAGTCCCTGCTCGTCGGATTGGTATTGATGGTAAGCCTTTTAGTGGCAAGACTGAAGAAAATAATTATCAAGAGAAAGTTCCCATTGAAGGTTTATATTACGAGTGACCTACCCTTAGCCTAAAGGCGTAAAGGCTTCTTGTATCATCCCGACATATATCTAGACAAGAACAACAAATGTTGAAAACAAGTCCCCGAAAGAGGTCGATCCTCAAGCTTCTTGATGCAGTCGCTCATGGGGGAAACCACGCCAGTTCCTACAACGGAGGACACCTCCGCAACGGACTGGCTCCCCAAGACCGCGCTGCATCGCTTTTTGCTACTCTTGCAAGTAGCCTGTTTGGGCAAGCCCTGCCCTACAGTGAAACGAAAAAAGTTTCTAACTTTGACGCTTGGATATTTTACCTGTACAAGCTTTTCTGTACAGAACCTGCTATATCCAGTTTTCAAGGTACTTTTCTACCTCTGCTACGGACATCTCACGCATTTGAGGAGACCTCAAATGACGTGTCCTTAGTTTTTCGCTTTTTGGGTAGACAGAAGTATTGTACAGCGACTAGAAACCTTGCTCTATGAAGATTCTACGTCAAAAATGTAAAGTTGTGAGCGATAGGTTATCTCGCTCGTTCTTATCCTGCTCCGTTTAGGAAGCAGGTATTCCCACTCGCACTATAAATTTTAGAGTTTGCAATATATTTAAATATCTCAAATTCATCCCACACATAAATTGAGGTGGGATTTTGTATTAGTTGTCGATCGTGAATTATCGATCGTATTGTAGTTAGATAAAACAAATACAATGCGAATATTATCAATCCAAAATCTTATTTTAGGTTAAATGACTATAGAGCGTAAACGTTTAATTATTGAAATGGGGATGGGAGTTGACCAACACGGTCAAGATCCCACTGTAGCAGCAGCCAGAGCGGTACGTAATGCTATTGCTCACAATGCCTTGCCTGGGGTTTGGGAAGTGGCTGGTTTGAGCCATCCCCACCAAATGATTATAGAAGTCAAAGTAGCAGTCCCTTATCCAGAGCAAGTTAGAGAAGAAGAGGTTTTAGCTGTTTTGCCTTTTGGACAAAAAACGCTAACTGTAGAGAATGGCGGTATGATAGTTGAGGGTCGAGCGATTGCCGAACTAGATGATAAAAATGATGAAATGCTAGTTGCGGTTGCTGCTGTAACTGTTTTGGTTGAACCAAATTAATAATAATTAATTAAATTTCGATACCCTCATACAGTATATTTGTACTATTGCTACAGTGAATAAGCAAATTCACACAAAGAAAAATAGGGACAAGTAGAGCAATTAACATCTGAAGGTTTTGCCTGATAATTACCAGCACTAATTTGCTTAACTAAGTCTTTTACTTCTGAGGTTAAGCTATTTAATTCAGTTTCAGAAAAACTGTACAGACTATCATGGCGGAGATAGGCGATATGTGCCTGTATAGCTCCTAAAGCGCGAGCATAAGCCCACAGTTGAAAGCGGTGATGGTGAGGAGAAAAAGATCGATCGCTTTTATAGTCTAATACCCAATTATCTCCAACTAAATCGACTACGCCAATAAAAGTTATTTGTCCTAATTGCAATCTCACTTGTTTTTCTTTGGCGGTAGCAGTTTGACGAAAAGGTTGATAAAGGGGAACTTGGTAAAATCTGTGCGCAAGGTTAATTGCTTCTTGAATTACTTCTGGACTCCAACTAGAACCCGCAAAGGGGGATAAACTACTCACATCAAACAGATCGTATTCTAAGGCTTTATGTACTAAAGTTCCTACCTGCATACTGTAGGCAATACCTTCTCCTAAGCCTGGATGTCCTTGAATAAAACGAAATTGAAAACGTTGAGGACAGCGAACATATTCGCTCAATGCCGTTACTGGTAGTTCGGATATACCAGAGCCCACGGGAGAGAGTAGAAGTGAGGGAGCAGGGGGTGCAGGGGAGTAGGGGAGCAGGGGTGCAGGGGAGGATGGAGGAGATTGGGGAATTAGTTGAATAGGAATTTGAGCAGATAGTAAACCAGGGGTTAATCTGGCTAAATCTCCTTTATCTGATTCGGTTGCACTGAGAATTAGATAATCTCTCGCTCTAGTTAGGGCTACATAGAGAATGCGAAGGGCTTCTTCTGCTTCTCTTTGTTGTTGTTGATATTCCAACCATTGATAAAGAACGGGTTTTTGAATTTCTCCTCGTTCATCTTTAGTGTTGAGAGCAACGCCTAATTTGGAATCAAAATGCACTGGGGGAGAAGATTTAGGACGTTCTCTACTCAAATCTGCCACTACCACTAATGACCACTCCAAACCCTTGGCAGCAAAAATAGTCATTAGAGAAACTGCATTATCTATTTCTAAAAGAGGGCGAGGAATGGCTATTTCTTCATCAACCAAACGCTTGAGACGACGTACTACGCCAAATATATCTTCTGTCCCTTGTTCTAATTCTTTAACTAAATGACCAAATCCTTGCCAGTCTGCTAGTCGGCGTTTGGCTTTGGGTAAATTAGCAATAACAGCAGTATATCCTGTCAGGCGATCGACTAGTTGTAAGATACGAGAGGATGCTTCTTCTTTAGTTTTGTCGAGTAATTGTTGGAGTACGGTAATTGGATGTTCTAGTCCACTTATCTGACTGGTTTTAATTTTTGTCCACCAATCAATTTGCTTAGTTTGTTCTTGTATCCCTAGTGTAAATAAAAGGCGATCGCTAATGGCAAAAAAAGGACTTCTTAACACTGCGATTAAAGCAATATTATCTCGGCGATCGGCAAGAAAACGCAATAAAGCATAACCATCTTTTGCTTCTCTGGTAGCGAGTAAATTACCACCCCCAGCGGGTGCAACGGGAATTCCTGCTGCTGCTAAAGCCTCACTATAGTAGGTTTCTAAAGGTTGCCAAGTACGAGTCAGAATAGCAATGTCTTTGGGTTGCAGGGGACGTAATTGCTGAGTTTGTTTATCATAAATTGGGGTATTTGCTTCCAGCATTTGTTTGAGTCTCTGAGCGAGATAAGAAGCTTCTAAATGTTGACGCTCAGTTTTATTACTTTCTCGATCGGTTTCAACTGCAAACACCTGTATATAGGGAAAACTGTTATCTTCCTTCCCTATCTTCCTCATCTCCTCCATCTTCCCTATACTCCCAACTTCAAACTCACGGGTAGCACTTAAGTCCTGATGATATCTGCCTAACAAGCCCGCAAAGATATGATTAATTTGCTTAACTAAAGTTTGATGAGTACGGAAGCTTTGACTCAGAATAACTTCTTTGCCTTTATGGTTGAGAATTTGTTGCCTGAAATATTCAAATACTCTAATATCTGCACGACGAAAGCCATAAATGGACTGTTTGACATCACCGACGATAGTTAAATGAGCATTTTTGGTCAAATTTGTCAGTAATTGCGCTTGGGTAGGATTGGTATCTTGGAATTCATCTACTAAAAATACTTGCCATCGCTGATGATAGTAATTTCTGACATCTCGATTATTTAAAGCTTGGAGGGCATAAATTTCTAAATCGGTAAAACTCAATACTCGCTCTTGTTGTTTTTGTTTGGCTAAATAAGCAAAAACTTCTTGATAGGCTTTAGTTAAAGCAGGTAAGGTTTGCTGGAGTCGATCGTCTGCTGCACCCAATTCTAGATTGATTAATCCTTTTTTAACTATTTTTCTAACTAATTCCCGTAGAGATGTTAGGGTTTCTTTAACAATGGGCAGAACTTCATCTTGCCAATTCTTTTTACTACCCATATTGACTTTAATTTTATCTAGAGTAGCTAGAGCTTCAGCTATATTTTCTTCTTGTTCTAAATCTGTCATAGCTGCTACTACTTGCTGGCGTAGAGTCTCTAACTTATCTCCCTCTTTGCCTTGATATTGATGCAAAATAGACCAAGCTTCGTGCCAAATGGGATCGTTTACTAATTCAATTAACCCTTGTTGACGAGCTTTAATTATTAATTTTGACCAGTCTTGAATTCCCCGATCTAGTGCTTTTTGGGCTGTGTAAGGATCTTTTAACAAAAAAGAGATAGCTTCAGACATTAAAGAGTAAGGAATTGTCTCATAAAATTGTCTGGGTAATTGAGCTAAAGCAGCTTGTAAATGATCGGCTAACCAAATTTGGTCTTTGATATCATCGAGAACGGTAAAATTAGCAGGAACCCCCGCAGATTGATAATGTTCTTGACAAATACAACTGGCAAGAGCATGGATAGTACTAATTTGGGCTGCTTCTAGTTCGGCTAAAGTTTCCAGTCTGTCAGGTAATCTTTGCGTAATTAGAGAGCGAATTCGCGCTCGCAATTCTGTGGCTGCTTTTTCTGTAAAGGTAACTGCTACTATTTCTAGAGGAGATAAATTACGTTCTTGTAAGTAATATAGATATCGCTCTGCCAGCATATGGGTTTTACCAGTCCCCGCACCCGCAGTTACGACTACACTAGTATGGGCATAAGCAGCTTGTTGTTGTTCTGGTGTTAGACTTGTGGACAAAATTTTAATAAATATCGGTTAAATCTACAGTTAATCCTGGTAGTATCTCCTCGCCTGATAAATTACTGGGATTTTTTAATATTTCCTTATCCTCCCCAAGACGATAAATTTCTACTTCTTTAGCGTCTGGGTTAATCAACCAGCCGAGTTTGACACCACAACTAAGATACTCAGACATTTTCTGTTGGGTTTTAGCTAATTCATCAGTAGGTGACATTAATTCAATTACAAAATCGGGATCGATAGGTGCAAATCCCCTCTTTTGTTTATCGCTCAAACTATTCCATCGGTTAATTGAAATCCAACTTACATCAGGAGAGCGAGTTGCGCCATTAGATAACTTAAAACCTGTAGAAGAATCAAATACTTTGCCTAATTTATTTTGGTTATTCCAATACCAGACTTGACCGAGTAAACTAGAATTTCTTTCGCCTGTAAGACTGCCTGTAGGGGACATAATAATTAATTTTCCTTGGGCATCGATTTCAAATCTCATATCGGGATTTTCACGACACAACTGCTCTAAATCGCGATCGCTAATTTGTTTGGTCAAGGCTCTAACATCGATGGCGTATGTCATTATCTTTGGTCAAAAGCGTCATTTAAACATTATAAATTGTCTCCTATCTTTGATAAGAGCGATCGCTCTTTTGAATTCTCTCTAATGCGAAATTTTTATTTTATGCAAAAATTCTATTATTTTATTAGGGACTACAATTTCTATATTGGTTTTAGTCTAGAAAAATGACGCTCTCACAAGTTTGGGGTTCTTTAATTGTCTTAGTGGTATGTCCTCTTTTGGGAGGAATACCCTTAATCGAATGGATTACCTATGGAATTACCGGTCGTCAGTTATCTAAGCTAGGCACTGGCAATATTTCTGTATCGGCAGCTTTTTACCATGGTGGTAAATTAGTCGGAATTTTAGCCGTACTATCAGAAGCAGGAAAAGGAATTATAGCTGTCTTGTTAGCCCGTAACTTTTTCCCCCTCGATTCTGTCTGGGAAATCATTGCTCTGATTGCCTTAGTGATAGGACGTTACTGGATGGGGAAAGGTGCAGGAACAACTAACGTGGTATGGGGTGTTTTAGTTCACGATCCGATCGCTTTTGCCTTAGTTTTTTTTATTGGTGGCATTAGTTTTACAATTAATCGCAATCGTTTAGTGGGAAAATTAGGAGTACTAGTTTTATTTGCTATTATTATGGGGCTGCGTCACCCTAGTCAACCAGAGTATTTTGTAGCAGCAACTGCTCTTGCTAGTTTGTTGGCATGGATTTACCAACAAATACCTGACGATTTAGATTTACCCGCTACGGGAGGAGAAGTCGAGTCTAAAACTGTGTTTAGTTTTTTTCGTGGCAATAAAGCCATTCAGTCTTTAGAGCGTAAATTAGATGCTAGTAAAGTAGGGCAAAAAGCTGCTAATTTATCCTTCCTCAAACGCCTGGGTTATTCAGTCCCCGATGGTTGGGTTATACCCGCAGGAGATGACCCCAAAACTGTAACTAAATTTTTACAACCTTCAGTCACTAATCCTGTAATCGTGCGTTCATCGGCAATAGGAGAAGATTCAGCCAATGCCTCAGCAGCAGGACAATATTTAAGCATTGCCAATATTACTAGTCGTGAAGCTCTTTACTCTGCAATTATTGATTGTCAAGCTTCTTACATTGAAGCTAACGCGATCGAATATCGCCGTCTCATGAATAGTAACTCAGACAATTCAGAGGAGACAAGCTCGACAGGAATGGCGGTAATAGTCCAAAAACAAATTGAGGGATTATTTTCAGGAGTTGCTTTCAGTCGAGATCCTCTCAATCAGTTTAGTCAAGCAGTAGCGATCGAAGTTTTACCAGGAGAAGCAGCCCAAGTAGTATCGGGAAAAGTCACCCCACAACGATATTTAGTCAATCTCCCTGAACTTACTTTGGCAGAACAAGACCGTCAAGAAGAGCGAAATAATATTGTGATTACCCAAGAAAATTCTCACTCTTCTTCTGTGACCATTCCTACAGAATTACTCGAATCTGTCGCCCTTCTTGCTAGGGAACTAGAAGAGCTTTTCCAAGGTATCCCCCAAGATATTGAATGGACTTACGATGGCGAAAAACTGTGGTTATTGCAAGCACGCTCTATTACTACCCTGCAACCGATTTGGACGCGCAAAATAGCAGCAGAAGTTATTCCCGGACTAATCAAACCTTTGACTTGGTCGATCAACAAACCTCTAACTTGCGGTGTCTGGGGAGAAATTTTTCATCTAGTTTTAGGTAAAAAAGGACACGACCTTGATTTTCAACAAACCGCAACCCTACACTACAATCATGCCTATTTCAACGCCACTTTGTTAGGCACGATCTTTTTAAGAATGGGTTTGCCCCCCGAAAGCCTAGAATTTTTGACTAGAGGAGCAAAATTTAGTAAACCACCTCTAAAATCTACTCTCAGTAACTTATCTGGCTTATGGAAATTGTGCAAACGAGAATGGAATTTAGTTCGCGACTTCCAACAAGATTATGACAAGTTATTTGCATCAACTTTAGCAGATGTTAGAGAAACACCAGCTACAGAATTATCTCCCACCGAACTTTTGTCTAGAGTAGAAACGATTTTAGAAGTGTTAGAACACGCGACTTATTATAGTATCCTCGCACCTCTAAGCTTTGCCCTCAGACAAGCAATCTTTAAAGTAGAAGATCGACAACTAGACCACAGTCAAACCCCAGAAATTGAATCAATGCGATCGCTTGCAGATCTGGCTGCTGATGCCCTTAAATTATTGGCAGCGGAAAAAATAACTACTACTTCCAGTGCTTCTCTGTTTGCTCAGATAGCTGAAAATCCAGAAGGAGAAAGTATTTTAGCAAGATTTCAGCAATGGTTAGATAAATACGGTTATTTGAGTCAAGTAGCGACAGATATTGCTATTCCTCGTTGGCGAGATAATCCCCGTCCTGCCAGAGAAATGTTTACCCGCTTTTTTAGCGATCGCACACAGAGACAACAAGCCCAATCTATTACCCAAAAGCAAACCACGGACTATAAAACTAAACTAGTTCAAACCAGGTTGAATTTAAAAGGTAAAGTCGGTGAAGTCTATAATCAATTACTCGCTCATCTACGCTGGAGTTTTTTAGCTTTAGAACAGCACTGGCTACAGGAAGGAAAGTTACGCGCACCAGGAGACATCTTCTATCTAAAAATGTCAGAAATTCACACCTTACAAGCGAATTACACTGAAAAATTCAAACAAGAGCTCGAACAATTGATTGTCCAAAGAAAAGCGGAGTTAGCAGAAAATCAAAAATTGAAGCATATTCCCTATCTTGTCTATGGCGATCGTCCTCCCGTCATATCTGACACCAATACTCCCGTTATTGCCGATGCTCGAATACTCAAAGGTATCGGTACTAGTCCGGGTAAAGTAGAAGGCTCGGTCAAAATTTTATCTGATTTTGCCAATACAGACCAGATAAATAAACAAACTATTATAGTTGTTCCCTATACCGATGCAGGATGGTCGCCAGTATTGGCTCGTGCTGGTGGATTAATTGCCGAGGTGGGTGGTCGTCTATCTCATGGAGCAATTATAGCTCGCGAATACGGTATTCCTGCCGTCATGGATATTCCTAATATCAATAAAATTTTACACAATGGTCAAAAAGTTAAAATAGATGGTCTTTTGGGAGTAGTAGAAATTTTAGATTAATGGATAATTTTAGGATCGCAAATTAATAAATTTATATGCTAGCTCTTGTTATTGTTGTTGTTATAGTTATTTTGGGTTCAGCAATTTGTTCTGGCTCAGAAACTGCCCTGTTATCTGTTCCTTTAATCAAAGTTAGACAACTAGCACAATCGAAAAAACCATCTGCTCTAGCACTACTAGGAATTCGCAACAAAATTAATCGTCCGATCGCCACAATAGTAATACTCAATAATATTTTTAATATTGTGGGTAGTATTACTATCGGGACTCTAGCAGTAGACGTATTGGGGGATACTTGGTTAGGAGTATTTTCTGGAGTGCTTACTTTTTTAATTATTATTTTAGGAGAAATTATTCCCAAAACTTTAAGTGAACGTTATGCAGAAAATGTGGCACTATTTATTGCTATACCTGTTAAATTTTTGACTATTTTATTGACACCTTTAGTTTGGTTAGTTGAGCAAGTTACTGCCCCCATTACTCAAGGAAAACCGATTCCTACCACTAATGAAGCTGAAATTAAGTTTTTAACTAAAATTGGTTATCAAGAAGGAGTAATAGAAGATGACGAAGCGGAAATGATTCAACACGTTTTTCAGTTGAATGATTTAACTGCCTCTGACTTAATGACTCCCAGAATTATTGTTACTTATTTAAAAGGGGACTTAACTCTAGCTGAATGCCAGCAAGAGATTATTTCTTCCCAACATACCCGCATTTTAGTTATTGAAAATTCTATTGATAATGTAGTTGGTTTAGTCTTAAAAGATGATTTGCTGACGGCAATGATTGAAAACAATAAACAACAACTGGTTAAAAATCTCGTGCGCCAAGTACGTTTTGTTCCTGAAACTATTAGAGCAGATAAATTACTCAAAGTTTTTCAAGAAACTAGAGAACATTTAGCCGTTGTTTTAGATGAATACGGAGGAGTTGCAGGAGTAGTTACTTTAGAAGATGTTTTAGAAGTTTTGACGGGGGAAATTGTCGATGAAACCGATCGCAGTGTCGATCTGCAAGAAATTGCTCGTAAGAAAAGACAAAGACTCCTGCAATCAAGAGGAATTATTAACGAAGAAAAATCTTAGTATTACCGATACCACCTATGAATGTTGCAAACAAAAGTGATTAACGTGTAGAATTGCTTCACCATGATCGGGAACCCAAGCAACCCATTCTGTATCTGATTTTGGACATAAAAGCAAGGCTTCATCATGGCAATAAGGATTAAGTAAAGTGAGTAACCTTACCCAAGTATTAGATTTTGCTTGAGGAATTTCTGCGGGGATAAAATTGAGAGGAACATCACACCATTGAACCTGAGATTGTGAGCGTACAGTTGCGAGAACAGCCATATCATTAACTCCAAAAACTACAGTTTTCAACTTTTACAATAATAAAAAGCTAGAATATTCTGTATATAATGCTACAAAATATTAAAATTCTAATCTAGCTAAAGTCTCATATCTTAACAAAATATGAGTTCAAAACTCGAAATTATCATTCCTTAAACGAGAGAATATTGCCAAGAAGCCAGTTTTAAAATAGATTAATCTTCACCCAAAAACTCTAAAAGATAGTACCTAATGAACGATAAAACAACCAATCAAGATTCTTCTGCCCCAAGTGATGAATCCTTAAACCAAAAAGTAACACCTCTTCGTTGTTTTGTGGGGTCTATTATTTCTGGTGGGTTATCATTTGCTCTTTATTTACTTTTTTCTTCTATTTCTCAAACCTATGCAGCTAAACCCCTAGTTATGAATAGTGCGTTAGCATTAAGGATTTCTGTTGCCGTGCGTACTTTAGTCACTGGAGTAGTCGCCTTAGGGGCCTCAGTTTTTGCTTTTGTCGCTCTTGGTTTATTTTTACTGGGAATTCAATTGATAGTGCAAGGTTTTAAAGAAGGGAATGAGCAATAGGCATTGGTGACCGCCCTTCGGGCAAGGCAGTCGGCAGAGGGCGTGGAAAGGGGGCTTCAAACAACGAAAACTAGGGAGTCCAACCATTCGTAACAAGTTAAGATATCGAACATAATGTCAAGGAAAGCCGAAAGAAGTTTTTAAGCGAATAAAAGAGAAACAAACTCATTCATGGCAAAATAAACCTGGAAAATCATTACCAGAAGGAAATGCCCCGAAAAATCACTCGTGACCATGCCAAGAAAACGATGGCGACCAATGGTGGAAGAGCGCAGGGCTATTTCATGCTGACAATAATCTACCAAGAAATTCATTTCTTGGCTTAAAGTGCAAGTCCGTTTAAACGGACTTAGTACACTTAGACAGATAATTTATTATCTGGAGGCACGAGAATGAAATAGCCCTGGGAAGAGCGAGTTATTACCGAAGACTTAACCGCTTTATTAACTCCAACAATTACATCCCAGTCCCGTTTTTTTCGAGAATTGGGGCTCAGAGAGAGAATTCTGACACTTCCCTTGATGGTAGCTGCGGTGTTAACTTTGTTGTGGCGGGATGTGCCAGGAGTTACAGAATTAACACGATCTATATTAATGATTGAGTCTTACTACACCTATATTGTATCTCCAGGTAGTTATTGCCAATCTAAATTCGATAAATTTGTAAATAATTTGTAAATATACCTGAGTTCGACGGACTTAAAAAGAGAAAAATGCTCCAGTATAATTACTAATAAATCAAGTATAAATCCTGCAGAATAAATTCAGGAATTACACATAAAATTCAGAACATTTGAGTGTAAATAAACTAAAAATTATGGCTAAAGTAATTTTGGTCAAAGTCTTTCGTTTTCTCATCTGACGTTGCTAATCAAATTCAGTAATTACACGGAAACCAATATTTATCGGTTATAGGAAGCGATAAATATTTGTAAAGGGGACAAATTCATCAACCATCGTTATTTTCTCCGAAAGATTAAACTATCAAGAACTAAAAGTCTTGCTGTGCAAGACTTTCGATGATTAGTTTCTAACAGTTTTACATCACAGGTTCGGTAGAGCCGAAAAAAAGTGCGAATCGTAAGTTAATTTTTTTTATTTTGTTATTTGTATTCTCTTAATACAAGAGACAATTAAGTTGGATACATAAATCGAATCGTGTCTTTGCCAAAAAAAACCTAGACGATGTCCATATCTTTTTGATGAAAGCCTGTCTGTTGATCCAGAAAAAATAAAGCAAAATTAAAGCCTATATACATAAGTACTTTGGACATCAGATCAAAGCCCCTAAAAAAACCTTTTCAGTTCTCAGGAGGTGTAATATGTAATGACTAATTCTAGGATAGAGGAAGTGTTGGAAAGGTATGAAGATGCTTTGACTGCGCTTAAAAAAGAAGTAGAAGACTCCCCTATTAAAGACTCGGAGTTTAATAATGTATCAATTGACAAGTTGCCAGTCAAACAAGTTTTAGATGTTCTTGTGGCTCGCGATGCCCTCCAAAAACAACTAGAAAACAGGGATAATCCTGCAAAGATTCTTGTAAAGGTTAGTGAACTTGATAGAAAATTGAGGGAACAGTTTAAAGCGTTTTCCCAAAAAATTTGCCAGGAAGAGCAGCGCAAGATTGTGATTCAACTCAAAGATTTGCAGAATGTCTGTAAGAAGCCTCAAAAAAAAGCTTGGTAGTGGTTTCCCAAAATTAATGTCCGCTGGTGGGATCGATTTAAGTTGGCATGGAAGACTTTGGCTTTTCTATGGCTCGTAGCTACCTTAAGTCTCTTGATAGATATAGTAGGTATCTTCTCCCTTTTAAGTGGTGGACCAAATCTATTCGATTGCTGGCCTGTCATTATTCAGAGTTTCCTTTCATTCGCAAGTTTAGGAACACTCACGGAACCTGGGCAGACAGTTATGAAAAATACTCTTAAAAATCGCATTATTCCTAGTTATTTAAGGGAAAAAGACATGTTTGGTGCTGCTAGCTTACTCTTGTTAATTTTTGTTTGCCTCCGCTTATTCTTACCTAGAATTGCCCCAGTTTTCAGCAATGCTGGATTCCATGATTACGAAGTTGGTCGCTTAGCTAGTGCCCAATCCCATTACAAAAAGGCTCTTGCGCTCAACCCCAACGATGGTAGAACACATTTCTACCTCGGCTCGCTGTACGAAGAATTTCATGATTTTAATCGTGCTCGCACTGAATACCAGATTGCTCTTGAAAATGGTTATTATGCTGCCTATAATAACCTGGCTCGCTTGCACATACTAGATAAAAAATACAACGAAGCTGCTTATCTTTTGAGGCGGTTAGAATCAAATCCATCGATTAAACTATCAGATAATGATATTGTGAATTACAACCTTAACAAGAATCTGGGTTGGACGAGATTGGAACAAGGACTTCAAGCACAAAACAAGACGTTAAAAAATGTGTTTCTAGCAGAAGCAGAGGCGAAACTTAATGAAGCAATTGACCTAGCAAAAAAAACACAACTTTCTAAAACACAGCAGGCATCTGCACATTGCTTACTGGCGCATGTGCTGGAAGAGAAGGAACACGATTCCAAGCAGGTCCAAGAGGAATGGAGATACTGCCTCAGTAACAACCCTGTCAAGACCCCTGAGGAAGATGTCTGGAAATTTGAAGCAAAGAAACGATGTCTTGATGAAACTTCGATATTGGATGGAGGTGGATCGTGAAAACTAATATTGTTGATAAATTGGTGAGGTATTTGCCTAGATGTAAAAACATTTTCTTGAAAGGAAGAATTATCTTTGTCTTTCTGATAGTTGTAGCTAACATTGGATCTGTTTCCACCGTGCTTGCACAGGAAATTGAAATTATAGAGTGCAGCGGTCAAGTGTTACTCAAACGCGGATCTTCTGAGTACCGCTCAACTGGTGTTGGGGAAAGGTTACAGCCTGGAGATCTCCTGTTTCCCCAGTCAGGAGCAATAGCTAAGGTTCTCTGCGCGGATGAGGATTCAGATATCTGGAGAGTGCCTGTTGGCATTCCCTCAAGCATACACGAAGGTTGCCCTGAGTGGAACCCGTCCGTGGTAAAAGGAGAAACGAGATACAGACCTGGCGGTAGTAACCTGCAGATTCCTTACATTCTCCATCCTCGTATGACTTATTTGCTTCACGACAGGCCAACTTTTCGCTGGAATGGGGTGGAAGGGGTAACTAACTATACTGTGCGGTTGCTTGGACCAGGTGGATTAGAGTGGGAGACAGAAGAAAGTTCAACTGAGGTTGTTTATCCGAATAATGCCCCTCCTTTGGAGTGGGGAGTTAAATATTTGGTGACTGTTGAAGCTGACAACGTTTCTTCTCTGCAAGATGGTGGCGGCATCCTGGGGTTCGAGCTGCTCGATGAAGACACGATCCAAGAAGTAGAGGAGAAAGCGGCAAAAATCGCCGAATTGGAGGATCGGACGGAGGAAGAACGTGCCTTAACCTTAGCTAAACTGTACCGCGGAGAAAATCTAACTGCTGAGGCGATCGCCACCCTAGAAGCTTTGGTGGAGCAGGACAGCCAAACTGCACTGGTTTTCCGTATGTTGGGAGATCTCTACACAGAAGTTGGACTGAATCTATTGGCAGAAGCTCGCTACGAAAAGGCAAGCGAGCTGTTTGCCTCTACGCTAGCTCGGTATGCCCTGACCGCTACACAAGATGGCTTGGCAAGGACCAAATTGATGCTGGGTAAAATGCAGGAAGCCGAGCGACTGTCTGCCCAGGTAATAGCTGAATACCGGGAATTGGGTGACGAGCAAAGCGCAACTGGCTTAGAGCAACGCTTGGCAGAAGCAGCATCAGAAGAGGAACAGCCAGAGACATTACTCAGGGAAACAGATCCAAGTTCCGTAACCCAGATAATCACGCCGAGTGACTGAAAATCATCCTCTGCTACCAGCAGGCTTAACTAGCAAATTTGATGTTGACTAGCTTACCAGGGGTTGCCGATGATCGTAAAACCGCTCCAATAGTAGGGGTGCTTAAAGTCTCTGTCAGCTGACTCAGCAAGCTTGGGTGGCAGATCAAAACTTTTCTCTTCTATCTTCAACTTACCGTTCTCCATCCGTACTTCCCCATTAATCATGTCTAACTGAGCTTGCTGTAGAGCCTCTGCTTTAATGACGCCGGTTTTTTTCAACTGCTTGTAAAAATCAGCCATCAAACCGAATGTGCCTACTTGTTCGACGAACCAAAGACTTGCTAAATTTGACTTGCTTCCTGCTTTCGCGGAAAACCCAGCAAAGCCCAACTCGGCCTCCTTATCTCCCAAAGCTGTGCGACAGGCACTCAACACTATAAGTTCTGTGAGTGGATCGCTCAATTTCAACTCACGTACCTCGTTAAGTCCCAGCTTATTGTCCCGAAATTGGATGTAGGTGTTACTGGGCTGACCAGATTCAAAGTTGGCATGGGTGGATAAGTGAACTATGCCAAACGGGTCGTCGGCGCGGGCTGCTCGTAACTTGTCCTTGGTAAATTCATTGTTGCGTAACGACTTGCCAGACCATAGTTGTGTAATCACATCCAACTCGGTGTTCACAACTGGTAATTCTTTTTCTTTAGGGAATTTCGGGAATTCCACGGCTCCCATTGCCAAGACTGACATCTTCCTCACATCTTTATAGTGAGTATCAGTCAGTGAAAGACTGGGCATCAAGCCAACGCTGTATTTTTCCACTAGAAACTTTTGCCCATCATGGAGTGCCGCCACTGGCAGGGAGCGCAAATTGATATCCATAACGAACACGAGATTATCAATTTCTTGTTTTTGTAACTCCTCCTCCAGAGGAGCAACTAGCCACTGATAGAGCTGTTTAGCCGGTGGTAGGTAACGCTTGGAGGGTTCGAGCTTCTTATCATTGCTAATTTTCCGAAATCGATCAGCTGCTATCTTGACTTTCTCTCGCGTTGCTCCTTCTGCCCACTTCCGAATCGGTTGTCCTTTAGAGGGTACTAGTACCAGCTCTAATCTATCTTCCGGCTGACCCTTGAAGTCTAGCGCCTCCTCTGCTGAGAGAACAGTTTGCGGGAAGAAGATGGCATAGATTAGAGCTGGTTTAATGCCAGTCGCTTGTTCAATCTGGCGCAGGGTTTCCTGGATCTCATCCAGGTTTTTGATGGGAGTTCCGCTGATGCCTAGATAAGTCTCAAACTCACGAGTAAAGCGTGTCTCTGGGGTCAATGTAGAGAAAGGCTTGATTGCTACTGGTGAGATGGGATCTTTTTTTAGAGGTGGGATGGGTTTTTTTAGGGGGCTGATATCTCTCTCGAAAGGGGGTGGATCGACGCTAATAATCTGAATATTACCTTCTCTGAAAGTGAAGGGGAAGGACCTAAAAGGCAGAATTGAGAACTCACCACTGGTAATAGCAGCTTCCGTGCCGTTGATAGTAGCATCCCCCACCTCAAAGGGAGTCAAACCGCGTCCCCCATGTTGGATCGTGATGTCTCCTCCCCCTTGACCGCCTGCTGTAGAAATACTGGCAATTACATCATTATCGTCTGTGAAAGTGTCAGTGGCTCGGAAAAATTGCTCGGTTGTAATATTAACGTTACCTCCTATTCCGCTGCTACCGCCTTGGGCATTGATAGAAGTAACTTCAATATCACCACTGGGATCGAGGTTAACATTGCCTCCGTTACCCACACTACCCCTGGAATCAATCGTGCCGATGGTGATGGTAGTGGAAGCATCAACGGTAATATCGCCCCCGCTGGTACCGGAGCTAGTGAGATTGCCCGTAGAAATTGTCCCACCACTGTCGAGAGTAATCCCTCCGCCTTGACCGCTGCCCTGGGAACTCGAATTAATCTCAGCACTAATACTAATAATATCCCCTGCGGCATTGAGAGCAACCGCGCCCCCGCTACCATTGGCCGCAGAAGAGTCAAGGCTACCACTAGAAGTATCGATCGTCCCCCCGCTGGTGATTCCAATCTCCCCGCCATTGCCAGTAGTGCCATTGGCTGAAGAGACAATGGCAGCCGTAGTAATGTCGCCAGCAGCTTCTAGAGAAATTGCTCCTCCATCTCCCCCGACCGAACTAGCGTTGAGAGAGCCAGCCGTTGTCTCGATCGTTCCGCCGCTGTCGAGGGTAATCCCTCCGCCTTGACTGCTGCCCTGGGAACTCGAATTAATCTCAGCACTAATAATATCCCCTGCGGCATTGAGAGCAACCGCGCCCCCGCTACCATTGGCCGCAGAAGAGTCAAGGCTACCACTAGAAGTATCGATCGTCCCCCCGCTGGTGATTTCAATCTCCCCGCTATTGCCAGTAGTGCCATTGGCTGAAGAGATAATGTTGCCTGTGGTGATATTGCCTGACGCTTCCAGGTCAATCGCGCCCCCATCTCCCCCTACCGAACTAGCGTTGAGAGAGCCAGCCGTTGTATCAATTGTTCCGCTGCTTTCGAGAGTAATTGCCCCACCTTGACCACTGCCCTGCGAACTTGAATCGATATCACCTGTAGTAATGTTACCAGGAGCAGTGAGAGTAATCGCTCCTCCGTCATTAGTAGAGCTAGTGTTAAGTACCCCGATACTGGTATTGATATTGCCAGCGTTGCTGGTTATCGTAATTTCCCGACCAGGATTGGTGATATTCCCAGTAGTAATGTCTTGGTTGGCTAGTAGGGTAATTGTAGCGTTGTCTGCTCCAGTTAAGGTAAAACCTGTGGTAGTGATTGAGCCTGAATCGGATGGCGATCGCAAAGTAACAGGATCATTAAAAGTCACATCACCATTCAGGGTAATCTCACCGCTGCTGTTATCCCGTCCAATGATGATGGTGCCAGTTAACTTTGCTAGTTCCGTACTGTTTAGGAAAGCTGCATCTTCCCCACCGATTTCTAGGTCAAGATTGGGGGTTAATGGCTGCACGAGCAGCTCGTTGCCAGTTACAAAAACATTATCATCGCCAACAAGCTCAATACTGTCAGCGGTTAGGGTAATATTGCCGCTCCCCGAGTCGAGACTGCTAGTGGTTGCAGTGTCTTCAGGTTCAAAAACAACGATACCGTCACTGTTGGCACTAGTCCCAGTAAGGTTAATATTCCCGCCCCCCGAGTTAATCGGGGCTTCAACACCGATGCCAAAGCCCTCGATGCCACTGCTAGTCCCAGTGAGGCTGATATTCCCGCCCTCCGAGTTAATCGGGGCATCAACCCCGATCCCGTCACTATTGACACTAGTAGTCCCAGTGAGGCTGATATTCCCGCCCCCCGAGTTAATCGGGGCATCAACCCCGATCCCGTCCTCAACAGACGAGACACTAGTAGTCCCAGTGAGGCTGATATTCCCGCCCTCCGAGTTAATCGGGGCATCAACCCCGATCCCGTAACCGCTACCGGAAAGAGTAATATCTCCGCTCCCCGAGTTGAGCGGGGCATTAATAGCTATGCTGTCACCTATGATGCTGGTTCCATTGACAGTGATATCCCCACCACCTGTCAAGATAGGCTGATTGATGTCGACGGTTCCCCGGTCATTGCCATCGCTGTCTGCGTTTAAAAACAAGTTCAGCAAGTCACCGCCACCATTGCTGTCAAATATCTGTCCATTGATGTTGATATTGCCAGCTGCCTCCAAGGTTAGAGTATTATTACCCGTCTCGTTGAAATCAAGGTCTGTAGCTAAGGTGATATTTCCATCTTGGGTGCCTGTTATCCCAGTTGATACAATAACTGTGGCTCCGTTAGTCAAGGCAGCCAGGAGGTCGCTGATATCTAGGAATGCATCGTTATCGATTGCGGTAAAGATCTTAGAGCCATTCTCTTCCGTCTCATCGATATCAAAAGAGGACACGTCCGAATCAATGGTGATATTGTGCGGATCGATCAGCCAAGTCCCCCCTATACCAGCTGACGCAGAGACATTAGGAGAGTTGGTCACGTCCAAGAATCCACCACTACTGGTTTCGACAAAACCGCCATTGCCAGAATTCACACCGCCACGGGCACTAATAGAGCCATAGACGCGGGTGGTTGCCTTTGACCAAACAATAACGCGACCGCCATTGCCATCCGTCAAGGCATCAGCATTAATCGCCGAATCTTCACTGACAAATGTCACCTCTGCATTGGGTACTGTACCCTGACCTTTATAATCCCCACCAATTAATACCGTGCCACCGCCATTGTTCCCAGAGGCATCAATATTGGCTCCAATCACTCCCACCTTATCTCCCAAAACATTGACGCTGCCACCCGCCTCACCAGAGACATCGAGAGTACCAGAGGCGATCGCCGTACCCCCATCGGTGGGAATAGTCGTGTCAGAATTGTTCAGTTGCACTGTGCCATCGGAACTAGCACTCAATCCTGTCTCCACATTCTCTGCTGGACCCGTCAGCAAAGTGGGTAAATCTAATACCCGAATCGGCTGCTGCTGTCCATCCGCCGTTGTTGGCAGCTCAACTTCTAAACTGAGAACCTGCCCTTCTTGGCTAATTTGCACCCGACTGGTTCCCGGTACAGCCGTTACGGTAATGTTGCCTCCTGGAGCCTCTATAGTGCCAGTATTAATAACTGTCCCGCCCATCAGAGACAGATTGTGTTCCGGTGCTACTGTCAAGTCGCCGGCATTAATAATAGTTCCTGCTTGCGTCCCCTCAAATTGAAAGGCATTAGGGTTGCTCACCAAGTTGATATAGTCATTAGCGCCAAAAGCATTAAACCAAACCTCATCAAAACCAATCCCCGTAGCGGTGGTAGCAGTGAAATCAGCAGGGACATTTAAACTAGCATTGGCTCCAAAGACGATCCCCGCTGGGTTCATCAAAAATAGGTTGGAGTTGCCACCCGTGACTTGAATCAGACCATTAATAATGGAGGGATTGCCACCATTGATGCGAGACAAAATATTCCTAATCGAAGGATTGGACAGAAAGTTGGCAATTTGGTTGGCATCTAAACCAAACTCCTGAAAACTGTGAAACAGATTTTTGCCATCCCCCGACAGGGTGCCGCCGTCGATGTCAAAGCGTTTGCCCTCTTGGGTCACAATGGTCATTGTCCCGTCATTGTTGGGGATAATTTGTTGGGCACGTGCTGGCATTACGCCAATAGCTGCTGCGAGGGGAAGGGCTGCCAGAAATACGCTTGCCCTTTTAGCTAATGCTGGGATTGGGTTTGGCTTCCGGCGCAAGCAGAACCGACCCCGATCGACCTCGATCTCAAAGCGGTCAGCTAACCCGCGACGCTTGAGTGCCAGAGCGATCGCCCTCTGGGAATCGCGGATTTGCTCTAGCCGTTTTCCGTAGGATATGGTTTCTGAGTGGTAGCGGTAGTAGTAGAGGGGTTTCCTAATGCGCTCGACTTGGGTGACTTCTGAAAGTTTCAAACATAGATCGTAGTCCTGAGCACACTCAAATGATTCGTCAATACCGCCAACTTGATTAAACACAGAGCGACGGATTAGTCGGAAGTGGAAGGTCATGAAATCCACCAGCAGTCGCTGAGGGGAGTAGGGAATCCGACAACGGCACCCATAACCCTTAACCTTCCCGGTTACGTCCATATCTAGGTAGTCAGTGTACACCAACCCTACCTCTGGGTGGGCATCTAACAAGGCAGCCGTTTCCTTAAGTGCCGTAGGAGCCAGCAGGTCATCGCTGTCTACCCAGCCGATATAAGCCCCTCTAGTCTCGGCGATCGCCGCTTGTAAAGAGAGCACGCGCCCTTGATGATTCGCTGCTACAACTCGTACTCTGGGATCCCGTTTGGCATACTCCCTTGAATTATTAAAAGGTTATCATCATTGAGAACTTGCACCCGCTGCACTTGCGCTAACCAACTGAAGAATTGACCATCAGGGTCTGGGGAAGGATTTTCGGTAGCATCAAATAAACCAGTCCCGAAGCGTAACTGAGAGCGAAATGTCCAAGCCCCAGAGACATCGCGGAGGGTATATTCTTGTCCCAACTCAAACACGCTGGTGCGACTGACACCATCTTCATCAGGTCCAATACCGAAAGGAAAGCCATTTTGAAAGAGAAAGTTCTGACCGTCCCGATAGACAAAGCCTAAAGATAAAGCTAATTCTTGACTAGGGTTGAGAATTAATGGCTGTCGGTAGCTAATTTCATACTGTTCCGCTTCTCCCCGAATATCCAAGTCCTCAAATTCTCCCTCTACCACTTCATTGCGCTCGATCGAGGTTCTCAGTTGTAGGGTGCCGTTCATCGGATTTAGAGGTGCTTGATAGACAAACTCTAACTGATAAGTCCCGTCTATAGTCTGGATTCTGGGACGATAGGAAGCAGAAATTTCATCGCCGATTCCAGTGAGATTGCGATAGAGCAGATTGAGGTTTAGACGTTCGCCACCCACACTAGGAGGAGAATAGTTATCAATGCCCAAGTTACCCTCAAAAGGGTCAGCTTCGGTGACGCGCACCACCAGAATACTCTTACCTTCTTCATTAGCAGATCTGAGACTTGCTTCTACGTTTTCAAACAAGGGATTAGCTCGTAGTAGACGTAATTGGTCTTCCAGCTTTGAGATATTGAGAGGTATATCAACTCCCAATTTCACTCGCGAGCAGATATAGCCAAGATTCGGGCGATTTTTGTTCTTTTTTCTTTCAATCTCAATCGTTTCCAATTGCCCTTCAATAACTTTAATTTGAACGATTCCATCTTTTAGGTAAACTTGTGTTGCTCTGGAGGTGAGAAACCCCTTGTTTAAGTACAGTTGCGTGATGGCCTTGGTGATGTTACTCTCAACAGCTTTTAGTTCTTCAGAGGTGACAGTGCCTTCTTTATTGTTTTTAATAAATTCTTCAAGAATTTTAATCGGGTCTTCAGAAAGGTCACCTTCAGGAGTGACGGTGTCCTCTTTAAATTTTTTAATAAATTCTTCAAGAGAGATAGTCTTGCCTTCTTCCCCCAAGACAGTGCGACCAGTAACTTGAATTGTCCGATCACTTAGTTCAGGTGTAGATGGCTTCTTCTCGTCAGATTCGCTGGTCGTTAATGGACATGGAAGTCGTTCCAGTTTCTCTTCCGGTTTCTCTTTATTAGAATCATCTGGCTGATTTTGTGCCAGTTGTTGAGGAATGATACTCTCTGATATAGGAATAGTCCTGAATCGGGTCTTGGAATCTCGGATGATTGGGCGTAAGCTAGCTTCACTGGAAGAGGCATATGACACATCAGCCAAAAAAGAAATGAGAAAAATATTAATGAAATTTAACGAAGCAATTATAAACTCTTCGGCATTGTACATTGACCCTAACTTATCTTTGGGGATTATGCCTTGAGTTTCTCACGAATTAGAAGTAATAACTCAAGTTGCTAGTCATAAAAATATTATTATCTCAGTAAAATTACTACCAAAAAATTACCGATCTTTGATGAATTTTACTGTTTTTTTTTCCCGTAAAAACACTGATATTGACACTTTTTTATGTAGCAACACTAATATTGACACCTTCGATCGACTTTTTACCGTTCTCTATGTAGGGCATTGCTGAATCTAATTAGAGATACCACTGTCTTTCAAGTGTATGTTTTTAACATTTGGTGGTTTTGATTGACGCGGAGAGGGAAGAAACGAGAAATTAACCTTTCTTCCTTGTCCTCCTTGTCTTCCTTGTCTCCCTTGTCTTACCCAACCAGGAATTTATGAATACTGAATCGGTGTTCTAGGTCAGGAAACCCAACCAGGGTCGCACCGCTACTTGCTACTTACTACTTGCTACTTGCTACTCAATTTTAAGGATCGACCCAGCGATCGTCTGCTTTAATGAGATTAATTAGTTCTTCTACTCCCTTATCTTCTGGGACTTTCTTGATTTCCTCTCGACCACGATAAAGAGAGATATAACCAGGTTGTTTACCCACATAACCATAGTCTGCATCTGCCATTTCTCCTGGGCCATTGACAATACAGCCCATCACGGCAATGTCTAAACCAGTTAGGTGTTTGGTAGCTTCACGGACTTGGTGTAGTACATCTTCTAAATTAAATAAAGTACGACCGCAAGAAGGACAGGCAACATACTCCACCATTGTTTTCCGCAGACCCAAAGCTTGCAAAATACTATAGCAAACAGGAATTTCTTTTTCTGGTGCTTCGGTTAAAGAAACACGGATGGTATCGCCAATTCCATCTGCTAAAAGTGTTCCGATGCCAGCAGTTGATTTAATCCGTCCGTATTCTCCATCTCCAGCTTCGGTAACGCCTAAATGAAGGGGATAGTCCATACCTAATTCATCCATGCGCTTAACCATCAGGCGATAAGCTGCCAACATGACAGGAACACGGGAAGCTTTTAGGGAAATAACTAGATTGCGAAAATCTAGAGATTCACAAATTTTAATGAATTCTAATGCAGATTCTACCATTCCTTCGGGAGTATCGCCGTAGGTAAACAGCATTCTTTCGGCTAAAGAACCATGATTAACGCCGATACGCATCGCCTTACCCTGGTCTCGGAGAGAAATTACCAGAGGTTCGAGAGTTTGGCGGATTTTTGCCCCAATTTCTGCAAATTCTTCTTTTGTATATTCAGTGCGATCGCTCTTGGGTTTTTCAAAAACGTATAATCCAGGATTGATTCTAACTTTATCAACGTGTTTGGCAACTTCCAAGGCAATTTTCATGCCATTATGATGGACATCAGCAACTAGAGGGACTGGTTGATAAGTTTGAGCCAATTTTTGTTTGATTTCGGCTAAAGCTTTAGCATGAGCCATACTGGGAACAGTAACCCGCACAATCTCGCAACCAATTTCGTGTAAGCGACGAATAGCAGCCACCGAACCCTCTATATCTAGAGTGTCTTCATTAATCATTGACTGAACTACTACGGGAAAGCCACCGCCAATAGTTACGTCTCCTACTTTGACAGGGCGAGTTTTACGTCGATGAATAGTAGTATCAATAGCTGAGTTATTAGTAGGGTTAAGAGTAGGGTTGTCTAAAGTTTGCATAATTTTTTGTTCACTATTCGGTAGCGAAATTAGCCAAAAGTCCTTTTTATTGTCTCAAATTTTCTCACTAAAAAAGCTATCGGCTTTCAGCTTTCAGCCTTTAGTTTTTAATTACCCGTGCTGACAATAGACCTCTTGCATAAGTCCTATAAACCTTGGTTAAGTCACCGTTACACCGCCACGGGGCGTTGCCCGAAGAGCGGACGCAGGAGAATCCCTACCCGCCCACATCCCCTTGTAAAACGAACGGGGCATACAAGCTCTTGAATCGAATTCAAGAGACAGCCCCTCCGGTGCCTGCGGGGGAAGGGGGCTTGTAAATTTTATGTTTATGAATCCGACAGTTAACTGTTTATTCTAGCCCCATTCCCCGACCGGCGTTCCCCGGTCAAGGTAAAAGGTGCGGAATGCACTCGGGAGTGCTACGCTGAAACGGAAATCTAACGTTTTTGAGGTTTCCTCAAAAACCGTGTCCTCTTCAATTCAGCGTAGATTGGCGGTAAAAGGTAAAAGGTAAAAGAGATTAATTCCGATTAAATAAAACCGCTATCTATTAAGATGTAATTTAACAGATAGCGTAATCAAAAAAGATTCTACAAAATTTAACGACCCGACCAGGTTACCCAATGGTGAGAGGTAGCCATTTGCTTTCTTTCACCTTCATTAAAGCGGGCTTTTTCCAAACAAGCTCCTTTTGTTTCAGCAACACTAATATCGGTACCATTTAGTTGAGCATCAGTTAAGTCTGCACTACTCAAATCTGCACCACCAAGGTCTACATCAGTTAAATTTGCACCACATAGATCGGCTTTATGCAAATTAGCACAACGTAAATCGGCCCCACTTAAATCTGCACCTCTAAGATCGGCACCAATTAATTCTGCACCAATTAAATTAACTTCCATGAGATTGGCACCGACAAGACTAGCATTATTGAGATCGGCGTCGGTTAAATTTGCTTGTTGCAAACAAGCACCACTTAAATCTGCGTCACTCAAGTAAGCATCGCTTAAATCTGCTTTACTTAAATTAATTCGAGTTAGATTTGCTGATTTAAGATCGGCTGCGTGCAAGCTTGAACCTGCAAAGTCTAATTCGTTGTTATTATATCGCTTAAGAAGTTCCTTATTGTCCATGAAACTTACCCTCCGAGTAATTCTAATGTTTAGCCACCAAAGCCATAAATAAAAAGGCTTCAGTTAGCTGAAGATAAAGTCGATCGAGTTAATCAATCTTTGTGAGTTGGATGGATTCATGATTTTACTTGTGTATGAGACCTCTATAACGAACTATGTTCGTTGGACGCTGACGTTGCAAGAAGTCTATACTAATTATCTTGCCAGTAAAAATCATAATTTGCCGTAAAAGTTAATAAATTGTACTAAAAAGAAACACTATTAATTACTATTTAATCCACTATTGTAGATGGTAATTTTTTAGGAGAAGAGGTGTATTTGTCAGTTTCTCTGAGTCTTTTACTCAAAAAACGACAGATTTCTAAGATAATGTGGGGACGCTGAGTAATTAAACTAATGAAGCGTTTTTTTTCTAATTTGAGTAGGGTACAATTAGAAAGCGCGACCGCGCCATCCCAACGAGGCGCATTATCAAATAGTGCCACTTCACCAAAATACTGTCCTTTCGATAGCTGCTTAATCTCCTGTTCTTCTCCATCCAGTTTTTTAACTATTTGAATAGTACCTTCAGCAATAATATAAAAATGCGAACCCCAACTACCTTCAGTGTAAATAGTTTCGTTGGTTAATACTTGTTGTTGCTCTAAGGCTTTATCTATCAACAATAATTCGTCTAAAGAAAGATTTTTAAATAAAGCAACATTTTTGAGTAAAAGTAATCGGTTCATCAAAGAATTAGTAGGGGAAGAAAGTTGACAAGAAGCAGGAAAAATTTCTCTAGCAATTAATTGAACCACAGAGTCAGGATCTTCGAGTAAAGTAAATGGTATTCTTGCTAGAGCTATCAAAGCACCAGTTCTGATCCATCGGTCTTTTGATTCTAATGCTTTAAGGAGTATTTTATAACCTTTATTTCTAAGCCATTGAGAAGTAAGTTTAATGTTACTAGCTGGTTTTTCTTGCCTGATTATTTGTTCTAGTAGAGGAACTAGAGGTAAGATAAAACGACGATGATTTAAAGATACTAAGACTTCTACTGCATTGGCTAAGTCTCTCTGGTCTGTAGTAGCTAAAATACGAGTGACAGAGTTAACTGTACGAGAGTATCCCAGGCAGGAAAGGATATATAAAACTTTTTGAATTAAACTTTGATGGTAATTCTCGATGGCAACTGCTAATGGCTTCCAACTTTGTTCATTTTGAGGAATTTGTTGCTGCCATTTGCGTGTTTTATTTAATTGCTCGAATTCAGGGGTAAGGTATTTAAATAAGATATCACTAGCGGATTTGGTACGGACTTTAGCGATCGCGGCGATCGCTGTATTGACGACTTCTCTTTGAGGCGATGATAAACTCTTTTGTGCTAGGGATAAACCTGGTTTGCCATAAGCTGCCAGGGTATTTGCTACTTGCTGACGTACTCTAGGATCGGGGTCTTCAAGACCTAAAGTTACCTGAGATAACATGGCTTGACAACGGGTAATTGCCAATAATTTAAAGGCAGCACTTCTGACTAATGGTTCGGGATGGTTAATTTCCTTGACAGCAATTTGGGCTAAATCGCAATTATCGGCAGAAGCCAAAACACATAAAGCCTCCAGTCCTTCCCGTTTAATTTCTAAATTAGCTTGAGGAAGAAGATTAATAATTAGAGGAATTAATTCTCGATCGCCACTATAAGTAACGATGCGGACGATCGCCTTAGCTTGAGAGGAGTCTACGGGCGAGCGCCAAATTGGAGACCGAACAGTTTCTGTATCTATTTTATCGGTAGCTTTTCTTTGTATAGCAGCTACCGCACCTAAAAACTTAATAGTGCGATCGCTATCTGTTAGTAACGAGTTAATTTGCTCATCACTAAAACTGTAATGGTTAGCAATTAATATTTCTAAAGCTATTCTACGTAATATAGATCGATCGTCTCGATCTAACAAGCTTTCAAATTCTTTAACTGCCTCAGCATCATAATTTGTAGCAAATAACTTAACTACTTCATGACTTATTTTGGGGTCTTCATTTAATAAGAGGTTTTTAATTTCTGGTAAAAACTGACTGGGGTTATGGAGATTAGCTGCTAATTCTAGACCTTTAATTTGTACATAAAGGTCTTCATTGGTAAGCAATTCACGAATTGCCGTACTAGACTGGGGTGGTAATTGAGTTCCTTCATCGCTAAAATCATCTAAATTAATCGTGTCAGAGCGAATCATCTCCTCCAAACTCTGGGCATAAAATCTACCCATAGGTATACGCACCAGTAATAGCAGTACTGTTAATCCCGCAGCTAGCCCAGTAATCTGCACTAAACTTAAATATAAATGGCAAAACCACAACACAATACCAGCTAAAGTAAGCCCTATAGAGTAAATAAAACCATCACTTAAGGCTCTAACTCTGCCGATAAATTCTTGAGGAATACCATTGTAGTTTAATTGATGTACGGGTAGATTAATTGCCTTGTAGAGTGCATCTCCATTGATATGAAGACCAATAGCAGCAGGTAAATTCAAATTAAGCAATAGTCCCGATAAACTGGCTAGGGTAGTGAGAGGATAGACGGGGTTCATCCTTGCAACTCCCAACCATTGCAGTAGAGGACGAGTAATAACGTAGAGGATAAATACTTGTACCAGGCTAATAATAATCCGCATTAATCCGAGAAACCCAGTTAAAGCTTCTTCGCTAAAATGCTGACCATAGATATTAAACCAGAGAAACTCCGAACTAATATAGATAATGACCAGTAAAAAACTACTACTAGCCAAAAAGAGAACTAAAGGATAGCGTTTGACTAGATCGGGGAAAGTTTGCAGTGATTCGATGATGCCGACAGATTTTTTCGTCGGGATGGTATCCAAACGCCGTTGAGAGTTTTCTAGATACAACAGTTGGGCAAAAGCCACCGCAAAAATAATCGGCAGACAAAATAATAAATCTCTAGTCCGCAAATAATGAGACAAGAGTACGGTTAAACCACCACCCAACATAGTCCCTACTGCTTGAGCGATGCCAATATAAGGCGCGTATTCTTTGTACTCTAGAGTAGTAAAATAATCTGTTAACAAACTAGGGTAGAGAATATTATTGTGAAAATCCCACTGAAAAAAGATTCCAATTAAAAGAATGTAATAAACTATCGGACTATCTACAGTCAGTAAAAATCTCAATCCCAAAATGACCAAGATCGAGAGCAACAATACATAGCGAAATAACTGGGGACGACTATAGCGATCGATAATTTGGGAAAAGATCGCATAGGCAGGCATCGAACACAAACCAATGAGAATAAAAGCCAGGGGTAAGTTACCTGCTCCCACATGACTGACAAATAAAGAGTTGGCCACTGCCATTGCTACCACACTGTAAACTAAAATCGTGGCAGCTAATAGCAAAAGTTGAGTTAAACGGCTGACCCGATCGATCGAGAGACTTATACGTTCCACACTTATAATTTCTGTCTAGTAGTTTTTAAGTTACTGCTTTAATAACTCATACTCTAGCTAAAGATTCACCTTAAACAAAATTCTAATTATGGTGGAAAATCATAAAAAGATTACTTTTTCTTGCTCGTTCTAGTTGTTATTCGTTCCTGTAATAATAATACTCCTGTTCCGCCAATTAACATCAATACTGAAGGTTCGGGTACACTTTGAGTAGATAAAATTGTAGTTGCCAGTGTCGCCTGTGTAACCTGTCTGGCAAAGGTTAAATACTGTCTTGTACGGGGTCTAGAGTGACCGTGTAACCAAATTCAGTTAATTGCTCGGTAATATAGTCAACAGTTTGCTCCTGGGTTTCTGGGGTATCTCTCACTCCTATTTGATTAGAAAGTTTGTCTATATGTGCTTCAATGTTTTCTGCCGAGACATCGTTTACAAGAGGCTCTACCATAATTGCTGCCTGAGCAAGATTAGATTGACCAATAAGCGCGCTACCTACTACGATCGAGATAGATTGAAAGTAGAGAAAAGCTTTTGTCACTGCTTTCTGCATGAATTCTGCACCCTTGAGAATAGAAAGAATATTTTCCCTTCAAGCTTACTCGTATTAAGTTGGTTGAATTCTATTAATTTCCAAAAGATTACGCAAAAATATTAAAGGAAATTTTTATGGTTTATTAGATTGACAATCTGCTTTGTTTGTTGAGAGTAAGTATCATCATCCAACACGGGTTCTAATCTTTCTAGGGCAATAGGTTCGAGCAAATCGAACCAAGATTTACAACCACCATAACTTTGATGGTAAGGAATCACGATTGGTTGCCAGAGTCGATAAACTCTTAATAAGAGAATAGATAGAGGTTGATTGGGTTTCCATTTGAGGCGATCGATCGCCATCTGCTCATTCCAGATATGATATGGTTGCAATAGGCTCAATTTTTCTGGTTGCTTGACAGCCAAAACTCGAGTAATATGTGCCAAACTACCAATTCTGACTGTCTCTGGATGCCAACCAGATTCTACTACAGTTACTTTTTCTGCATATTCTGGTTTGAGTAAATGGGGTTTTTGGTGTTCGTAAGTAGGATATAGCCAAACGTGGGTATGCTCAACAGAAAAGTTTTTAGAAGTTTCACGGATACCTCCTTTACGGAGTAGCACGATAGTTTTTCCTGCTTCTAACGCTTCAATTGCGACAGCCCATTCTTTCAAAGCATGGCTTAAGTATTTGCTCTCAGTTAATAACATTTCCTTAGCTATTAGCTATTAGTTTTTAGTTCTTTTTATTTCATTCTCGCTAATTTTTATCCTCCACAAAAATAAATCATTTAATTTTTACTATTTGTAGTAATAAATTCTTGTATTAGGGGTAAAACTGGTGGCTGAATTTCATGTCCCATCGCAAATTCTCGATATTTAACCTCTACACCAATAGCCATTAATTTTTCTTTTGCCTGTCGTGCTGCTTGTATGGGAACAACAGGGTCTTGTGTACCGTGTACTATTAATACTGGAGGAAAATTAACTCGATCGTTTTTTTGTGGTGAAGCGTGAAGATATCCACTTAGACTACATAAACCAGCCAAAGGCAAAGTCAAGCCAATATCTAAAGTCATTGCCCCTCCTTGAGAAAAGCCTGTCATGATAGTATTCTCCAGAGGAATTCCCGTATTATCTGGTAATGAGAGTAACCAGTCTCTTAATAGTTGCTTACTCTCGGCTAAGCCACTGTATTCTTCCGTTTCTAGTGCATACCAAGCTCTTCCCCCTGGTACTTGTGGATGCTCGAAAGGTGCATTAGGAAAGAGATAAGCAAAACCAGGTAAATTAAACATAGAAGCTAGGGGAGCCAAATCTTGATAGTTAGCACCCCAACCATGAAGCATGATTAATAAATTGGTCGGTTTTTCTCCTGAGTTAGGAGGGATAGAAATGGCATCGAGAGTTTTTTGTAGAGTCATAAATTACGTCTGATGTGAAGCTCACTTCGTATATATTAACTTCTGGCTATGAGATTTTTACTAACGATCGACATCTGGAATTTATCTCCTACCTATTACTAGCTAAAAACTAAGAGCTAAGAGCTAAAAACTTTTTTAAAAACTAGTCGCAATCCCTTCTAAATCCATTTTAAACTTGTCTCGATCGAAATGATAGCCATCACCTAAAAAATCTACTATTCTAATGGTGTCATCTTCTGCATTTTGCAAACAAGTAGATGCTCCAGGAGAAGGAGTTATATTAAAGATAATTTTATCCCCGACAATTTTAGCTTCTCCTAAATCCAAACTTTTGGTTTTTAGATTAACAATTTGAGGTCTAATTCCTCCATAACCTTTAGCAAAGCTAAGATCGCTTAATTTAATCGAAGGAATAATTTTCTTGACTTCTTGAATGAATAATATCTTACCAATGAAAGGAAGATCGTAGAGAAAGTTGAGAAAAATATATTTAAAAATTGTTATATCTGAAAGAATTTTCAAGAAACTTTGAAATGCTTTTAAACTAAGTCCTGCTGTTTTAAAATATTCATAGACAGTAGTATAATTATGTCTTTCTAACATAGGCAAAACTTTAGCTGTTGGACCAAATCTAGTAATAGTAGAATTATCTACTTCAGGATCGCCATGGATAGCAGCAAAAGGTAATTTTTCCCGCTGAACTGTGTAAACCTTTCCGTTGAGCATTTCTGGAGCAAAATAAAAGCTACCAGCAACACTAAGAAGAGCATATTGTTGACCGTATCCCAAAGATTTAGCTAGTAATAAACTATGGGCTCCTGCCATAACGGCAACGGTTTTGGCTACAAGATTTTTTGGTCCCGTTTGAATAATATAAAGCTCGTCCTTCTTGACTATCTTTGTAACCTTGGTTTCCATCATTACGTCGATAGTTTTCTCTCCTTTAGTTAAAGCATTATCTAAAAATGATTCTGCTAATTTTTGAAAGTCGATCGTATAACCTTCAGGAGTAAATAAAGCGATAATTTCTGCGCTGACTTCCCTATCTGCTAATACTTTAGGTTCGAGAGACTCAATTTCTGCTCGATTTAATAGACGTAGAGCGGGAAATAGACTTTTAAAATCTTGATATCTTTGACGTAACTTGACCACTTGTTCGTGACCGACAGCTAACACCATTTTATGATATTTTGTATGTATTTTTTCATTTCGATCGCGCTGTAAGAGATAATTTTTAACTAGAGTAGCAGCACGGTTAACTTTTGTGGCTTTCTCCAAAGTGTAATTTGTTTCTATATCCCCAAAATGAAGAGTTTGGCTGTTACTATGCTTATGAGAATTAACTAAAGCAACGGCTGAATTTTTTTCCAGCAAAGCAATTTTGTTGACATTAGTATAATTGCTTAAAGTATATAACAAGGAAGTTCCACAAACTCCCGCGCCAATGATAACTACATCATATATATTTTTTGCTTCTAAAGACATTAACTTATTGCTGATTGGTGATTAGTTATATTCTCTAAAAAATATTCCAAAATATCTTTAAATATCTTTGGTCTAAGGTGAGTACTCTGCTATTACATATCAAATAAAGTAGTAATTAAAAAAGTTTAGAGCGTGATTTAAGATCTATTTTACTTATTATTTACTACTTAGCGGAGGCTGTTGACCACTAACTGTTCCTTTTAAATACCTATTACTTTTGCCCTCAGACAGGGTTATTATAGTAATTTCTTGTTCCTTTAGCATCCAAAGCCTCTCCTAGCCGATTAAGTCCATGAACATAAGCAGCAGTACGCACATCTATACCTAGTTTTTGAGCAATAGACCAAGTTTTTTCAGTTTCTGCTTCCATTCTAACTTTAAGACGCTGATTGACTTCTTCTAGAGTCCAATACCAACCATTGCGATTTTGTACCCATTCAAAATAACTAACAGTTACACCACCAGCATTAACTAAAATATCTGGAAAGACATAAATTCCCTTTTCTGCCAGAATAGCATCCGCAGCAGAAGCGATCGGACCGTTGGCAACTTCATAAATAAACTTAGCTTTAACATCATTGGCATTCTCTGCCGTAATTTGGTTTTCTAAAGCAGCAGGAATTAAAACATCTACATCTAAAGCCAGTAATTCCGCATTACTGATGACTTGGTGCTCCACAATACTGCAAACAGTATCTTCGCAATAAACCGCCTTAATACTGCGACTACTATTTTTATATTCGCGAATACTGGGAATATCTAAACCTTGTGGTGTGTAAATTCCTCCTTTAGAATCACTTACTGCAACTACTTTATAGCCAGCCTTAAATAGTAATTCAGCTAAGATTGACCCTGCATTGCCAAAACCTTGCACTGCCACGGTTGTATTGTGTGGTTTCTGCGAAAATTTGGGCAAAGTTGCCTGAATGACATAAAAAGCTCCTGTAGCTGTAGCTGTATTTCTGCCTTCGCTACCACCTAAAGTTAAAGGCTTTCCTGTTACTACTGCCCGTGACAATTGACGTTTAATAATACTATATTGATCCATCATCCAGCCCATAATCGTAGCGTTAGTGTAGACATCTGGAGCAGGAATATCTACATCTGGACCAATAAAATCAGCGATCGCATCTACATAACCCCGACTCAATCTTTCTAGTTCTGCTTTAGATAATTCTTTGGGATTAACTGTAATTCCGCCTTTAGCACCTCCAAAGGGTAAATCTAACAAGGCACATTTAAAAGTCATCCAAAAGGCTAGAGATTGTACTTCATCTAAGGTAACATTGGGATGGTAGCGTACCCCTCCCTTCCCTGGCCCTCTAGTATCGTCGTAGCGTACCCGATAACCCTGAAATACTTGTAAAGAGCCATTGTCCATCCTCACGGGAATAGAAACAGTTAAACTGGTTTTAGGATGTCTTAATCGCTCGATCGCATCTTCCGACATAGAAAGATGCTTTAAAGCTTGTTCTAATCGCTTACTAGCATCGGTTAACAACGAATGTTCCGTTTTCTTACGGTTAGATTTTTCTAATTGAGAAGAAAAAAGATCGGCATTTGAAGTACTAGTTGCGGAAACAGTAGTTTGAGTCATAAACGACCCCCTTTTTTTATGAGTAGCGAATAGCAAGTAGCTAGCAGCAATTTGCTAGTTTTTTAGCCCTATATTCTTATTGAAACAAGAAAAAAGTATAATTTGCTACTTTTTAATATCTATTTACAAACACGACATTGCTGACTCAAGATATGGTGTTAAACGCTACTTGGCAATTTTAAGGATTAAACGAGCTTGAAGCCTTCTGCCTTCACACAAGAGGATTTAAGATCGCTCTTTCTGGACAAGGGTCAATTAAATGCTACTTTTGTTCTTTGTCTGAACATAACGAGACTTGACTTTGGGTTTGCAGTGCTTGTTTTCAAATATCAAACTGTATAGCTTTCTGAGCGGAAAAAATTGATGTTTTCTATCAACTATTTTTGTGTGTTGTCCACAAACTTCATGAGGTGCCCAAAAGTGATCGTCGAAGTCATAGTAACCCATTTCTTTACCTTGAAATATTACATGATTTGTTGGAACACCCCTCACTCCAAAAATTGATAACTATAATCTACTAATAACTTTTTGGGCAGTATTAAATCATCAGTCATATAGCGTAAATTCAGGTTTATTATTCAGCTATTTGCCCAAATTAAAGAATTAGAAAACTTTTCCCCATAAATCAATTTCAATAGGTTCTGCCAAAAACAGATCGGCTTTCTCATTGACTACTTTCATATAAGACATTTGTAAATGTCTGGCATAATCTTCTTGGCTTACCCAGTTTTCATAAAGCATAAATACTGAGGGCTCGCTCTTTGATTGATAAAGATTGTAATTGATGCAGCCTTCTTCATTGAGAATGAAAGGTATGATTGATAAGTATTCTTGCTTAAATTTTTCTTCCATACCAGATTTAACTAGAAGACGAATAGTCACAGTTAATGGTTGTTTCATCTTGCTCAATACTCCTCGTTGATATTAGTCGATCGAGATTGACTCGATCGATAGGAGAAAAGTACAGTACCGATTTTTGCATAAATTTAGATGCTGTAGTTCATATCTTTTAAAATATTTTTAAGTTCTCGATCGCATAACAAATGAGTTTTAATAACAATATTTGTTCTAATTTATTGGTTTTAGCTCTTAGCTCTTAGCTCTTAGCTCTTAGCTCTTAGCTTTTAGTTACTACTTATAAGGCGCGAAACTCAAGCTAATAACGGTGCTGCTGAAAGTAATTTTTGAGTATAGGGATGTTTGGGACGATCGAATATATTTTCGGTGGTATCCAGTTCGACTATTTTGCCAGAATTCATAACCGCAATGCGATCGCAGAAAAATCTCGCTACCCAAAGATCGTGGGTAATAAATAAATAAGTCAGCTTAAATTCAGCCTTTAAAGCTAACATTAGTTCTAATACTTGCGTTTGTACTGTCGCATCCAACATACTGACAGGTTCATCACAGATAACTAGTTTTGGGCGAGTAATTAATGCCCTGGCGATGGCTACTCTTTGTTGTTGTCCTCCCGATAATTCCTTTGGATAGCGATGATAATAATCTGTTACGGGAGTTAAACCTACTTTTTCCAGCATGGTTTCTACTTCCTTTTTCGCTTCTGCTGGTTTAGCGAGTTGATGAATTAATAAAGGATCGGCAATACTATCACCAATAGTCATCAAAGGATTGAGACAAGCGTGGGGGTCTTGAAATATCATTTGTATTTGACGACGCTTAGTCCGCATTTGCGATCGATTAAGTTTAGTTAAATCTTCCTCTAAAAATTCTACTGTCCCTGCTGTAGGTTGAATTAGCTGTAAAATAGTCCGCGACAGAGTACTTTTACCACAACCAGATTCCCCTACTAAGCCCAGAGTTTCTCCTGGATAAAGAGAGAAGCTAATATCATCGACAGCTTTAATAACTTTCTTTTCCTTAGAAAATAGTTGCTGAATAAAATTGCTTTCTAAAGTGAAATATTGTTTTAAATTATTGACTTTTAATATAGGTTTTGCTTTGCTAAATGTTTCTTTAAACTCACTCTCTTTTGGTTTTTGTATTTGTAATGCTGCTTGCAGAAGAGATTGAGTATATTCGTGCTGAGGATTGTAGAGAATTGACTTAACAGCACCGTATTCTACCATTTTCCCGTCGTACATTACGGCAATGCGATCGCAGTATTCTCCAATCATTGCCAAATCGTGAGAAATTAACAGCAATCCCATTTCTCTTTCACTACACAAGCGGGTTAACTCGTCTAAAATTTCTGCCGAAACGGTAACATCAAGACTAGTAGTCGGTTCATCGGCTACTATGATTTTAGGATCGAGTAGTAATGCAAGAGCGATCGCTACTCTTTGCCTCATCCCACCACTAAATTCATGGGGATATTGTCCCCAACGGTTAGAGGGAATTCTCACTGCTGCTAAAGCATCGATCGATTTTTGTTTAGCTTCTTGGTAAGATAAATTTGGTCGATGTGCCTTAAGAGTTTCTACACAATGATCGCCAATAGTCATGAGAGGATCTAGGCGTGTCATGGGGTCTTGAAAAACTAAGGCAACCACTTCCCCCCGTAGTAAACGTAATTCGACAGGATTTAAGTCGAAAACTGACTTGCCCTGATATAGCACTTCTCCTTTCGTATCACTACCAGCAGGTAACAAACGCATAATTGCCCTGCCGATAGTTGACTTACCACATCCCGACTCCCCTACCAATCCCAATTTTTCTCCAGGCTTCAGAGTAAAAGACACATTATCTACAGCCCAGATAGTTTCGTGGTTCGATCGATGGGGATAAGCAACTCGGAGGTTATTAACTTCCAGTAGAGACATAGATGTTAAAGGTAGAAATATAGCAAGTCTACTGCATTTTAATTTAAAAATAATTAGGCTAACCTACTTAACATTGTCTCCCCAATAAGTTTGTTAAGAAAATTAGCTAAATTTAAATCTTGATTGCAATATTTGAGTTTCTTTAGCAGTTACGATCGGCAAAATGATAATTTTTAAAAAATCTGCTTAATTAAGCTACTTTTTTACATAAATATTTAATAAATAGTATGTACAACAAAAACACCAATAAAGACCTAGTGAGTGCTGGTTTAACTGCTGGTTTGGGGGCTGGAATAGTCACTTCTTTTGCTGTAAGTCAAGGACAGAATCCTTTGATAGCTTTAGCTATAACAGTTATAGCAGCTTTGTTTGGTGTTATTTGTCATCAATACGATCTCCTTTAAGATGCTTTGGCTCTAGGATGATTCAAGTCACATTCGATACTGATATTTGTAGCTAATTTAATAATTGAGAGATGGTTATGGGGCAAATTCTCTAATTATGTCAAAAATCGAAAGTTACATTAGGAATTATTGTTTACGTCAAATATACCAACCAAAAAGTTTAGGAGTAGTCCTCAGAGAAGCCCACTTGGTTTCAGCTGAACAGATAGAGATGGCGTTGAGATATCAAGTAGAGTATTCTTGTCTCAGTTTAGGAGAAATTTTATCGCTACAAGGTTGGATTAAGGACAAGACAAGTGATTTTTTTGCCCGGGATTGGTCAAAGTTAATTGCAATCAAGGAGAGAAAACCTCTAGGATATTATCTACAAAGGTCGGGATTATTAGAATCCGAAGAGATTAAGCAGCTTTTAGAAGAGCAACAGCACGCGAATTTAAAGCTAGGGGCAATGGCAGTGTTAAAAGGATACATCAAACCAGAAACTCTCGACTTTTTTCTCTTTTATCTATTTCCAGAAGAATTAGGAGAATCTCATGTTAGAACTAGAAAAAGCTTAATGAGAAGTAGACAAAGAAAAAGACAATTGATTGCTAGCATAATCGACAGCAAAAACTCTTCGTTACTCTAATTTCTTAGTCGGAATTATTGCTGTATAGATGAGATTTCGAGGAGTTAGATTGGGACAAGAAAGAATTAAATTACGGCAGAATTATAGATTTTTTCATTGGCTTTAACTGACTTAAAAAAGTCTACCACTGGACGGGGATAGTCTACACCTAGTCTGACTCCGTAACGTTTTTGTTCTTCGGTAGTTAATTTCCAAGGTTCGTGAACTTTACTCCCAGGAATAGAAGCTAATTCGGGCAACCAATGTCTGACGTAATCACCTTTACTGTCATAATCTTTAGCTTGTTTCATAATATTAAAATAACGAAAACCACGGGCATCATTACCCACTCCTGCGGTATAATTCCAATTTCCCCAGTTACTACACACATCGTAGTCAATGAGTAGAGATTCAAACCATTCTGCCCCCATTTGCCAATTAATACCCAAATTTTTAGTTAGGAAACTAGCTACATTTTGTCTACCACGATTAGACATAAAACCAGTTAATGCTAGTTCGCGCATATTGGCATCTACCAAAGGATAACCAGTTTTTCCTTCTCGCCACAAATCGAATCTTTGCCAATCTTCTTTCCAGGGAATATCGATACCTTGTAAACCAGATAAATAAAAGATTTTATTGCCATGTTTGGCGCAAATAAACCGAAAAAAGTCACGCCAGATTAATTCAAAAATAAGCCAATAAGTGGAATTATTTTTAACTCTTTCTGCTTCGTATTGTTGTACTCGATCGTAAATATAGCGAGGCGAAATACACCCCCTAGCCAGCCAAGGAGAAAACTTAGAAGAATAATCAGCACCTAACATTCCATTTCTAGTTTCTTTATATTCTTTGAGACAATCTGCTTGCCAAAAATAATGATTTAAACGCTCGATCGCTGCTGTTTCTCCTCCTTTAAATTTTAATACTGCTCGTTCATCAAAGACAGGAGTTTCTAAATCAAAATCTGCTAAATTGGGAATGCTTCCCGTATCTACTTCTGGTAGGGTTGGTAATTTTTCTGGTGTAGATATCGGTTCTTCGATCGCTGATTTCTTTTCTACTTGTTTGCGGAAGTTAGTGTATAGTTCGGGTATTTCCTCGATTTTAAAAGGTAAATCTTCTGGTAGATAAAGAGTAGCTCCCCAGAAAGACTGCATTTCTACTTTGAGCTTTGATAGTTCTTGTTGTAATTTTTTTTCTACTTTTAATTCTTCTGCTGTTACTTCTTGATGGTAATAAACAGCATCAATATTCAATTCTCGAACTAAATTAGGAATAATTTCTTCTGGTAAACCACAGCGAACCAGTAAGTTACTTCCTAATTTTTGCAGTGAGTTACGTAGATCGCTTACGCTTTCTAATAAAAATTGAGCGCGATATTTGCCAGTTTTAGCCAACCCAAAAGATGTAGTTGTAAATTGCCTTCGCTCGAAACAGTAACAAGGAATGATTATAGCTTCTTCCTGTAGACCTTTATAGATAGGTTCATGATCGTGAATCCGTAAATCATTGCGATACCAAATTAAAATACGTTTTCTTGCCAATTCTGACTCCCAAGTTACATTTAAGCGAACACTTACAGCATTTTTTAGTTTAATTTTCTCATCTTAGAGTTTTAAGTAGGGCTTGCTCAATAAGTCATAGATCTTTATTTATGAGGTGTTTGAGAGGTTTTAAACTGAAAAAAGTGCAAGAAAGTCCCTCTTATCGGGACTTTGACAATTTTACCTATCAAAAAGGGGTGAAAGCCTTGCCAGACGCCGAATTTACCTCGAAGAGGTAAATTCGCCTGAAACCCAGATATATTAAGGATTTAGCTATTTTGAGGTTAAACCATTAATATA
>JASJDJ010000089.1 GCA_030065635.1 Xenococcaceae cyanobacterium MO_188.B32
GCCCCTAAAAAAAATCTAGGTAAATCTGGGGTGGAAAGGGGGGACATATCCTGAAAGATAACTGTCATACATGAGATCGTTAACTTAAAATCCCCCCTTCCACGCCTTCTCTGAAAGTATTGATTTGTCGTCAACACCTCGATTGGATATGGCGAGGAAGCCTCGCCATCCCTCTCGGTCAATGTGGGGAAGGGGGCTTTTCTGAAAAAAACCAAGAACAGATCCTAAGCTCAAATTATGTTGAAGCCCCCTTTCCCCCGCCCGCCTCGCGCGACCGAGATTTTACCAGGTTTATTATAGCCCAGTATTTCAATCCGTGGAAATTTCTCCCAGTTTACTTTGGTTGTCTCCCCGTCAGACTCCTGTGACTGTAGGTTTTACTTAAGTTAGAGCTTTATTTTCACTTTTATTACCTAATATTAGTGTTTTATGTTATTCTTATTTAGGTGAACAAAAGAGGGCGATTAGCTCAGCGGTAGAGCGCCTGCCTTACAAGCAGGATGCCACTGGTTCAAATCCAGTATCGCCCATTTACTACGAAATCCTTACATATCAAGCTGTGTAGAGTTCTGAGAAAATTTGGGAATAATGTTTACTCGTTGATTGTAACCCAAATATAACCCAGAAACTAGATGCTTTATTGTAACTTTATATGTTTCCAACGCCTTCCTAGCTTGATATCTTGTACTGTGCTTTTAGAAACACCGAATTTCGTAGCAATTTCTTTTTGAGTAAGATTGCCTTGTAGTGCTAGTATTTTGATTTCTGTAGCTGTAAACCTAGTTAACTTAGCGAATCCATTATTCTCGCCTTTTGTATTTACTTTAGGTCTTAAGCCATTACGATGAGCATGGGACATATTTTCTGATGCACTTACCCATTCTAGGTTAGATACATTGTTATCAGTTTTACAGCCATTAATGTGATTAACGGCTGGTTTATTCTCTGGATTAGGTATAAACGCCTCAGCAACTAATCTATGGACTAGCTTGTATTTACGAATTTTCCCCTCATACAAGCCAACTCTAAGGTAGCCATGATTTGAATGCGTTTTTAATATTCTTCCTGTCTTTTGATTCTTTACTCGTCCGTGATTACTAACTTGATAATCAGGAAAATTTACTATGTGTGACCAATCTTCAAGCAAAATCTAATCCTAATGAAGCATGCTATTTCTCATAAAAGCTTAGGATTTCGTTTTTGGCGGTGTTCCAACTCTCAAGTTACAGTGATCACATTAACTTTACTTCTTTCAACGCATAAAACATCATTCAAGACCAAAGTCGTAGTAGATAGTAAAGGGCGCAAATACTACGTTTTGGAACTTCATCAACTCCTTAGCATCAGCAATACTTTCGTCTTTTTTCAGTGTTAAACCAATTTTTTTGATCCCCCACTCTTAAAATTACAAAAATACTAATTAAAAAAACGCCGTGTAATTACGCAACAAATCAGTGGAATTACTGATAAAAAATCGGAGAGTATTAGTACTTATTTTTAAGTGGATGTACGGAAAGATTTTTTGTTGTAATGAAGAAAATGATATCTGCACCTACCGCAATTGAAAGTGTTGCAACAATTGAAAACTTGAATGAATTTATAGAAATTGCTAGGCAAATTGAACGGGATATTGAAGATCATGGTTTTTATCCAGATCAAGATCATATTCCTCAAGAGCAAAGAAGAAAGTTGCAAGAATGCCCTCTTGAAGTTAGCGGTCTTAGAAGTATTTACTCGACGATCGCATTCCCTCCACACAGCAGCTAATCCCAATCACTCTCGTAGCAATCAGATTAAACATTTGTTTGTCTCCAATAGTTTTTATTCCATCAGCTTTTAATGTCATCAGATTCGCTGGACACACGGCATCAACGGAACAACCCGTATATCTGTTTAAAATCTTTGTACTTCTTACGTCTTCTAGGTGGTTCTGGCTTAATGATTTCTATCTCGTTGTTCTGGATGTAGTCGAAGCGGAAACAGTAGCTATAGATCATCTTTAACTGTGAGTACCTATCGCTCTTACTGTAGAAGTCCCACATTAGCTTGGCGTTGGCTATTAATGCTTGTGGTGCGTCTATATTGCCCTCAGAGGCACGTTTAAACCAATCAAGGCAATATGACCTCATCGCTAAGTACCTTGCCCTATAATCGCGTAATTCGTCGATTGTCCATTGCCGTGCAGAGATAACCTTTACTTTCTCTCTTACTAGTTGTAGTTTGTATAATTTATTACACATTCTTAAGTAGTTTTCTGCGCGATCGTATTGGACGTGGTAACAGTCTAGTTTCAAATATACTACCCTTCCAAGTTGGACTATCTTTTTCTATTTATTTATATCTATTATTTTGCTCTTGCTATTGATTTTTATCTATGGTTTGTGTAGAGAAATACGCTGGAATTGGTATTGCGATTGGGTTAGATAATTTTGACTAGAAGCTCGCCGTCTATTCCTTCTCCTAAGCTTCTAAAGCCAAGCTTTTTGTATGCTCTTGAGCGATAGTCACCATATCCATCGTTGTAGTAGCTAGAGCAATGTAATTAAGAGAAGTTAATATAGATTTTGGTATTGCAGTAAGAAGCTTCTTCTGCATCGATGTCATCAGTAGCATCATCGATCGCATCTTTTAATATTGACCAGCAATGATGGAAGTCAACTTGGTATCTTGCTTCCTTCCTGGATACTTCGTTGTATCCCTTGGCTAGATAGCTGATGACGCACTGGTGTAAGTTAGCCCAATCGAATTCATCGATATCAAAATCGTCATCATATTCAGATGCCAGTTCCTCTAGCTCATCCTCAATGTAGGATTCAATCTGTCCACGGAATTCATCGTAGTATTTCGCTACGTAATCGTCATGGGAACTACAGACAGGAAACTTATCATCAAGTCCATTCCAATGAATCAATCCTCTGAGTTGTTCTGCTATCTCAGAAGCAAACATATTGTTATTCCTTCCGTTGTAGAAATCCCATTCACGACTGGCTAATATTGCGCCTAATGCAGCTAATTCATCTAAATTCGGTTGTTCAACACGACAACCATGTTCTAGTACATCGTGTGCAAGTAAGTCACCGATTTGTGATTGTGCTGTTAGGTACTCGTCATAGTCAAAGCGTTCTTCTCCATCGATTGTGTCGATAATCCATCCGAATCCGCCTTGTACTTGGTCTTCGATTGCTACTAATTTGATTCTCATAATGTTTTTGTGCTATTTTTGTAGTATTAAGGGTAAATAAAAAACCCCTCATACGGATTGCATAAGGGGGAGTCATGCTCAGGACTATTGATTATGCGTTAGCAGTAAGCCAATCAAGTAGTACCTGCTTTTTGGAAGTCAACCTAATTGACTTATCGTTGCCACGTAGTTGCTTGACTAATTGCTGTAACTCTCTGTAGCTGTAGATTTCGTAGCTTATGACTGTTACTTGTTCTGTTAACTCTTCAATGCTAATGTCTATGTCATTACCTGCGGGTAAGCAAAGTTGGTAGTTGTAGTTGTATTGGCTTGTTATAGGGCAAGCAAAGGCGCAGGTATTAGTAGATTCTTCCCAGATATCCACAGGGCGATCGTTGTCTTCTTGTGCGATCTCTTCCTCATCGATAGGTGCAAAGGCATCAGCATAATCTTTCATAGATGGAGAGGGAGACTTATAGAGATAGGTGAAAAAGCTACAGACGTTTCTGACGCACAAAATGAAAAAGGAAAACAAAACATGAATATGTACGGATATCAATCAAAGTGCTTTGCTGAGGTATGGAGATCATTATTCTGCTGCTCCAACGCTTTAAGCCTCTTCTTCACCCTCTCCCTCTGCGCTCTCGTTGTCTTTTTCTTTCCGTATTTCTTCTTGATTTGATCATATTTGCAGACAACATCGAAATAGAGGGTTTTACCCGCCTCATTCACCATCTCTCCACCGCCTAAGCCATGTTCTACAAACTTGTTTAGGCAAACCATCACCTGATCGAGCAACGCCAAGGCATATTCTCGCCTAAACTGTTCTATATCATTCTTACGAATGTAACGCATTAACTCAAGTCAAAATAATACTTAAATTTGAAGATTTATTTGTTTAAGAAATCAAAAATATTGAGAAATAAATTACAGCAGTGACTGACTAAAGACGTTGTTATACTGACTATTTTTCTAGATTTAACCTCACAGATAAAAAATAATTTAATGTCTAATAATAATAATTTATTCGATAATAATTCCTGGCTAGCTGAACTATTTGACCAGAAATTTTGGCAGTTAGAAGCCAGCAAATTTCTCTCTCTAGAATTTGGACTTGATGAGAACAAATTACTTCAATCTCGTTTCGATTTTTTGGGGTCTAGGTTTCAGTTAGACTCAGAAAATGATAGGAACTCAGACTTATTAGAAAACCTAGCCAGCGACAAGGCTCAAAAGAATGGCAACAACAGCAGCAATTTACCTCCGATCTATATTGAGGACATAGGCCAGCTTTTTCCTGAAGAGGAGCATTCCGAGTCCGCTCATCTTGACGTGTTGCCAATAGTATCAAATTATCAAGTCGACTTTTCCACTACCAGTAGTGAAAACGTCGAGGTAGCAACAGCATCATTTGACTTAGCCCAAACCTTCTTCTTGCATAGTAATCCTGGAGCCAAACACGTCATTTACTTAGATTTCGACGGGCATATCACGACTAATACCTCTTGGAATAGCTATACAAATCTCAATCAAATCGTTACGCCAGCCTACGATTTTGACGGCAACACCTCTTTCTTTAGTGATACCGAGCTGACGCAAATTCAGTCGATCTGGCAAAGGGTAGCAGAAGATTTTATCCCCTTTGACGTTAATGTTACAACTGAAGAAGTCGATCTAGAAGCTTTGCGTCGAACCAATAATAGCGATACAGAGTGGGGAGTACGCATCGTCATTGGTGGCGACAATTCCTGGTTAGGAGGAGGAGGAGGGGTTGCCTACCTTGACTCTTTCAATTGGAGTAGCGATACCCCTGCTTTTGTCTTTGAGGACAATCTGGCTAATGGCAATGAAAAGTACACCGCTGAGGCAATTAGTCATGAAGCTGGTCATTCCTTGGGACTAGAGCATGACGGAAACTCTTCCACTGCCTACTACACTGGCCATGGCAGTGGTAGTACGGGATGGGCACCGATTATGGGCGTAGGCTATTACCAGGAACTTAGCCAATGGAGCCAAGGCGAGTATAACGATGCGAACAATACCGAAGACGATCTAACCATTATTACGACTAAAAACGGCTTTGGCTACCGCACCGACGACCACGGCGATACTAATGGGAATGCCACCCCCATGATGTTCTCTGGAAGTAGTGTTAGTGGCAACGGCATTATCTCCCAAAATAACGACTATGACGTATTTTCCTTTTTTACTGGTACGGGGGAGGTTAATTTAAATATTCTGTCCGCTGAACGAGGTGCCAATCTAGATATCCTAGGGCAGTTGTACGACTCCAGCGGAATGTTAGTAGCAGCCTCTAATCCAACTGAGTCCCTAGATGCCAACTTTTCCTTGAATCTTGTTGCTGGTCAATATTACTTACATGTAACTGGCACGGGAAAAGATGGTGCTTATAGCGATTACGGAAGTTTGGGTCAATACTCCATTGCTGGCAGTGTGGTAGTTACAGCAAATGATTTCCTCAGTCTTGAGGCAACTGACGCGATTAAAAACGAAGGAGATGCTGAAAGCACACAGTTCACCTTTACTGTTACCCGTTCAGGAGATATCAGCCAAGAAACCGAAGTCGCTTGGACGGTAACTGGCAGTGGGGCTAATCCAGTAGACTCAAACGATTTTGTTGGCTCCCTGCTGCCCAATGGTCTAATTCAATTTGCATCTAATGAAACCTCTAAAGAGATCGTGCTCAATATTAGTGGGGATACGTTACTAGAGAACGATGAGAACTTTCTGCTCAGCCTCAATAATCCTGCTGCTAACACAGTGATTAGTATCCCCAGTGCTGAGGGGACAATTCTCAATGATGACGAAGATAATTACGTTCAACCTAGCCTATCTATTAATGACGTAACGGTAACGGAAGGAACAGGCTCAGCTCTTTTTACCGTTACTCGCTCAGGAGATGTCAGTGAGACTGTCACAGTAGAATACAGTACCTCTGATGGTAGAGGAAAGAATGGAGCTAAAGCTGGTAGCGACTACACCATGAATCAAGGCCTCCTTAACTTTGCCCCAGGAGAAACTACGCTCTCCATTGCTGTCACGTTAATAAACGATACCAGCAGCGAACCCAATGAGAGTTTCTTTGTCAATCTGAGTAATGTCAGCAGCAACGCCACTCTTAGCGATTTTCAAGGCATCGCCACTATTGGAGATGACGATTTAGACGGCGGAAAAGGTGGTGGAAAAGGTGGCGGTGGTCCTAAAAAGAAAGCATCTATTGTTTCCTATGAAAACATCACAGAAGTTAACCAAATAGATACTCTTACTGGTAGCCCTACAGTTGATAGGTTTGTTTTGGGAGATGAAAATCAGTCTTACTATATTAATGCAGGTAATGATGATTACGCACTAATTGAAAATTTCCAACTCGATGAGGATTTTATTCAGTTCTACGGTACGGCTGAGAATTATGTGCTTGGGGCTTCTCCTTTTAATTCACAAGATACAGGTATCTTCCTTCAAACTTCTACTCAGGATGAACTGATTGCCATTGTGAGGGAGTCAGCTATAGCGATGTGCAAACAAGTTAAGTACAGTTATAAATCTCCATCCTAATGAACAAGCAAACTAGGTGTACTTAATAAACCTGAACACCGCTATAGCTTGGAGCTTAACAACTCTAGCTTCATTTTCTCAGACTACTTGTAAGTAGCCCATCATTGAACCATTGACAGACCACTAGTAATCAGTAATGTCCATGTTTTCCAGCTCTATATCCACTAATGGATTGTTGCTTGATATTTTGGGCAGCCGAACGAAAGGTGGTTGAGGAGAGCGAAGAAGTATAGTTCGATTAACTATGGCTGGATATAAAATTTGAGCGACAATTAATTCGTCTTTATGAATTAGGGCACTAATTTGGCGAAAATTTAATCCAGTTAAGAGCTTACAGATAATTTCATTTTGTTCTGGGGTTAAGTTAGCTATCTTCTTCATAGACTGTGTAGCTAAGTAGAGCCTCTCGATTTCTCTCGTTTTCTTCCTGATTAATTCTTCTTCTTCTGTTATTTCTCTATGTAACATTCTTCTTCTTCTTCTTACCTCCGTAGTACTCATGCAATTCCCGTTTATTCTTTGGCTTAATCATTAAATCAGCGTGCCATTGTTGTGACTCTTTCTGCGCCTTGGTGTAGCTCTCCAGAATACGATTCAGCCAAACTGTTGGTGACTGGTGCTGATTTTTCACAACTTTTTGAAATTCTCTCCAGATTCGCCTGTCTACAATGACGTATTGCTCTGAATTGTCTGGAATCCTACTTGGTCGTATTGCTCCTGTTTCCGAGTCTATCGTCTCGCCCATGTTAAGCATATTTCTTGCTAAAAAAGTACTTTCAACCTAATTGTAGGTAGATTGGCGATCTTATTTTTACTCGTAATTCCGAGCTATTACTATCTTTCTTGTTTTTCAAGTTGACCGACCATTCGGTCTGTTTTTTACTATTAAATTGATCTGTTTAACCCAATCGATGAAATGCTTTAATATGAATGCTTTTGCCCATAAGGGATTCATCTTTTCTGTTGTACGGCTGTTTGACGTAACCCCTTCCTCCCTAAAAAAACAATAATTCACCAAAACACCCTCTAACTCCCATTTACACCCATATACTCTCATTTATTTCGATTTTGGATTATTAAGGAGAAATAAATATAACATATTTGCTATGACAGATAACATATTTGACAAGAAAAATTGGGTGGCTCTAATTACTTTCTATAGACAAAGAACGATTTAACAGTCCTAAGCTACGAAAAGACCGCCCCAATGCAAGGCGGTTTTTATTTTGTCCGAGAAGTCTTCTATCCGTATCAGAATCTACCAAAGCATTGATATGTCTAGCTTTTATCGTTCAGCATAGTAAGAAAGCGTCTAATCTCAGCTTCAACTAATCTGACGTTATGTTGACGGTCGAGCGATCGCCAGACAAATATTTCTGTATCAAACCTACAAAGATTTTCTATCGCTTCAAGTGTTAACTTAGCCGTACAACCATAGCGAACAACGTATTTGTAAATTCTATTTAGTTGATCGACAAAATCACCAACATATTCAGTTACTTTATCTACATCGTTTTTTGTTTCTAAAGGCTCAAAAGCTTGTCTAGCTGTATGAACTATGATTGCTTTTACATCCATTTTGTCGAAGACTCCAGCAGCTTTCGCTAGAATCGTCTCTATAATCCGATCCGTTATTTGCTGTAACTGTTTCTGGTTTTTCGACTTCGCTAGCTTCATAATTTAATTTTTCACTTAATTGTAGTGCTTTTGTGTCTTTATGCTTTATGTTTTCATCTGCAATCAACATCCTATTATCCCCTATACCATCGTAATCATTAGGTGTTACAATAGTAGCTTGAGGCAATGGAATGTCCGAGTATATCTTTAGTAAAGCATTATCATCCATTACTAAACGTAACCTCTCACCTGTTTGCTCCATGACCGAGAAGTACGTCCATAATTGAATCTCCCGCATTAAATCATTAACAAATAAATAACTCTTACACGTCCGTCCATCGGGTAAATTTACTCTCTGATTCTGCGATCGTAAACTACCAATTTCACCAAGCATTAAAGCTTTGGCAAATACTGAATAGTGATTTTCTAGATATTTAATCATCAAAGTTGCTGACCCACCTTTAAGTGTGTCGATACCCACTAAAGGATATTTATAAACCTGTACTCCCTTTGGCGCGTGTTCTACTGCCAAATCATAGTACTTGTGACAAATTAATATGTACTGCGTGTTAACTTTCTTAATTTCCTCTATTAATTCAGATTCACTAATAGCCGTTTTAGACTTAGCTACTATCTTTTGCACCTTCTTTCCTTTAATCTTTACCATTGGTGCTTTATATACTTCTAAACCAGGAAACTCTTTACTATACATCGCAATATTTGGTGTACCACTCATAACCAAAACTTGCTTACCTAGAGTATCGAAGCTTACTTTACGACAAAATAAGTAATTCTCAATGCGTTTACCACCAATATTATGTGATCCAGCATAAACTACATAATCAGCTAATAAACAATCTAATCCATTTTCAGTATATTTGTTATGGTTTTCTGCTATTAATGGATAAATTGCTTTGATGTCGAAATCATACGGGTTTTCAAGCCATTTAACATCGAAATCCTTGTTATTATGCGTTAAGGCTAAGTTTTGTAAGTCGTTAATGTATTTCCTTAACTCGTCTAGGTTTAATGAGTCATTCAACGTTTTTAAGCTGTCTAAACTCGCCGTCTTTGACCTAAGCATTGAAGGCATTATATCTTCATCAACGATTATCTTTTTATGCTTGAATCTATCTTGGTTGCTGAGGAATTTAGCGTGTGTTGTAACAACAGTCTTATCAAACAAAAAGCAATTATCTAATTGGCTTAAATACTCTTTCACCTCGTTCCGATCGCCGTATTTACTCAGAAGTAATTCGTTGACAACAGAAACTAAACCTAGCTCTTGCTGTGCTTTTAGGTCATCCACTATATCTTGAGGTAAAGCATTGAAATTGGGCGTCACTATAAAGTCTTTTTCTCGAATTAGTCCTTCATCATTAAGTCGCCTAGCAACATCTTTAGCTAACTTATGAGTAGGTACTGCAACTAATAAACTTTCACCCTGTTTTATTAGATTGATATACCATTCGGTTTTTCCGACACCACAGGGAATATCCCATAGGTTCAATACGTCAGGTTTTACATCGGCGAGTGTCTTTTCCTTTAGTAATCCTCTAACTTTATCTAACTCCTCTAATTTAAGCAATTCACCTTCAATTTTTGAGGAGCGACCAGATTTGTGTTTGACTATGACTTGATAGAGCGTAATTGGTTTTCCATCAACTTCTAACCAAGCTGGTGTAATAGCATTACCTTTGTCTTTCTCACTACGGATTATCCTGAATATGTTCTTAAAACGTCTTGGGTAGCCTCTCCTATCCTGTGAGTAGTATTGATTTTGTGCTTTGGCTATGTCATAAATAAAAGCTTTTACTCTCAAGCGTTTACTACCTTCAGTTATGTAATCGACAAAGTATAAACCGTAAACCAAATAATTAGTTTCTTTGTCAGTAAGTTTACCTTTGCCGTTATAGAACTTTGAGAAAACAGAGTCTTTTAATAAAGTATTTAACGCTACCTTACCTAATCTCTTTAGCTCTTTATTAGATACTGATAATCTGCGCTCGTTAGCACTCACGGATGAAGGGGTAGAAGGACTATGAGAATGAGAGAGATTAGCATCATGTGGCAAAACTGTGTCAGTACTATAAGAACTATTAATAGTGGAGGCACAATTTTGACACTTTCCATCTTGGAAAACTGGTCTTTTACTATTAAATATTTTTATCGCATCATTCTCTCTCTCGTCCTGCTCCTCTCTCTCCCCTTGCCCCGATTCCACGTTAGTGGAAGCGCAGAGTATAAGATCATCTATCAATGATTTAACTGAATCATCTAAGTTAGATTTAGCATCAACATCACACGCTATACCTAAATCAAATCTAATTAGTGCATTTAATACAGATTTGATATTAGTTTTTAAATTAATAGTTAGATTGTTTTTATTAGCAGCATTAAGTAAGTTATCGACGTTTAGATAATTTCCTGGTGTTTCAACTAACAGCGATCGCCCATCAGTCCCGAATATGTATCTTAGATGGTCATTAGTAGTTTGCTTATCTGCCTGTGGGAAAATAGACTCTATTAGCTCATGTATTTGATGAAATGACTCTATATTCCAAACAACAAAAGGAAGCGAGAATATGACGTGATACTTGGGTAATTCTGGTTTAGATGATAAGCTTTCGGATATCTGGTAATAATCCAATCCATATTCTTCGCAGGTAGCATCTATTTTCGCTTTGAGATTAACATCAGGATTCTCTGGGTCATTATCGAAGTCTAAATTAATTAGTTGATATCCTATAGGTATTTCTCCAGTTTGACCACCAAATAACTGAATTGTCGAGTAAATCGGATAACCTCTGGAGGTAATGTTATGTAGATTAGAGCGATCGCATAAATAAAAGCATCTAGTTTTCTGGAAGGAGTTTCTTACTTTAGCTGCGTAAAACTTTTTAACTCTTGTAGCTTTATCACGTTCCAGACAAAAGAAATGACTAACTTGAACTAAAACACCTGGCTCATTAGTATCTTTTCTAATATCAAATATTTCAAGCTCTAAACCACCAGGAATAGTTATTGTTGTCGGAGTTTGTCTCGTAGTGAATTTGGCGAATTTACTTTTAGATGTTATTGACCAAGTAGATAATTTGTTACCTGATAAGCTAATATTAGATACTTTATTGCTATATGTTTTCTTTTTCGGAACAGCATTTAAAGTAATTACAGATGCATTTTCTATAATAGGGTTAGAGAATCTTTGTTTTTCTGCTACCATTAGTTTCATTAGTTTAAGTATTTTTATTGTGTTTTTATCCCCTGGTCTGCGCTAACAATCAGGGAATTTTGCTTTCTATAGGGGATTATAGGTAGGCGATACCTGAACGTTCGCTCATATATCAGCATTACGCTACGGATAGTGTGTCTAGTTATAAATAAGCAAACTAGACACTATATAAAGTTTTAAAAGATAGATGGTTAGCTGTTCAACACTCGTTCTGGGAAGTTGAATTTAGCCAAGTTACTATCTATCTGCATCATTCGCTCAATATGTTCCTGACTCTGGTTTGCCAGTGGATCGAACAATGACCAATTCTGTTCTAATTGTGTTTCAAGCTCAGTTACTTTAGCGTATACAGCTTCAAAATCTGCTTTCTTGTGCTCTGGTTGTTTATCTGGATGGATGTATACGATTATCTTTTTTATGTTGGCTTTCCCCTCATTTAATGTTAATGGTGAGCCAATTGCTGCTAAGATAGGACAATTCTCAAGCCCATTAGTCTCTTTTACTGGTTCTTTTATCTCCTCAACTACTTCAGTATGTTTTGTAGCTTCAGTAGATTGATTTGAATTACCATTTAGCTTATGAAATAGCGTTACTTTGCTATCTAACTGTCTATTTAATTTGTTAATCTGTTTGGTTATATATTCTATTCTTAGGTCTAATAATGCTTCACCATAAGTAATATTCTTATAATTAGCTGAAAAGTTAGCTAATTCTTTTATGAACGGTGGTATGTTATTTTTTGCTGAAATTTGAACCCAGCGATCGAATTGCTTATTAAGTTTTAATTTGAGTAAGAAACCCAGAAAGCTTTGCTCTTTTTCTTTTTTTTCAGTTATTTCTAGTATTGTTTTTTCTAATTCTTGTATCATTGTCGTTAATCATTTTCATTGTCGTCATCATTTTTCATTGATGAAAGGGTAGAAAGTGCTACCCAAGCTGTTAGCCAATTATTTAATCAAAACAAGTCTGGTAACTCATCGCCTTGGCTTTGTTCTATCTTTTTAAGATCGGATTCATACTGTATTGCGATACCATATTCTTTATCAGATAGTTCTGATAACGACTGATTTAAAGATTTAGTTTCAATTTGTATTGTTGGTAGTTGAAATTCGGTTTGTCGGCTGTACTTTAATTGAGTCTCTGTTACTGAACAAGCAAATCGATCGGTAGTTTCTTGCTGAATGGTTGATAGTAATGCACCAAGTTCAGACAAAGCTTCTGACACACCTTGTTGTATAGCTTCACGCACCCCAGCTTCAGTAATAGCAATTGCATTCTGAGTAACAGAAGATTTAGCTATTTGTTTTATAGGTTCACCGATGCTAGCTCTAATTGCTTGTTCAGTTTGAAGTAAAGCTTGGTTTTCAATTGTTGATTGAAAGCTGTCTAATCTTTGGTTTGTTTCGTTTACGTTTGTCATTTTATTTCTCTTAATTTCGTTATGTCATTAAGAGAAATACCTGGAATTGTTTATCAAAATTATTAACATTTGTCAGTGATATCGATCACATAATCATTATGGATCGCTCTTAATGATTTGTCAATATTGTTTTCGTGATTAATTAATTTTTATTGAAAAGAATCTCACCTGAAAAGTAGGCAAGATTCTAAGGTAACAATTGATTTGTTAATTGTCAAGTTTTTTTGAATTTTAATTGTGTTTTATTAGATATATTTGTATGTGTTTACTAACTGTTAAGCTGTTATGGATTTAGATCGAGTTCAAAAGTATTTTTGATAGATATCATGATATTGATAATCAAGCGACGCTTGATGCAATTCTTTAGCTATCTTTTGCAATCTTTCCATCTTTTTAAGGTCAGTAAAACCTATTGCTTCAAACTGTTTATGAGCCTCGGCATTGGTTTTATTTAAAACGACAAGAAGAAAATCTTCTAGACCGAATTCAGCTATTAATTTGTCTAATTCTTGGTGCAATTTGTTAAAATCTTTCATGGTTTTTGAAGTGTTAGAGTTCAGGTAAATCAAAATCATCCCGACAGGCTAAGTAATAGGTCAACAGAGTTTTTACACTATGACCGCTAAGAGAGGCGACTGTTTTAATATCTACTCCTTCCCTGATAAGTCTTGTTACAAAGGAGTGTCTGAGAGCATAAGGGCGTAAGTATTTGTGAACTTTACCATCTGCTACTAAGCCCTTGAGAACAACTCTCCAATTATCATCTCTAAAGTTATTGTGATTGAGATATCCGCCTCTAACAGCAGAAAACAAGAGATTGGTATTGTCTAACTTAGGAATAGAATTTATTAACTTAGAGAGTTGACGATTACACTTGAAAAGCCTAATTTCCTTTGTTTTGGTATGCTTTAGGAGTATCCCCTTAGAGTAAGCTTTGTTGAACCTTATGTAAGTATTGCCACCTTTACGTTTGATGTCTTCCCAAGTCAATGCTATTATTTCCTCTGGTCTTGCACCAGTTAAAGCTAAGACCTCAACATAGTGCGCATAGTGGGAATGTGCGTAACCAGATGTTTTAGGAGAGTAGCTATCATTGTAAAAAGCTCTAATAATTTCCTTTACCTCTTGTGGTTCAAAGCATTCAGGTGGTTTTTTCTGAGGTTGAGGTATCTTTATTTGCTTAAAAGGATTGGAATCAACTAAACCAGCAACAACAGCTAAGTTAATGGCTGGATTGAGACAAGACCTGAATAGAGTGGCAATGGTCGAGACTGCATATTTAGTCTGTAAATATGATAAAAATTCCTGAGCTTTGTTTAACTCTAACAGTTCGTTGTCAGCCTGGGATAAATATCGATCGCAATCTTTCCAAAGATAATTTTGAGTAGTTTGAGCTATTCTATCTTTGTTTAAATCTTTGTATCGCTCCCAGAGTTGTAGAAGAGTATAAGTCTTGGTTTTCTTCTCCTGAGCTAATTCGAGAGCCTTGGCGTGAGTGGGAGAATATTTAGCATACGTTTCATCAAAACAACCAAGGTCTAAATCTCGATTTATAAGTTGTGCTGTTTTTAAAGCAGTTGACCAACCTTCTGGTGTAACCTGAGCTATTCTAAGATAATGCCTTTTGCCTTTTGGAAAGCTAAACCTGATCCTGTACTTTCCTCTGTTAATATCAACTGAAACTTGACCTATTTTGGCTTTCTTTTGACCTTCGATATACATGGGTTAAGTAACCCAAATATAACCCAAAAACTCATTTATTAATAGCTCAAAATCTAGTTAATTCGTTCAAAAACAGCCTTATTTCTGCCTTACAAGCAGGATGCCACTGGTTCAAATCCAGTATCGCCCATTTACGATTAAACCAGTGCCACTGCTTGAATTCAGACGCACACATAACTGAGCTAATCAGTAAAAAACAAATTGGGATTTACTAGTTGTCCCCAAATTGTCCCCAAAATTACACTTGAAAGCAAGCACTTTACACAAAATTTTCAGCTTGTTATATCTCCTGCAAAGTTAGTCCCCAAATTGTCCCCAAATAAAAATAACCAGCTAGCATATATCACTAACTGGCAATTATGTCAAATCATCTATTCACTCTATTTTTTTATCTGAAGAAACGCGATCGCAAAGCCAAGCGTAAAATTCCCCACCCAGCCAAATTGCCCTTGCTATAGTTGTAACTCAAAAACTACAATACTTTTTGAAAAATAAATCCTTTGATATCAGTACTTTCAGCATTTTACTCGGACAGAAGCACGAATTTTGGTTGTTTCAGCTATGTACATATTTTAAAAATGTCTAATAGTAATAGTAACAGTAATAGTAATAGACATTTTTAAAATGCAAAGCACTAAAAAACCCTGATAGTAAATAGAGCTATCAGGGTTAACTATACTTTGCACGGTCACAATCTGAGCTTTTGCTTGACGGTAATATATAGAGGAATAAATAAAATATAAATTGTGCCAATGACTATAAAAACTTTTAATCCCAATAAGTATGGTCTTGCTTTCCATACAACTACTCCTCAACTAGGAATAAGTATTGGTAATTTTGTAGACAATAATCGTAGTCAAGTATGGGATTTAGGAAGAGATTTATCGGTTTATTTGCATCAAAGTCTAGGAGAATTTCTCCAGCCACAAACTTGGCAAGATTTAGAATTTATTGCTGTTGCTAAAGGACCTGGTGGTTTTACAGGAACGAGGATTGGAGTGGTTGCTGCTCGTACTCTAGCACAACAGTTAGATATACCTCTATATGGTGTTTCTAGTTTAGCTGCTGTAGCTTTAGCTTATGTAAACACAAGCAAAGAAATACTAGCAGAAAATAATAATCAAAATAACTATTTTATAGCCGTACAAATGAAAGCAAGACAGGAACAATTTTTTGTAGCTATTTATCGATTCTTACTTCAAGATAACAGTTTGCAAACCTATCTTCCCGATACCATCATGACCATAGAAGAATGGCAAAAAACTTTGTCTAATTTAAAACAACCATACCAACTTATCAAAGCTCCTAATAATCTAGCCGATACTGTTACCAGTGTTTTAGAGTTAGCTTATCAACAATGGCAAAAAGGAAGAGTGACTAGTTGGCTAGAGGTTTTGCCTTTTTATGGTCAACATCCTGTTTAACAGTTAGCAGTTAGCAGTTAGCAGTTATCAGTTAGCAGTTATCAGTTATCAGTTATCAGTTATCAGTTAAGTTTCTTCTTTATTCTCTGTCTCTTTCTAAGTAGCTATTAACTTACTACTTACTACTTATTACTTATTACTCATTACTTATCAAAGTACAGTATTGGGATAAAGTTTTACAGCATTTTTGATAAGATTTCACTGCTATCTCTACAGTAGAATCGGCTACTTCTATTGTTAATTTTCTTTTTTCTCGCACAATACGACCAGATTTTATATTCTCTGTTCGATCTCCTACATAACGCATTCCTGTAGTTTTTTGTAGCTCGTATTTTTCGGAAAATCCTGTTTTTGTGTCGAGAAAATTTTGTAGAGCTTGAAACACTTTGTCTGTATCATCTAAAATTTGTTCTTGTGGCATAAATAAACTACGATCTTTATTATTAATAAATCGAGCGTGTTCTTCCAGTTTAGCAAGTCTATCTATGTAATAATTTAGAGCCTTTTTTTCATCCCAATCGGCTTTAAGATCGAGAATACTGGCAATAGTTCTTTGGGGTTTTCTAACTAAAAAAATAGAATAAACTTGTTCGTGTTTAAGAAAACTATCATCAATGAGTTTATTGTTATGTAGAACTTTATCTAGTACGTATTTATGACTCATCGTCATATTTTTTAACTGATAATAATTTCCATATACTTTGAACATTAATTTTTTCAAATCTCGGTCTGAATAGTATTGAGTATGGGTTTCTCCATAGCCAATAATTTCTGGATTAGAGGTAAGAATATGAGATAGCAAAGAAGAAGCAGCCCGCATATGACCGAGAATAAATAATATTCGGTAGGGGTTTTTACGGAATCTTATTTGATAAGGACTACTACGATCGTTAATTCTTGAGTTTAGATACCGATGAACTATATTGCTTTTTAGTTTTCTAAGCTCTTCCCGTAAAGCGATTATGTTTGTCATGGTATCTTTAATTAAACTAGCAGATTTATCTAATAGTCTAGACGTTGTTAAAAATATCGACAAAACCATATATTAATCCGATCGAGAAGATTTGGCGTAAATTCAAGCGCGATCGCCCAGCCTTGATTGGTATTTTTGTATTATTTGTCATTGTGACCGCTATTGTTTTTGGTCCCATAATATACACTACTCCTATCGACAAAATTGATTTTAGTCAGTCAGCTATTCCTCCTTCTTGGCAACATCCGTTTGGTACAAATGCTCTAGGTCAAGACCAATTAGCTAGGGTTTTACAGGGTGGGCGTATTTCTTTAACGGTAGGCATAACGGCGATGTTAGTGGCTATTTTTTTAGGGACATTAATTGGTGCGATCGCGGGTTTTTATGGAGGATTTGTTGATAGTATCTTAATGCGGTTGACAGATCTATTTTTGGCTTTACCTCAGTTACCTTTACTGCTGTTAATTGTTTATTTATTTCGCGATGCGATTAAAGCGATCGCTGGGCCAGAATTAGGTATTTTTATATTGGTAGTATTGGTAATAGGAGGACTAAATTGGATGTCTGTTGCCCGACTGGTAAGAGGAAATTTTCTTAAACTCAAGGAAATGGAATTTGTCAGTGCTGCTAAAGCCCTTGGTGCTAGTCCTCTCCGCTTAATTTGGGTTCACATTCTACCCAATGTTTTTAGTGTTATTATCGTTGCTGCTACTCTGGCGGTAGGTAATGCAATTATCACTGAATCTACTCTTAGCTTTTTAGGTCTTGGTTTTCCTCCTGATGTTCCTACTTGGGGAAGAATGTTATTCGATGCCCAGGATTACATCACTTCTGCCCCTCATATGGCATTATTTCCTGGTTTAGCGATTTTTTTGACAGTTTTAAGCATTAATTATATTGGTGATGGATTGCGGGATGCCCTCGATCCCAAAACTAAATAACAGACCCGATCGCCGATAAGCGATTGAAAGGCTTTTTGGCGATCGATAAAAGCTTGGATTTTAAAATTACCTTCATCTCAAAAGTTTATAATTTACCGACACATATTAATCAAATCTTTATTTAATTTTTTACCATTAAGTATTTTCAATTCATATCATAGAGAATATAAGTAAATTTACATCTTAGATAAATTAACTATCGATAAATACAGTTCTAAATTAGATTAAATCTATATTATATACTTAGATTTAAAAAACAAATATAACCCATTTTATAAGAGCATTTTACGAAAGCAGTTATATCTAATAGCTATTGGTTACAAACATTATTAAAATTCGGTATTAATAATTTATGTTATTTAATTCTTATGAATTTATTTTTATATTTTTGCCGATAACTATCGTCTTGTTTTTCGGATTGATTAAAATTCGGAGTTTAACAGGAGCTAAAGTATGGTTACTACTGAGTTCTCTATTTTTTTATGGCTATTGGAAAATTACTTATTTGCCATTACTATTATTTTCTGTTATTGGTAATTATTACTTTGGTAAATATATAAACTATTCAAGCTTAGGTAGTAAAAAAGCTAAAGTACTTCTGGTCGGTGGTATTTGTTTTAATTTAATTATTCTTGGATATTATAAATACGCTAATTTTTTTCTAACTTCTTTTAATCAAATATTTCATACTAGTTGGGTTGTCCCAGAAATTTTGCTTCCTCTAGCTATTTCTTTTTACAGCTTTACTCAAATTGCTTATCTAGTAGATGCTTATCATGGTCAAACTAAAGATCGGCAATATAATTTGCTAGATTATACTCTTTTTGTGACTGTTTTTCCTCAGTTGATTGCAGGGCCAATTTTACGTCATGATGAATTAATTCCTCAATTTAAGAAATTAAATAATTTTATTTTTAATCACAAAAATATGGCGATCGGTATAACTTGGTTTACTTTGGGATTGGCCAAAAAAGTACTGATTGCAGATAAATTATCTCCTTGGGTAGAAGTTGTTTTTAGTAATGCAGATGGAGTAACTTTTATTGAAGCTTGGATAGGAGCATTAAGCTATACATTTCAGTTGTATTTTGATTTTTCTGGTTATTCAGACATGGCTATTGGTTTGGGCTGGATGTTAAATATTAGTCTACCTATTAATTTTAATTCTCCCTATAAAGCAATCTCAATTAGTGATTTTTGGCGACGCTGGCATATTACTCTATCTAATTTTCTACGAGATTATTTGTACATTCCTTTGGGTGGTAATCGTAAAGGAAAAATACGTCAATATACCAATCTTTTAGTGACTATGCTTTTAGGTGGTTTGTGGCATGGTGCTGGTTGGACATATATTATTTGGGGAGGAATGCACGGTTTATTTTTAATTATTAATCATAGTTGGCGCAAATTAGGAATTACTCTACCTAAAATTTTGGGATGGCTGATTACTTTTAATGCGGTTATTTTTAGTTGGGTACTATTTCGTGCTTCTAGTTTGAGCGATGCCATGTCAATGCTACAAACAATGTTAGGAATGAAAGGAATTGTTTTACTTAAAGAGTTTGAGAGTGTTTTTTCTTGGTTAGGTAATTTTGGTGTGGAGTTTAAAAATTGGCGAGAATTAGCTTATTTACCACCCGATTATAAAACTAGCTTGATAATATTGTTGTTGACAGGAATAGTAGCTATTTTTCTACCAAATACACAGCAAATTATGCAAAAATTTAAGCCTACTTGGTGGGCTACTATAGCAGTTAGTGCTATAGCTGTTATTAATTTACTTTTATTAAATCGTGTTTCTGAATTTCTATATTTTCAGTTTTAATCAATTATATAAATTTGCATGAAAAACTATAAACAATTTAATATAGCTTTTTTAGCTTTTACTTTACCTAGCTTATTGAGTTTGGGGTTATTTAATATAGCGATCGATCCTTATGGAGTCTTCAATAGTCCTCAAATTTTAGGCTTAAATAGTCTCAAATCTAAGCAATTTTCTAAAGTTAGATTATTCAAGGCAGTTAATATTACTCAAGTTAAGCCAAAAACTCTTTTATTAGGTTCTTCTCGAACTGATTTAGGACTTAATCCCGAACATCCAGCCCTTTCTTCTCAACAACCTGCTTACAATTTAGGATTAGTGGGACCTAACATATATGAAGTGAAACGTTATTTGGAACATACTTTAAAAAATCAACCCGAATTAGAAACCGTGGTGTTAGGAATCGATCTATTTATGTTTAATGAGTATAAACAAAATGCGATCGACTTTACTGAAAGTAGATTAGAAAAAGAAAATATAACTTCATCAGATTTGTTAAATATTACTTTGTCTACCAGTGCAATTCAAGCTAGTGTAGAAACCATAAGATCGAGCAAGACTTCTGATGCTTACTATTTATATCATCCTAATGGTCTGCGTTATGTTTATCAAAATAAACCCGATCGATCGGCACGCGCAAGGTTTAAGGGTTCTATTAATGGTCTATTCAATAACGATGAATACTATCATAACTATAAATTGTCAGCCAAATTTCTCCAAGACTTTAAAGACATTGTCGCTATCTGTAAAGAAAGAAATATTGAACTAAAAGTTTTCATTTCTCCCTCTCATGCTAGTCAATGGGAAAGCCTTTATCAGAGTGGATTATGGCAAGTTTTTGAACAATGGAAACGGGAGTTGGTTCAGATTACGCCTATTTGGGATTTTTCTGGCTATAACACTGTTACCACAGAACCGATCGCTCAAGAGATGAAAAATTATTGGGATAGCTCCCATTATCGTCAGGAAGTCGGCGATTTAGTTCTCGATCGCTTGTTCGATACACCAGAAAATAAAGTCCCTGATGATTTTGGTACTTTAGTAACACCTCAAAATATTGAATCTCATTTAGCTAATATTATGGCTGAAAGAGAAGTATGGGTTAAAAATCATCCTGAAATAGTCGATTTTATTAACAGGGCAATATAAAAGAACTAGATTTTAATTTTGATACTAGATTTTAATCTTGCTATATCTACTAGAATATGTTTTGATCGTGCAGATAGCTCGGTACAGTTTTCCCGATCTAATTTAATTTCAGCTATTAAAACAATGAATAATATCGACGGTCAAAAGCTGCAAAATGGTTCTGATATTCGTGGTGTAGCTCTTGAAGGTGTTGCCGATGAGGTGGTTAATCTGACTCCTGAGGTAGCTAAAACTTTAGGCAATGCTTTTGCACAGTGGTTAACACGGAAAACAGGTAAACCTACCACAGAATTAACTATTGCCATCGGGCGTGATAGTCGCTTGTCGGGAGAAACTCTCAGCCAGTCAGTAATAGCAGGAATGGCGATGGCGGGTTGCCGAGTTTATAACTTTGGGCTTGCTTCTACTCCTGCCATGTTTATGAGTACAGTCACAGGCGGGTTTAACTGTGATGGGGCAATTATGCTTACTGCCAGTCACTTACCTTTTAACCGCAATGGCTTGAAATTTTTTACAGCTAAAGGCGGTTTAGAGAAAGCAGATATTACTAATATTTTAGCGATCGCCCAAACAGGTAATTTAGTTACTAGTGCCGAAAAAGGAAAGATTAGCGATCGTAATTTTATAGCAATTTATGCAGACAAATTAGTCGAAACGATCCGTCAAGGAGTAAATCATCCCGATAATTTTGAACGACCATTAACAGGCTTGAAAATAGTAGTAGATGCGGGCAATGGTGCAGGGGGTTTTTATGTAGATCTGATAATTCCGAGAGAAGCTGGAAGCTAAGAAATAGCTGGAATCCCCAGAAAATAGAGATGAAAATGCTCCCAACCGTGAGGTCTTCAAGCCTTAATTGGTGCATAATCCGAGTGAGAAAAAAATGATGACACCTAGGTTGATATTGAAAAGAAGTGAGCCACTGACCAGCTCGAAAAAGTCGAAAAGGCTGAATCAAAGAGGGATAAAAGCCTATAATCTGCTGAAAAGCAACTCCTAAAAGATCATAACTCTCATGAAAACAGATATCTCTGCTATTGTCGATAGTTTTTTCGTCAGATGAGCGTCAAGAATTCCGCCCAGGAAAATTAGAAGCCTTTGAAGCAATTATGGCCTTGGCTATTGGTCATGCTTTTGGCTGCTATAATCCTAAGCAGTGGGCGGATTATCTGGGTCTTTCTCCCCAAAAAATTTATGCACAGATGCAAACATGGAGTTTATATCGACTGCAAGAAGTGCTCCTCAAAATGATGGTATTTCAAGCCTCCGAACAGATTAAAGCAGTCAAAAAAAAAGTGCAGCTACCCAATCAAGAGCTAAAATTACTCTGTCCGTAGATGACAGCGTAATTGACCGAGTCGGAAAACGATTGCGTTGTACCTATAGTTGGCAAGCGTGGCCGCTGGAAAAAGGTAGTTAACGGGCTTCCATCTCTTAGGGATAGTACTAACCATTAACGGTCAAGTCTTGCCTCTCCATTTATTATTCTGTTCAAAATGCGGCTCAAAAAATACGGATAAGCCCAGTTTACTGCTCTCGATGTTGACCAGATTAAAAGAAGAGTTTAGCCAACATGATATAGACATCACAACTATTCCCCTCACCATGGATTCGTGGTATGCTCACGAGCCACTCAAACAAAAATTACATCAACTGGGGTTTAGTCAAATTGTGGTGGTGGGCAAAGGCAATTATGTCTTCGACGATGGCCAAGTCCAATACACAGCATCTCAATGGAAACAAGAGATTGAATATGATTCAACACTTTGGGGAATTGAGGTTCCAGCTCAACGTAAAACCCTATCCAGTCCTACTTTTGGCGTACTTAATCTCTTATTTTTTCTGACTTGTAGTACTCGCGCCTATTATTTGATGGATTTTAGTACTACTTCTTTGCGTAGTGCCCAAATGTGGCGGTGCTGGCTTGCTCATAATCTGATTGAACAGATGAAGGAAAATCTTGAAATCAGTCTTGGCTATCAACTCAATGCGGCTTCGAGGAGATGGTCTTTACACTGGCTTATTAATTAAGATTATGGCGTACTTTATGGCTCACTTCTTTTCAATATCAACCTGGGTGTCGTCATCTTTCTCTCACTCAGATTATGCGTCAATTAAGGCGAGAATCCGATTTGCTGACATTACGCTCAAGAGCATTTTCATCTCGACTTTCTGGGGATTCCAGCCCTCGACTAGCTTCTGGCTTCTCTCGGAATTATCAGCATTACTATTTTCAATTACGACATCACTGAAATTATCTACAGTATAATAATCATCTCCCAAACCACCTTCCATTACGTCATTACCAGAACCACCGTTGAGAGAATCATCACCATCACCACCATAGAGATGATCGATATCATTACCTCCATTTAGGTAATCATCATCATCACCACCGTAGAGATGATCGATACCATTACCTCCATAAAGTCTATCGTTGTCATCTTCACCATAGAGTCTATCATCACCATCTCTTCCGTACAGTCTATCGTTATCATTACCACCATAGAGTCTATCATCACCATACTTTCCATCAAGTTTATCGTTTCCGTCATAACCATAGATGATGTCGTTGCTGATAATCCATCCTGATGAACCAGCTAGATTATTATTCCGAGCATTCCCGGCTATGTTCCAGCCATGATAGAAAGGTAAAGGGAAAACCCATTGCTCATCTGCGTCAAAATTAGTTTCCCCTGGTTCAAGAATTTTGTGGTACTTTGCCATGATTATTTACTCCTTGTTGAATTAAGAATGTTTATTTTGTGTTCTGTATTCCTTTCTGGCAGGAGCAAAGAAATTACCTGTAATGTTACATTACTTAACAATAAAGCTTGTAACGCCTGAAATTACGTAAAGATAATTTTTAAACCAATACGATTTAAGTACTCTTTACGTTTATTTTGTGTTCTGTATTCCTTTCTGGTGAAAGTAAAGAAATTACCTAGACTGTTACATTAGTTAATAATAAAACCTGTAAACGCTGAAATTTTGTTGATTGGTTTTCAAAAAAGGCGATGTTCAGAGAGAAGTTCGATCTATTATAATAGACTAAGCTAATGACTTAGTTTATTATGAGCGACATGGAACAAGTTAATATTCATCAGGCTAAAACCCATCTTTCTCATCTGTTGTCCCGTGCTATGGCAGGAGAAGATATTATAATCGCCAAATCTGGCAAACCAATGGTGCGTTTAGTTCCCATATCTGAACCTCTTGAAGACCGTGTTTTAGGTCAGGATGAAGGGCTTTTTACTGTCCCTGAAGATTTCAACGACCCTTTACCAACGGATATCCTAAAAGCTTTTGAAGGGCAATGAATTGAAAATTCTGATCGATACTCAAATTTTTCTGTGGGCACTAACTGCACCAAATCGCTTGGGAAAAAATGCTCGAGGATTACTTAAATCTAGAGAAAATCAACTATATCTTTCGGCTGCTAGCTCCTGGGAAATCTGTATCAAAGCAGCTTTGAATAAACTGCGTCTCCCAGAATCCCCTGATACTTATATATCTAGCAGAATGGCGAGTCTAAATATTGTACCTCTTGCTATTAAGCACCATCATACCTTTAAGGTTTATCAACTTCCCCCCCATCATCGCGACCCCTTTGACCGCATTCTGATTGCTCAAGCGCAGGCAGAGAAATTGCATCTTATGAGTGCGGATGAACAATTCCAGACTTATGAAATTGATTTACTCTGGGGTTTAGAGTAGTCAAACTCAAAAGCGATCGCATTTATTAGTAGTGCGATCGCTTGTATGTATTACAAAAAGTTTTGGGGTAGTGTCGATTAAATGTAATGTTACATTACTTGACAAAAAATCTTGTAAGCCTTGAAATTTTGTCGATCGAATAGTATTTAGTATTTAGTATTTAGTTTTAACATCACAGCCAATTGCCGAGTAAAACAAAAGCAGCCCATAGATAAGGAGTATCGTAATTAGGGTCGTTTAGTAAAATGAGTTGTGCTTGTCTTAAAGCTTCTGACTTGCTAAGATTTCCTTGACTTAATAAACGATAAAACTGACTCATAAATTCTGCTGTAGCTTCGTCGCTCACTGTCCAAAGAGTGGCTAGAGTACTCCTTGCTCCTGCTTGTATTGCTACTCCTGCTAGTCCTAAAGCTGCCTTTTTATCCCCTGTTGCAGTTTCACAGGCACTTAATACCAGTAATTCTAGGGCTTTATCTTCTGTTTGTTGGCTCTGACGCAGAAAATTGTTTAATTCTTTGACTTTAATCGGTTTATCCCAAGCCAGAATAAAGGTTTCATCAGCATTGGAGCTAAATTTTCCGTGACTGGCAAGATGTACGACAGGATAGGGAATGTTGGCAATTTGGTTTTGTAGAGCAGTGCTGGTAAAGTTACTATCAATTAGGACTTCACTAGGTAATTGGGCATCTATTTCTTCGATTTCTCGTTTAACATTTTCTAAACCAGTAAAGCCGTGACGGGGTTCGCTTAAACCCCCTACGAGAGCCTCAAGTTTGACTTGTTGTAGGGGCTTGGGGTCTAATAGCTGTAAACCAGGGGCAAGACCGATGCTATATTTTTCTACGAGATATTTTTGCCCATCGTAGAGTGCAGACATGGGTATATTTCCTAATTCCCCATCGAGAACAAAGACGAGAGTACTAATTTGACTATTTGTTAGATTGTTTTCTAGGGGTTTAATTAACCAGTCATATACTTGTTTGCCTAAAACTTTTCCTTCTGGGGCGGTAAAGGGTTTGCGGAGACTGCGGGAAAGTTTTTTTAACGTGCTATTAACTTCTGAATCATTTATATAGCAATCGGATTTGATTCGTGAAATTAACAGAAGGCGCTCGCGAACCGACCCCCCCAGGGGAAATTGTTTATCCTAACACCCGCATTTCTCACCAAGATATTTTGAGAGCCTATAACCCTTGAAGG
>JASJDJ010000270.1 GCA_030065635.1 Xenococcaceae cyanobacterium MO_188.B32
TCAATCTCGATTGAGTAGTATGAATTCTAATTATTCCGAATAACATACCAATAAAACCCCAAGCAAATAATAATCCTGTAATTGGACTTAGTAGGGGCAAACGATGACGGGCGATCGCTATTAAGACAACGGGTACGTTAGCCGCAGGTACTATATATTGCAACACCATCCAACACAGCAGATCGATTCTTTTGCCAAAACCCATAGGGCTACCAAAAATATAACGCCAATAGTCGAGATAGCGTTGATATCCACCTTCTGCCCAACGGTTGCGTTGATGCCATAGAGAGGTTGCTTTAGTTACCCCTTCTTCTTCTACCCCAGGGGTTAATAAAAAGTCAATTTTCCAGTTATCTAAATGCAAGCGAATGGTCAGATCGAGATCGTCGGTAATTGTTTCTTCATTCCAGCCACCGCAACTATCTAAAGCAGTGCGCCTGACAAATTGACCGTTCCCTCGTAGCTCTCCGATACCACCTACTGCAATACGCTGTTGTTGTACGTAGCTATCCAAAGCCATTTCCCCAGCTTGTCCTTTTGTCCAAAAGTTATCCGCAGCATTAGCGATCGCTTTTCTAACTTGGACTGCACCGACTGTTTCGTTGTCAAACATGGGGACAACATGGCGCAATAAATCCTGAGTTACTTTAGCATCAGCATCAAATACGCCAATAATATCTCCTTGGGTTTGGGGTAATACTTGGTTTAATGCCCCTGATTTACCACCACCAGCATTAGCCGCCCGATGCACTACTCTGAGTTGGGGATATTCTTTAGCTAATCGGTCTAAGATAGCAGGAGTATTATCAGTGCTGCGATCGTCGATCGCCCAAACTTCATAGCGATCGCTTGGATACTCCAGGCTACAAAGCATTTTTACGAGATCGCCAATTACCGCTTCTTCGTTTTTCGCTGCTACTAGCAAAGATACTTTTGGGGCGGCGGTAAAATCGGCTGTGGTTAACGGCTGAGATGGTAATTCTGGCTTGGTTAAGAGATATCGTAAAATCTGGATAGCTACTAAGATGGCGATCGCCTTGACTACCCAATGTCCCCAGATTACTAAATTCAAAGCGATGGTTACAGTCCAGATCGTCATTAATAAGAAAGCTGCTTTGCGTCTACGCCCTCCTATTCCCTGAAAAAAGTCGTTTCTAAATTCTGCTTCTTCGGCTTCAGGATCGGAAAATTCAGATAGGAGAGAGTTAATGGGATCGAAGTCTTCGTCTGATTCTTTTTTTCGCCAGTAATTCTCTGCCATAATTGTTTTTTGGGTAATCGGTAACTAGGTTATGGGTAAATAAGACGATACTCTTACGAGAGTCTAAAGTGACTGCTTATGAGTAACGCTGACCCGTATTCAATCAATTGTATCTAAAATTGTTAATTTTCTTAGCTAAATTTTAATCTTATTGTAATTAAACAAACGATTGATTTGGCTTATATCTAGTTTGTACGTGCTTTTTTTGGTTAGATTAAGGAGCAGTATGGCTATTTTAATAAATTTAAATTTAGTTGAAGTAATAACAAGAAAATTGGCATCATGACTAACTTCTGGATAGAAATTACCACTTATTTCTGGCATAGTTTACCTGGGGTCGCTATCGCCTTAAGTTCGGTACTATGGGTAGAATTAGTACGAGATATTTATCATACCCTGTCCCATTTGTGGCAACCGCTATATCGCCTTCATGTGTGGCATCATCGGGTGTTTCGTCGGGATTTATCAGTAGTTAGCGACACTATCTATCGTCAGGCGCATTGGTATAACGATTTGCCAGAAGCTCTAGTAATGTTGGCGTTTAGTATTTTACCTTGGGGTGTAGTTTATACCTGCAATCTTACCCCTCAATGGGTAGCTTGGACGGGTTCTATCTATACGTTAACTTTTTTATTTAGTGCGATCGCTCGTGGCTTGGGTATTCCCTATGTAGATGAACTGACCGATGTTACCCATCGTCAGGGGGAGTTTACCAGTTTACCTTCTCGTTGGTTTGTTAACCGTCCCTATCATTGGCGACATCATTTTGATAATCAAGATGCTTATTTCTGTGGCACTTTTACTTTAGTGGATAAATTGATGGGTACGGCTTTATCTTTAAAAAATAAACGCATTGCGGTAACTGGTGCATCGGGTACTTTGGGAAAAGCTTTGCTAACCCAGTTACATCTTAAAGGTGCAAAAGTAACGGCATTAACTTCTTCTAAAAAGGAAATTATTTTAGATATTGCAGGGGAAAAATTATCTATACCGACTGTGACTTGGGAAATAGGTAAAGAAACAGAAATTACTACTGCATTAGAAAAAATAGATATTTTAATTATTAACCACGGTGTCAACGTTCACGAAGCCAGAGACGAAAGTGCGATCGCACTTTCCTATGAAGTTAATACTTTTTCTACCTTGCGTCTAATGGAATTGTTCTTTAAAACCATTAAAAGCGATCGCGATACAGTCAGAAAAGAGGTGTGGGTCAATACTTCCGAAGCAGAAGTCAGTCCTGCTTTTAGTCCCTTATACGAACTGAGCAAAAGAGCGATGGGAGATTTAGTAACTATGCGGCGTTTAGATGCTCCTTGTATAGTTCGCAAATTAATCTTAGGTCCTTTTAAAAGTAATCTCAATCCTATTGGTATTATGTCTGCTGATTGGGTAGCAAAACAAATAGTTAATCTAGCTCAAAGAGATATTCGCAATATCATTATTACCATCAATCCCATCACTTTTATCGCTTTCCCTATCAAAGAATTCTGTGTTTCTACTTACTTTAAATTATTTAGTAAAGCCAGTTATTAGAGACAATCATGACTGAACTTTTTAAAAAACTCATAATTTTACTTGGTATTTTTAAAGTTTGAGTGAACTGTGCCTAAGTGATATTGCCATTGTTATTTTTGCTGATTATCTTTGATTTATAAGCACGAAAACCAAACATATTTTCAATCTAAAAGCATAAAACAATGGTATTTAACTTATTAAACAAAACTAGTAAAACCGCTATTGTTCCTTTAACTGTGTTGGGATTAGTTACTACTGCTAATTCTGCTAATGCTACTGCATTAACTGGTGAATTTCAACTAGGTGTTGGCACAATTTTTCCTAGCACTACTAGTACAGTTTCATTATCATCTGATTCATTAATATTCACCCCTCAACTTATTACACCAATTTCTATTACTTCTCAAACAGATAGCTTTACTGACTTTAATACAGGTAATATTGGTAATATTATTTCCTTTTCATCTAACATTGCTCATAACCCTTTTATCGATTTTGGGACTACTGTAGTTCCTGGTTTATTTGGTTTATATCCAGGAGATCATACTTCGATAATTGATGGACTCAATACTTTTTCCCTACAATCTTCTAGCTATAGCTTGAATCAAAGCGGTTCAAACGTAGCTGTAGATGTAGCATTAGCCGGATTTTTTACCAGTGCTGATGGTGATGTTTCTCAAGGTGCAGGAAATTTAACTTTCCAGATTAATAATACTAATGTCAATAAGATTGAAGGTATTTTAAATGATGGTAGTTCAATAAGTGGTCTAACCTTTAGTGGTGGTTTATTTAGTTCTAGTGAAACTACTTCTGTTCCCGAACCTACTACTACTGGTGCTTTTCTCTTCCTCGGTGCAATTGGTGCAACTAAAGCAGCTAGACGCAAAAAAATTAGTTAGTTAACTCAGGCTGAAGGGTGTAAGGCTGAGAGCTGAAGTTTTTGGGTTATCAAAGGTATTTTAACCCCTCCTTTATTCTGTCCTCTTATAAAAGACGAGAATTTAAACCAAGAATCGCTTATCTAGAAGGATGTCTCGAACTTTCAGCCAGAGTGCCCTATTGCTTAAAAATATTTTAAATCCTTTAAATACTAGACTTAATTAAAGCTGGAGGTAATTAATAATTACTTCCAGTTTATTTATTTCAACGTGAGCGTCCAACGAACTGAATTCGTTAGCTCTGAGAGAAACAAGGCCAAAAATTCCAGCTCAATACAGAAAGCTGAACCTAAAATGAAAGTGTTCTAGCAGTTAAGACCGACCGAACAATGGTGTAAAGATGACCCGTACGTGAGCGTGGTTCTGGGGATAAGTTTAGCTCATTGGTGAAGAAGTGTGATAGCTTCGATCCCGTCTAAGAGAATTAAAAGTAAAAAACTGAACCCAGGCTGGAACATTTTTTGAAGTAGCAAAGCAAGGCATCAGGAGAAGGTAGTGGGAAAATCAAGGGCTAAATCCAGCTCAAAAGCCAGCAAAAAGAAGTCCCTCGACTCATTAAAACCAATAAATCTGAATGCAGCAGGGATTGATATCGGCGCAGACAGCCATTGGGTCAGCGTACCACCAGATAGAGATGAACAAAATGTCCGAGAATTTAGATGTTACACAACAGATATATATGCTTTAGCAGATTGGCTGAAGCAATGCCAAGTCGAGACAGTAGTGATGGAGTCAACAGGAGTATACTGGATACCAGTATTTCAAATTTTAGAAACCAGAGGATTTGAAGTTTTATTGGTCAATAGTCATCATGTCAAAACTGTACCAGGAAGAAAAAGTGATGTCCTAGATTGTCAGTGGCTACAACAACTACACAGTTATGGATTATTGGCAGGTTCATTTCGCCCCAGAGACGAAATTTGCGTTCTACGAAGTTACATTCGTCATCGAGATAATCTGATTCGCAGCGCGGGAACTCATGTTCAAAGAATGCAAAAAGCTCTAACTCAGATGAATCTTCAACTGCATCGAGTCATCAGTGACATAACGGGCAAAACAGGACTAAAAATTATTCGAGCCATGTTAGCAGGAGAGAGAAACCCTGAGACATTAGCATCTCTCAAGGATGGACGGATTCGTCGAACTAGCGAAGAGATTGCTGCTGCTCTGACTGGAGATTATCGAGCCGAACATCTGTTTGTTTTGCAACAAGAATTGCAGTTGTATGAAATGTATCAACAACAGATAGCTCAATGCGACCAAGAAATCGAAACCTATTTGACGAATCTTGATTCTCAAGTTGAACTAGAAAAAATTGAAGGAGAAAAAAAGCTCCCACCCACCAAAAAATACTCTAGTAATACTCCCGCTTTTGATTTAGGCGGTCATCTTCATCGTATTAGTGGTGTTGATTTTACTCGTATTGATGGATTGGGAGTTCTGACAGTTCAAACCATTCTTTCAGAGGTTGGTTTAGACCCCTCTCGTTTTCCCACCGTCAAGCATTTCACTTCTTGGTTGGGTTTGTGTCCTGGTAGTCGAGTTAGTGGTGGTAAAGTCAAAAGTTCTCAAACTAGACAAGTAGTTAACCGTGCTGCTAATTCTTTTCGGATGGCTGCTCATGCTTTGAGTCGAAGTCAAACTGCTCTGGGTGCTTTTTTTCGTCGTCTTCGCGCTCGTTTGGGTACTCCTAAAGCCATTACTGCTACTGCTCACAAGTTAGCTCGTATTTTTTATTGCCTTTGGACTAAAGGGGGAGAGTACAATGACCCTGGTATTGATGTTTACGAACAGCAATATCAACAACGAGTTCTGAAAAATCTTCAACGAAAAGCCGACCAACTTGGTTTTGAACTTGTTCCTCTATCTAATGAATCTTAATTTGTTTCCTAAGAGTTCGGAGTTCGGAG
>JASJDJ010000271.1 GCA_030065635.1 Xenococcaceae cyanobacterium MO_188.B32
TAAAGGGGGATGACCCTCATCAGTTAAGGCACTCCGAACTGCCAAACAATATCCCTTCACCACTTCACCAATTGGCTCTTGCCCCTCCGATACACTTCTTTCAATTGGTCTTACTCCTCGCACTAACTTCTTGAGAGGAGCGACCCAAAACAGTGAGATCGACCTAAGTTGGTGAAAACAAGGTTTGATGGGGAATAGAGCCATCGCAGTAGATAGGGGCTTTATTTAGGATTTGCTGAAAAAGTAGCCGAAAAAATCAACAATAATCAGCTTGTTTAAAAGATAAGTTTTACTATTTTCAAACTACTTGTAACATAAGTTTTATTGAGTCAACCTTAAAAATTTAGTTCATTAGTTCTAGTCGAAATCAAGAAAGATAAAAAAAGCGAACAAAACTGCCGAAGCAGTTTAGAAAGATTAACTACTAAAAAGGTGATGGCAATAGAAGTTTCTGATGTTGTAGTCAGTTTTGTCATCACAAGATTGAGACTAAATCTTCTCTTTGCTTGTCCAAATTTTCCTTCGATAGTATTGCGAAAACGTTCATCATCTTGCGCTTGTTTTTTGGCTTCCTTACTAACATTTTTAGGCTTTCTTCCTAAGGGTGTGCCACTAAGTCTAATTCCTCTTTCTTTACACCAAGCTCTATTGGCTCTGGTTCGATAAATTTTATCTACGTGAACTGAGGATGGGTAATATCCAGTGAAGTTTTTATAGGCTTCAATTTGGTCTTGTAAATCTCCTGATTCATTAAAATTATCCCAACGAGCATGGTCTAAAAACACATATTCATCAAAACAGCTTACTGAGAGTTTTGCGCCAAATTCAACTGGTTTACCCGCTTTTCCTCTCACGATAGGTCGAATATGCGGTTGGCTTATGTTAACAATTCTATCGTCAATTCTGTTCGATTCATTCTCATACATCCATAATTGTTGGCGATAAACTTCTGTTATTACCAACAACATTTTATGTTGTCTTGGACTTAAGCTACTTAACTTGGCTCCCTCATTGATTAGCTTTTCTATGTGAGACAAATTTCTTTTGATATATTGTAGTTGTTTGGCAATAGCCTCCCTTCTTTCTTTTCGAGATACACGGCGTTTTTTGGCAATTTTTAAATAATCCTTTCTCGCTTTCTTTCTATAAGTTCTTGGCTTTTTGTCAAGCGTATTTTCCCGATTTTGATGAAGAGAATCTATGAGTTTTTCGCCTTGTTTTCTAGTTTTATTTAATATGCCCAAATCATTGGGATGAGTGATATCAGCAGGCGCAACAGTAGCATCTAATATCAGCTTTCCTTTATTTTTTGTTTCTTCTACTTCCGTTTCTTGTTTTTTTTTATTTCCTGATGATTCTGTTTCTGATTCTTCTGTTTTTTCTAGGAAATTTTTCACCATAGTTTGGTTAATTTTCTTGACCAAATCCATCTTGATTCTTTCTCGAAAATAAACCATCATTGAGGCTTCAAATGGTGCTTCATTACTATAAGCAGACAGACCGATAAAATACTGTAAGAAGGGGTTCTCCTTAATTTGTTCTACAGTTTCTCGATCCGAAATATCCAGTTTCTCTTTAATAATTAATGCACCTAATGCCATCCGAAATGGTTTGGCTGGCGCACCTATTTTTTCTGAGAAATTTTCGGCATATTCTGCTTCAAATTCTGACCAGGGAATTAATTCCGCCATAATTACCCACCGATTATCAGGGAGCAATTTGATAGCAACAGGCCATTCAAAATTTTCTGGGGTCAGCTCAGACTGGTCAGCTTTACGGTACATGTGTACTGGCTCGGATAAGTGCAAGGGGGTTTCACCAATTTTAGGGCTTTTCCGCCCCCTCACCCTAACTTTTTGGTCGTGTCAGAATGTCTGTAACCTTCTTTAGCTCTAAGTTTCAAAGTTTTCCAGCTAATCCTATCTAGTTCTATTCTAAAGTGAGATATCTGGGTATCGAGATACCTACAAGCTTCGAGCAGAATTGAGTTAAATCTTAAGTGTGAGCGGAATTGCTGGTAGACTTCGCCCGAGCGCGCAGATGAGGTTCGGAACAGAAATCATGGCCACGAGATTAAATCAAGACTTAGTAGAGAGGAGGGAGTAACTGTTTTTTCATCTTGAGATAAGGAATCGGTAAATCCTTGGCTAAGAGAAAAGACCTACCGATGAGTTGATAACCGTGGCACTGATAAAAAGGTCTAGCGGTCAAAGAAGCAGCCACTTTGAGGGTACGGAATTGAGAGTGGATAGCTTGGGTTTCGAGGGCGCGAAGTAATTGACTGCCAATCCCTTGACGGATAAATTGAGGATGAACATAGATAGCACTGATACGAGAACCGAGTAAAGCAGACCAAGCAACAAGGACTCCATCAACTTCAGCAACTAAGATGAATTCACCCCGATAACCACCGAGACTAAAGTGACGAAGATTATGCTCAATGAGAGCTTCAAGTTCCCGAGAGGAATAGTCAGAGAGACAGAGAGTTCTCAAAGCATCAGTTTGAATGCGGAGAAGTTGAATAAGCTCATCGGGGTGAGCTTGACGAAGAGAGGAGAGAGGAGGGGAAAGGTGGTTCATGGAGGAAGAGGAGGCTAGTTGAGCGAGCTTTGCTCTTAATTGTAGATAAATAGTTAGTGTTAGCGGTGACGAGAGGAGTAAAAGAATGATTGCGCCAATATGTAGCCTATAGATAGTACTTTGCTTCACAAGTTCCTCAAAGTTGTGAACTAAATTTAAAGTCAGAGCAGTAACACTACAACAGATGAGAAGATTTCGCTGGCTCGGAGCGAGAACAGAACCAAATCGAAGTAAACATACTACTGTATATAGGGTTGAGCCTGTTTTTGCTCCCCAATGTCTAAGTACTACTAGTAGCAAAAAGACGGCGGTAATTGACGGAATAGATGAAATAATGCTCCTTTGAGCGCAAAATACCGACAAAATGCACAACCAGAAACAATTACAGGAAAAAGTCACGAGAAAAATCCCCGACCCGGCGAATCGTGCCGAGCAGTTGGGAGAACAGGAATTAAAGGAGGAGTTTAGCAAGGAACGCAGGTCTGACTCTCTCTTCAAGTTAGGGAAATGGTGGTCAATTAAACAGCAGAAACCTTATTTAAGTTGGGGCAGTAAACGGAAACAAAAGCAACAGTTACTAGCTCAGAGGAATCAGCGAATCAAGGGGAAATGGGGATTAGTGGGACTGTTACTCCTGATCACAATGGAGATGGGAGGGAGTGTGAACTATCGAACGTGGGGACAACTTGCTCAAAATCGCGAAAAAATGGGGGTGATTCAGGCAATTAAGACTGTTCAGGAGCAATCAAAAGTGGCAGTGACTTTGGTTAAGGAGCAAAACTTGGTACAAGCACAAAGGTTAAAACTGGACAACCAGATTCCCAATTCCCGTGACCGAATTCATGCCTTAAGAGTCATGACCGAATCGAGGGGGAACTTGAATCAGACAGAAACAGTAGCGGAATTACTGAAACAAGCAATTGACTCCGCCAATCAGATTCCCAATTCCCGTGACCAAGGGCAGACTTTAACAGCTATTGTCACGGCGATTAGTAAGCTGAAGCAGCCAGAAACGGTAGCGGAATTACTGAAACAAGTGATTGTCTCTGCTAACCAGATTCCGAACTCCCGTGACCAAGGGCAGACTTTAACAGCTATTGTCACGGCGATTAGGAAGTTGAAGCAGCCAGAAATAGCAGCAGAATTACTGAAAGAAGTGATTGTCTCTGCTAACCAGATTCCGAACTCCCGTGACCAAGCTTATACCTTAACAACTATTGCCGAAGTCATGAGTAAGTTGAATCAGACAGAAACGGCAGTGGAATTAATGAAACAAGCAATTGCCTCTAGCAATCAGATTCCTGATTCCCGTGACCAAGCCTATATCTTAAGAATTATTGCCGAAGGCTTGAGTAAGCTGAAGCAGCCAGAAACATAGGGAAATTGCATCTTAAGGGTATTGACAAATTACTAGTTATGTGGATTTTTTTCAAGTCGTTCGTAATTTAACCACGGCGATCGCCAATCGAGGTATCTTAAGTGTTCGCCACTGATATAATCTTCAAAAAGATGAATTGCTGGAGTAATGAAACTCAGACCAAAAATTACGATTGCCGACCATTTTAGCGAGCTAGAAGACCCCAGAATAGAAAGAACAAAACGCCATAAACTAATTGATATTATTACTATTACCATTTGTGCCGTTATTTGTAATGCGGACGGTTGGACGGAAATTGAAAGGTATGGAAAATCTAAATACAAATGGTTTAAAAAGTTTCTAGAGCTGCCCAATGGGATTCCATCGCATGATACATTTGCTCGAGTTTTTTCTTTACTCAATCCAAAACAATTACAGCAATGTTTTCTTAAATGGGTAGAATCAATTAGTCAAATTACGGTGGGAGAAATAGTGGCAATTGATGGAAAAACTTTACGTCATTCTTATGATAAGAATGACAATAAAGCTGCTATTCATATGGTTAGTGCCTGGGCGACAAATAAGGGCTTAGTCTTAGGACAAAAAAAAGTCGAAGACAAATCCAATGAAATTACGGCTATCCCTGAACTTCTAAAAGTTTTATCTTTAAAAGGATGTATTGTTACTATTGATGCTATTGGCTGTCAAAAGAAGATAACTAAACAAATTATCGACCAGGAAGGGGACTATGTAATTGCTTTAAAGAAGAACCAAGGTGGTTTGTATGAGAGGGTAGAGCAACTATTTGAACAAGCCATCCTCAAGGATTTTAAAGGGTTAATAAAAACGGAATATCGACGGTCTGAAGATGACCATGGACGCCAGGAAACCAGATCTTGTCAAATCCTCACTAATATCAGTCAAGAAATTGACCCTCAGGGAGAATGGAAGGGGTTAAATTCCATAGCTTATGTCGATTATTTACGAACAGAAAAGGGTAAAACTACTCTGGATAGAAGATATTTCATTAGTAGTCTCAAGGCTCAATTTCACCGCTCAATTGCTATAGCTATTAGAAAACATTGGTGCATAGAGAATCAATTACATTGGAGTTTAGATGTGAGCTTTAATGAAGATGCTTCTCGGATTAGAAAAGATTATGCACCTGAAAATTTAGCCGTGATTAGACACATAGCTTTAAATCTTCTCAAGCAAGAAAAAACCCTCAAAGTCGGCATAAAAATTAAACGGAAAAATGCTGGGTGGGACGAAAAATATTTGCTCAAAGTTTTAAGCATTTAACTTAGTTAAATTGACTTAAAATTCGAGAGATTTTCTCCTTTTTTTACTATTTAGTCAGTTCAAAACTGATGTAGTTTCTCCTGTTTATTTTTACTTACTTTCTCTCAAACAAGAGCTAATTTTGGGGGATTTATTGAGCTGGCGATCGCTTTTTACCGATGACAGGCGACATCACACTTTTTTGTCTGCCTCAAACCTAATTCTGGCAAGAATTTCGGCGATAAGATGCGATTTCCCTAGACCATGATGGGTGTCAAGGTGAGTATTTTGAAATGGCTTCATTGCCGTTAGGAGAGTGGGCAAATTCCGTTTTTTGTTAAGGTAGACTTTAATC
>JASJDJ010000272.1 GCA_030065635.1 Xenococcaceae cyanobacterium MO_188.B32
GCCAATTTTTGCTGCAAGGATTTTGACTTATTTTACCTATTTTTCTGGCATTGAAATCAACTTTTTGAACCAGCAAATCCAGTCAAGATCAATGTTTGAGATTTATTCAGCAAGCCCTAAATATTATCCCTATCTCAACTAATCTACCTTCAGGCTCTAGTCAAAATAAATAAACTACCATCGCCACCCCTACCAATTCTCATTGTTTCATCAATATAGGTAATTTTTAGACTAGGAATTCTATCAGAAGGGTTTCGGGCTTCTACAACTTTAAAAGGATCGAGCAAACTTGTCTCAATCCCCAAAATTTTCTTGATTCCCAAAAAACGTTGTTTAAAATTAACATTAATTATTCGATCCGGAAGTCGATCGTCCTCTTGTAGTGCAGGTTCAAAAGTGGCCGTTATCCTTACATATCCCGATAATAAACCAGAACTATGTCGTACCCAGGCCTTATTTTCAAAAGAGGCATTATTAAGATCGATAACTTGATAAATTTTTCCTACCAAAAATCCTAAAGGTAAACGTTTTAGAGAACGAATTTCTCTGGCAGTGGAATATTGTAATAACCAAGCACCATCAAGTAAGTTCGTAGCATACAATAAAGGACGAGGAAAAGGGTTTAACTTCTCCAAAGCAAGGGTTAATTTGGCGATCGACTCAACTTTTTCGGGCTGAATTTCTAAATCTGTAACGGGAGAACCAGCAAGAGTTTTTAGGCTGCTCTTCAGTTTTTCAATCTCAGAAAGCAAGTTTTGCTTAATTACTAATCGATTCTGAATTTCTAGCATCTTCTATAAAACAGAAACTTGTATTTTTTAATTAAATAACTCAGTCAAAGTAACAATACGATAACCCTTGCGCTTTAATTGAGGGAGAATACTTTTTAAAGTAGATACCGTTCTTTCACCTCTTTCTCCTCCATCGTGTAAGACAATAATCGAGCCTGGACGAGCATTATTAACAATCTGCCAAGATGCAAACCAGGAAAAAGGAATATTAGTATCGTAGGGAAAAATAGAGCCAAGAGCAACCCGATAATTATATTTATGGGCAATATCTACCATGGTGGAATTGTACCAGCCACCGCCAGGACGCAACCACTTCAGCTCACCAAAGGGTGAAAGTATTTTGTCTGCTTCGACTAATGCAGATTCAAACTCTGCTGGCGATAGTTTAATACTGGGTTTATCTTCCGTAAGATGATTACCAATTTCATGACCTGAAAGCGCGATCGAGCTTGCTAAAGATTCATTGCCCGGTACTGTAGAGCTAATTAGGAAAAAAGTAGCATGAGCTCGATCGCGATGGAGAATTTCTAAGATTTGGGGTGTAAAAATAGCATCTACCCCATCATCGATGGTAAGAGCAATAACAGGTTCTTCTACATCAGCATAATAGACAACTCCAGGAGCAATTTTAGTCGCCAGAAACAGTAACCATCGAGGCTGTAAAAACAAAATGGCAATAACCAGTAAAACAGCAATTAGAACCAAGATGATTATTTTGTTGTAAGCTAATCCACATTGAAATTGCATATTGAGCTTTTCCTTCTGACATCACGCCTCCTGCCTCCTGCCTTATCTCGACCAGCAAAGTAGATGTTGACCAGCTTACTGGGCTAAATAGACAACTATATCCATGTGCCGAGCAACATTTGATTTAATCAATTAGTGCTTCTCTTTCTAATAAGAGAGTTACAGGGCCATCATTTTCAATATTTACCTGCATCATGGCACCAAACTTACCTGTAGCAACATACAATCCACTTTGCTTTAGTTTATCTACAAAGCGATCGAACAAAACTTCTGCCCATTCAGTCGAAGCCGATCTACTAAAAGAAGGTCGTCGTCCTTTACGACAATCACCATAAAGAGTAAACTGACTGACTACTAATATCTCTCCCTGAATATCTAATACCGAATTGTCCCAGCGACTACTATCGGACCCCCCTGGAAATAATCGCAATTCCAGACACTTGCGCGCCATCCAGTCTAGTTCGGTATCTGTATCTGTGTCGGCAATACCCACTAGTAGATTTAATCCTCTACCAATTTTGCCAATAATTGCTCCATCTACAGTTACGCAAGAAGATCGAACTCGCTGGATAATAACACGCATAATTTACTCTAGGGAAATTTAACGGTTAGAGGAATTAGCAAATTTCCAGATCCCAGGCTGAATTAAACTGTACCTTTCCTTCTTCTACCAATTCCCAAGCAGCTTCTTTAATATAACGAGAAGATGAGTTTTTTTCTTGGTTTAATTTTGCTTCTAATTCTTGAAGACTCATAGCTGCTTGACGCTCTTGTAGTCGATCGAGCAGCATATGCTTCATTTGTTCTGTTTGTTCGATGGATAAAGTAACCATAATAATTAGGAAATAACTTTACTCTAGTCTTTAATCTGTACGGAATAATACGCTACAGATAGCGTATAAATATTTAATTTTACTACTAACTACTCTATTGATAGCGCAGTCTTTATTATGTCTTATATTTTGAAAAAATATATTTTTTCTCTACGTGCAATGATAAGTAAAATATCTTGAAAACGTGACAGTACAATTAGTTTAGGAGCTTGTAACTATATTAAGTTTAGTAGTTTTCTAATACCCAATCCCTAAAACCGAGCGATTCTGTATCTCACCAATGTGAGAAATGCTATAGCAATCATAAGTGAATCATGGAAAAAATTGTAGTGTGAGCATCTTGCTCACGCGAGCGATCTGCTCGCACTTTCTCACCAATAATTTACGAGCGCTACGTAAGAGAGCAAAATTCAATTTATCATACTTTTATTTTAATTAAGAATAATTAATTACAGCTTTGATATCTATAAAAATAGGAATTATATAAGACTGCTCTTCTGTAGCTTTTAAGTCTGAAAAACACTTCGACAAATGTAAAGCTATGTGTATAATTTATTAGTACACTTGTGTTATCTGCACGTTCCTGAGACGAGCGTTTTTCGAGGTAAAAGCTGAATTTAAATTATCGCAAGTCTTGTAAAGATTGACTGACAAACTAAGGTATTATGGCAGAATCTATTCGTATCCTCATGTGTCCTCCCGACCACTACGACGTGGACTATGTAATTAATCCCTGGATGGAGGGAAATATTCATAAGTCTTCCTCGGCTCGCGCTGTAGAACAATGGCAAAAATTGCATCATATTCTCAAAGATTTAGCGGTCGTCGATTTAGTTAATCCACAAAAGGGCTGGCCCGATATGGTTTTTACGGCTAATGCGGGGTTAGTCTTAGGGGATAATGTCGTTCTCAGTCGTTTTTTCCACGAAGAAAGACAAGGAGAAGAACCTTATTTTAAAAAATGGTTTGAGGACAATGGTTTTACTGTCTACGAATTGGACGAAGATCTACCCTTTGAAGGCGCGGGAGATGCCCTTTTAGATCGAGAAGGACGTTGGTTATGGGCAGGATACGGTTTTCGTTCGGAATTAGATTCTCATCCCTATCTAGCTAAATGGTTAGATATTGAAGTTCTTTCTCTACGTCTAATTGATGAACGTTTTTATCATCTCGATACTTGTTTTTGCCCCTTAACGGAAGGCTATTTACTCTATTATCCTGGTGCTTTTGATTCTTATTCCAATCATCTGATCGAACGGCGCGTCCCTGCTGAAAAACGAATTGCTATTGAAGAAGCAGATGCAGTTAACTTTGCTTGTAATGCAGTTAACGTCGAGCGTACGGTCGTGATGAACAAAGCGAGCGATCGCCTGAAACACAAATTAGAGTCAGTGGGATTCGAGATTATTGAAACTCCTCTAACAGAATTTCTCAAAGCTGGTGGTGCAGCTAAATGTCTGACTCTGCGAATTACCGAACCCGTTTTAGAATACGTTCACGCCAATAGCCCTGTAGAAACCCGCACTATTCACATGGAAGGGCATTTACTCGATGCGGGCATTATGAATAAAGCTCTTGACTTAGTGGTAGAAAATGGAGGTAGTTTTAAAGTACTCAATTTTAACTTAGGGATCGAAAGACAAAGCACATCAGTAGCTGATGTCAGGATATCCGCACCTTCTTATCAAGTACTGGAAGAGATTTCGAGACAGTTAATCGAACTAGGTGCTGTTACTCCTCCCCAAGAAGTATGTGATGTTGAGACGGAAACTGTTACCAAAGCAGGAGTTGCTCCCGATGATTTTTATGTCAGTACTATTTACCCTACAGAAGTCAGAGTCAATGGACAGTGGGTTAGAGTTCGGCAACAGCGTATGGATGCAGCCATAGTAGTCAGTGAGACAGATACAGGCATTACAGCAAGTTGTAAAATTTTGCGAGATCTCGCAGTAGACGATCGCGTAGTTGTCGGCATAGAAGGTATCCGCACGGTTAGAAAAACAGAATCGCGAGAAACACAACAACGTAGTAGTCAAGAGTTTAGCTTTATGGGAGCTGGAGTATCTAGTGAGCGGAGAGTCGAACTAGTAGTCGAACAAATTGCCTGGGAACTCCGTCAAATTCGCGACCGCGGTGGTAAAGTAGTCGTAACTGCTGGCCCAGTGGTTATTCATACTGGGGGAGCGCAACATCTATCTAGTTTAATTCGGGATGGCTATGTCCAAGGGCTTTTAGGTGGCAATGCGATCGCCGTTCACGATATCGAACAAGCTTTAATGGGAACTTCCTTAGGAGTAGATATGCAAAAAGGAGTACCCGTTAGAGGAGGACACCGCCACCACCTTAAAGTAATTAATACCATTCGTCGCTGCGGTAGTATTGCCCGAGCAGTCGAACGCGGAATATTATCCAAAGGGGTAATGTACGAATGCGTTAATAATAATGTTCCTTTCTGTTTGGCAGGATCGATTCGCGATGATGGTCCTTTACCAGATACAGAAATGGATTTGATTAAAGCACAAGCAGAATATGCCCGTTTATTGGAAGGAACAGATATGATTTTGATGCTATCTACCATGTTGCATTCCATTGGGGTGGGAAATATGACTCCTGCGGGAGTGAAAATGGTTTGTGTCGATATCAATCCTGCGGTAGTAACTAAATTGAGCGATCGCGGTTCGATAGAATCTGTAGGTATAGTGACTGATGTTGGTTTATTCCTTAGTTTATTGGTCAATCAATTAGAAAAACTGACTAGTCCTTATCAAATTGCCTAATTATAGCAATACCAACCAAAGTTAGGACATCTCAAGGCAAAGTAGCAAGCTCGCAAGTAGCAAGCTCGCAAGTAGCAAGCTCGCAAGCTCGCAAATCAATTAATTCACGTCCTAATATAAGTACGTACTGCTATATTTCAGTTAAAGAGTCACATACATTACCTCTTGACTGTGAAAGATACGGTAATATAAGGTTTCTTCTCACACTCGTATTAATAAAGCTCTAGAGCGTCGGTCAAGAAATAAGGGTTGACGAAAAGGGGTAAATATGTATTCTGTACAGGCGAAGCATTCGGGCAATGATTTATGGCGATCGCACAAGATTTTATCCGAATGCTTCGCCCTTGCCAAAGCTTTTCTG
>JASJDJ010000090.1 GCA_030065635.1 Xenococcaceae cyanobacterium MO_188.B32
GCCATGGCAGCTATTTTTTTGCCTAACTTCCACTGAAAATCTTGACGGTAGCGACGAATATCTCGATGAACCTTAGCTACGGCTTTCCCTGCTTTTTTCCTGTTATTGCTACCTTTTTTCTTCCTGCTTAAACGTCTTTTTTGATAAACCCAACCTACGGTATGGACGCAGTACCCTTGCTCAAAATTCCGATGGAGAAAAGAGAATTGCTCTCGATGCACCTATTTGCCCCGAATTAAAAGATGGCTTAATTACTGCCATGAATTACCTAATCGATTGGCATGGAGGCGATCGCCAAGTAATTCCGATCGAGGCTCCACTTCAGTCTCGGGTTTTATTTCCTGATAAACCTCTCAGAGCAGGGTGTTTATTTTCTGGTGGCATCGATGCTTTAGCCATGCTGAGAGATAACCATCTTAATTTTCCTCCAGACATCCCCGCTATATTCGAGATGGAATTTTAGTTTATGGCGTGCTGAATGGAGAAGATGACTTTGACCCCAGTTTCCAAAACGTCATCAATGCGATCTCAATCATGGCTAAAGATGCGGGGCTGACGGGGTGACAACATACTTGGATGTAAGGCAGGGCAGGCTTTTAGGGTTGGCGATCGCTCTCTCAGATTTAAGCAAAATTTTGATGTATAAAACCTCTAAAGCTGATTTTTTCGTTATGCGATCGCTATATATGGGGTCTATCTTTTCAGCAGATAGCCGTTATCATTAAAGTCATAGTAAGTAGTAATTGGAGCGTAAATAACTAGTATGTGGTTGAAATTTTTGTAAGAGGTCATATTTAGCCGATATCACTTTTCAGATATTCTCTTAGAAAAACAACCACTGTTGCTGGCTATTCCCCTGCGTGACTACTCCCAACGCTAAAATCTCAGGTTCGATCAGGCGTAGCCTGGCACTGCGTGATCGCGAACCTTCGCGCTATAGCGTGGGCTTCTCAATCTCGCGACTGAGAGCTTACTGACCCAAGCCACTTATCTAGAATCATGACAGCTATCATAATTCCCCGACAGTACGACTATTTGACAGTCAATTTCTTTCCCCGAAAGTCCTTCGGTACTGCGGACTTATCTACCCCCAAACCCCCGAAGTTAAATAAAATTTCCTTGCCTAATAATTATGAATTCGACTTCCACAACAAATATAGAAAATGTCAATCTCAAACTCAGGGGGATGAGTTGTGTTTCCTGTGCCAGCCGTATCAAATCCGCAATTCTTACTGTACCTGGGGTAGCCGAATGTAACGTTAACTTCGGTACAGAACAAGCTGCGGTTAAATACAATCCACGTCAAACCAGTATTAAAGCTATTCAAGAGGCAGTAGAAGCAGCAGGATACTCGGCTTATTCTCTTCAAGAACAAGAAATGGTAACGGGAGAGGATGATGCCGAACAAGCAGCCCGTCAGGCAGAATCCCGCGATTTAATCCGTAAAATAATCGTCGGTGGTGTAATTAGTATCATTTTAATTATCGGTTCGCTACCGATGATGACGGGCTTAAACTTACCTTTTATTCCTGCATGGTTGCATAATCCCTGGCTACAGTTAATTTTGACCGTCCCCGTACAGTTTTGGTGTGGTTACAGGTTTTATATAGGTGCGTGGAAAGCTTTTAAGCGTCACGCTGCCACGATGGATACTTTGATTGCTTTAGGTACGAGTGCAGCCTATTTTTATTCTTTGTTTGCTACTGTATTTCCTAGTTTCTTTCTCGATCGAGGCTTGATGCCAGAGGTATATTACGAAACCGCAGCCGTAGTTATTACTTTAATTCTTTTAGGACAATGGTTTGAGAATCGTGCCAGGGGACAAACTTCAGAAGCAATTCGCAAACTTATGGGCTTACAGGCTAAAGATGCCAGAGTAATCCGCAACGGACGAGAAATAGATGTTCCCATTAACGAAGTACAAATCGGCGATACTATCTTAGTCCGCCCTGGAGAAAAAATTCCCGTAGATGGGGAAATAATTAGCGGAAGTTCTACGATCGATGAAGCGATGGTAACGGGGGAAAGTATACCCGTTAAAAAACAGCCAGGGGATGAGGTTATTGGGGCAACAATCAATAAAACTGGCAGTTTTCAATTTTTAGCGACTAGAGTCGGTAAAGATACAGTATTGGCGCAGATAGTTAAACTAGTACAGGATGCCCAAGGTTCAAAAGCACCGATTCAAAGATTGGCTGACAAAGTAACGGGTTGGTTTGTACCAGTAGTAATTGCGATCGCCATTGCTACTTTTGTGCTGTGGTTTATCTTTATGGGCAATGTTTCCCTAGCTTTAATTACTACCGTCGGAGTGTTAATTATTGCCTGTCCCTGTGCTTTGGGTTTGGCTACTCCTACCTCAGTTATGGTAGGTACTGGGAAGGGAGCAGAAAACGGTATTTTAATTAAAAGTGCAGAAAGTCTAGAATTAGCTCATAAAATCCAAACCATTGTCTTAGATAAAACAGGTACGATTACCCAAGGAAAACCAACTGTTACTAATTACGCTACGGTAAAGGGTATTACAGGCAGTATAGAACTTAAATTATTGCGTTTGGTAGCAACAGTAGAACGCAATTCCGAACATCCTCTCGCCGAAGCAATAGTGAGATATGCTCAGTCGCAAAATATTAATTTAACTGAGGCGACTGAGTTTGAAGCGATCGCGGGAAGTGGCGTACAGGGTACAGTTTCAGATCGTTTAATTCAGATCGGTACTCAACGCTGGATGTCTGAGTTGGACATCAAAACCGATGCTTTACAACCACAAAAAGAGACTTGGGAAGCCGATGGTAAAACCGTAGTATTAATTGCCGTAGATGGGGAATTAGAAGGAATTATAGGTATTGCCGATGCGATCAAACCTTCTTCCCCCGCAGCAGTTAGGGCATTGCGTAACTTAGATTTAGAAGTGGTGATGTTGACGGGAGATAATCAAAAAACCGCCGAAGCGATCGCCCGTGAAGTGGGTATAGTTAGGGTAGAAGCGGAAGTACGCCCCGACCAAAAAGCAGCTAAAGTAAGAGAATTACAGGAGGAAGGGAAAATAACCGCCATGGTAGGGGATGGTATTAACGATGCTCCCGCACTGGCACAAGCAGATGTCGGTATTGCTATCGGTACGGGAACGGATGTGGCGATCGCAGCTAGCGATATTACCTTGATTTCGGGAGAATTACAGGGTATTGTGACGGCAATTAAGTTAAGTAAAGCGACGATTAGTAATATCCGTCAAAATCTCTTCTTTGCTTTTATTTACAACGTCTTAGGTATTCCCATTGCAGCAGGAATTTTATTTCCTTTCTTTGGTTGGTTGCTCAATCCGATTATTGCGGGAGGGGCAATGGCATTTAGTTCGGTTTCGGTGGTAACTAATGCGCTGCGTTTGCGTAAATTTAATCCATCACGATCTTAGAGACTCTTAGTGAAACTATTTAATCGTTTTTTGACTGTAAATTCCCACTTAGATTCTTGGATGGGGCGTTTTGGACAAGCTGAATCTACCGTTACTCTAGCCAATACTTATTTAGATATTATGTTGTGGGGGTTTTTTCCCGCTTTAGGCTTTATGCTGCTTCGAGGAGTAGTATCGGGATTATCCCAAGCTCGTCCTATAATGGCAGTCGTGATTGCGGGAACGGTTTTTAATATCTTTGGTAACTATGTTCTAGCATTTGGCAAATACGGTTTTCCTCCTCTAGGATTAGCAGGGTTAGCCCTAGCTACTGTCGCCACTCATTGGGGGATGTTTCTGGCTTTAATTATTTATATTTTTCAGCAGAGGCAACTCCAAAAATATCTTATTTTTCAGCAGCTATATTTATTTAAACCCGATCTTATCTGGGAATTAGTCAAACTTGGCTTCCCTATTGCTGTATTTTCGGCATTAGAAATAGGATTATTTACAGTAGTTACCTATCTGATGGGAGCATTAGGAACTGATGTCTTGGCAGCCCATCAAATTGTGCTACAAACTATAATCGTTATCTTTATGATTCCCTTGGGGATGTCTTTTGCTGCTACGGTAAGAGTAGGACAATGGTTGGGACAAAAAAATTTAGAGGGAGTCAAGCGAGCGGGATATCTAAGTATTGCAGTGGGATTTATCTTTATGACTGTTATGGCGATCGCTTTACTTTCGTTTCCTCAACTAGTGGTAGGACTGTATATCGATATTCACGATTCTGCCAATGAGAAAATTATTGCCTTGGTTTCTCCCATGTTAACCATTGCAGCTTTTTCCCAAATCTTGGATGGAGTGCAAAAAATTGCCTATGGCTCACTCCAAGGACTTCAAGATACTCGCATTCCCATGTTATTGAGTATCCCCGCATTTTGGATTATTGGGTTACCTATAGGTTATTGGTTGGGATTTCATTTTGATTGGGGCGGTGCGGGCTTGTGGCTGGGACAATCTATCGGAGTTGCGATCGCAGGAGTTGTATTTACTTGCCGATTTTATTATTTAACTAAAGTTTTGAAGCAAAATATCTAAATCATGTTGAATAAAAACAGGATTTTCGGTAGTTTGGTAGGATTGGGACTTTTTCTGGCTTTAACTACCAACACCGTACTTACACAACCAAATAACAATGTCGAAATGCCCGCTTCGGCTGAACAAACGAGTCAGTTTCAAAAAATAGAACAGCCTTTAGGATTAAAACTTGTCGTCGCGTTAGGTGGTTTGGGCTCGATCGGTGCAGAATTATGGTGGTTTATGTTTAGTAAAACTAAATCTCAAAAAGCACGGGTTGAACGGGGAATTCAATCAGTAGATATTGTTGTAGATGGCGGTTATACACCTGACAGAATCGAAGTACGTGCTGGTAAACCAGTCAAGTTAAACTTTTTTCGTAAAGACCCTAGTAGCTGTTTAGAACAGGTACTATTGCCCGATTTTAATAAAGCATTAGATTTGACTTTGAATCAAACTACTTCTGTCGAAATCCTACCAGAAAAACCAGGAGAATACGCTTTTACCTGCGGTATGAATATGTATAAAGGCGCAATAATCGCCTTTTTGCAATAAAACCATTTATCGTTACTAACGATAAATGGTATCGGGATGAACTCGAACTCCTAATTCTGTGGCAGCAAAATTGATTAAGGAATCAGGGTTATTACTATCACGGATATCGCTAGAAGCATCCCAGAAGAACGTTCCTCCTAGTTGGTTGTCTTTAATATAATCCAACTTAAGACCTAAAGATTGGGTATCTTCGTAGGTACTAAAGAAGCCAGTTTGAGCGTTATATACATAGGGAACTTTGGCTGCATCATCCCAGTGTCGGACATAGTTACTATCGGTTTTCACTTTATTGTATAAATCGTTGTAATCGATAATTCCTTTTTCCCAAGTTCCTTCTCCTGCACCGGTAGCAGATTGGAATAATCCATTACTATCACTGCCTACTCCTGTCCAAGTACGACCATAGGCAGGTGCGCCTAGAACAATCTTATCTGCTGGTACTCCCTCGGCTAGATAGCTTTGGATAGTGTAATCAATATTGTACTTAGAAGCTACAGAAGAAGGGTCATTAGGATTGCCATACAAAGGTGCGTTATGGTTAGTGGTATTTTCCCAAGCACCGTGATAGTCATAAGCCATGACATTAAAGAAATCCAGATACTGAGACATTGCTCCCAGTTCATAGTTTTGAATCTTATCAAAACCAGCAGGAGAGGCAATGGTGAGTAAATAATCCCGATCGTCTTTAGCTTCTTGGATTTTTAGTTGCTCGTCTAGTTCCTGAAGTAGCAGGGTATAGTTATGCTTATCTTCTGGGCGATAGGTATTACCAGCGAGTCCGCCACTGACAGGATATTCCCAGTCAATATCGATACCATCAAAACCATATTTGGTCATGAATTCCACTGCTGACTTGGCAAAAGTTTCTCTGGAAGCATCGGTAAGCGCAACATCAGAAAACTTACCCGATAAAGTCCAACCACCGATCGAAATTAGAGTTTTTAGATGAGGGTTGGCTGCTTTAACATTGTTTAGTTGCTCAAAGTTACCTGCAAATTCTTTGGGAGTGTTCCAATCTCCATCAAAGCGTTTATCGGTAGCTGCCCAAGAATCAAAAACTCCAACTGTGCCATCGTCTTTAATTTTGGCAAAGGCATAGAAGGCATGAGTTAGCTTATCGGCAGGAAGATCGGTTACTTGATAGTTGCGATCGTAGATTGCCCATTCGGGATAGTATGCGCCGACTACGGGTTGAGAATTACCACCAGTGTTAGGGGCGCGATCGTCATTGAGAATAGTACCCACACCTTTGCTATCGAGTAAATTAGCATTTACGGCATTATTTAATTCGACATAAAAGTTTTCTGTCTTTTCAATTTTCGTGTCACCTTTAACCTCTACAGAAATGGTTTGACTGGTTTCTCCTGGTGCAAAAGTGAGAGTCCCATTTTTGGACACGAAATCTCTGCGAGAATTAGCGGTATCTTCTAAAGTAGCATAGTTAACCGTGACTGTTCGATCGCTAGCTGCTGAGAGTTCAACAGTAAAGACCGCATTACTTTTACTACTATTTCCTTCTAAAATTGAGACATCATCGATCGATAGTGTAGGCAAAGACGGTGTAGTAGGCTCAGTAGGATTAGTAGGCTCGGTAGGATTACCAGGGTTATTTGTTAAAGGAAATTGTCCAGTAACTCCAGTAATATTACTTGGTTTTAACTCGGAAGGTGAAACTCCTTGAAGGATAATTTTCTGATTATTGAGCGTACTCAGGTCAATAACAGTGTTATTTCCCTGTCGAACGATCTCGAACTTATCGTAATTAGTCCAGAAGTTTTTAAGATCGATAAAATCTTCATTAGGATTAAAGTTATCAATTACACTTTCCTTACCCCAGTTCCAGGTAAAACTAAAGACATCCTTTTGTCCATCAACACCAATATAATCTGAAGTTCGATCGGGATTATTATTAGGATTGTTAAGGGGATCGGTAGTCGGGTTATTAGTAAGATCGGTTACTGGGTCGGTAGTGGGATTATTCGGCATCTGGTCGGGGTTTTGGTTCGGGGGATGACCGTCTGGATGATGGTGGGGCATCGTCGGACCGTTGTATTCTCCTCCTGGTATTGGGATACTTTCGCGACTAACAATTTGATTGCTATCAACAGAAAAACCTAGCTGAGTATCAAGATGGTCTTCCCGAACTTGAGTGAAATGAAACTCAAAGTTTGAAGCAGATAAATCGGCAATTTTTACATTTTTAAGTATTAGGCTTTGGTTGGTTGCCGAATTGGAAATCTCAACCCCCTCAGGAGTATCGTTAATAGTGAGTCGTTCGCGGTTGCCGTAGTATAAAAAACTGATTTTGTCTGTGGCTGGATTAAAATCGACTACTTCGCGCAAACCCACTTCATGGGAACGGACATAGACAGTATTGGGTTCGAGGACTGCTTCACTTCTAGACCATGCCAAAGCACCCGCTACATCTTCCCGTAAATGGCTGTTGCCAATGGGTTTAAAATTGTCGATCGAGAGATCTTTGAGGGAAATACCAACCAGGACTTGCTCTGCGTTATTCCAGGGACTGGTAAAAGCTACTCCCTTGGCTGTCTCAGTAATAATCATAGAGTGTACCGAGTATTTACCAAAATCGATTTTATCAACAGCAGGATTGAAATTGAGGACATCGGCACCATTCTCATTGACTTGGATAACTCGACCATTAGATGGGGTGGTTGGCGGTACAGTAGGATCGGTTGTTGGCTGTGTAGTCGGTGGGAAATCGTCATTAATAATAGTAGCGTCGCCTCTGCCATCAAGTATATTAGCGTTGACTGCATTATTTAATTCGACATAGAAGTTTTCCGACTTTTCAACCTCTGTATCACCATTAACCTCTATAGAAATAGTTTGACTGGTTTCTCCAGGTGCAAAAGTGAGAGTACCACTCTTGGCTACAAAGTCTGTGAGGGAATCCGCATTACCATCCACAGTATTGTAGTTAACTGTAACTGTTCGATCGCTCGGTGCTGAAAGTTCAACAGTGAAGACAGCATTACTCTTCCCTTTATTTCCTTCTACAACCGAAGTAGTGTCGATCGACAGTGTGGGTAATGAGGGTGTAGTAGGATTGGTTGGCGGTGTTGGCTCGTTAGTACTAGGATTATTTAAAACAGTATTGGCATCGGGTAAGCCCTGAAAATTATTAGCTGTTAATTCAGATTTAGAAACTCCTTCTAGAGTGATAGTTTGGTTGTTAACTTCCTTGAGATCGATAACTGCATTGCCTTGACTGTCATCGAAGATTTTAACTTGCTTGGGATCGGGCAACCAAAATTTCTTTAAATCGACAGTATCTTCTATAGGATTGAAGTCTTTAATTACACTATTTTTACCCCAGTTCCAGGTAAAGTCAAAAACATCTTTGACTCCATCGGTACCTACTAACGATTCTCCCTTAGGAATAACTGGGTCTGGAGTAACTGGCTCTGTTGGCGTAGTAGTAGTATCTATCGGTGGATTAGCCACACTTCCTCCTGTAATATCCGCAGGAACGTCATATCCTGCATATTCATCTACATAACGAAGAATGGAAGTGCCGTATTCATCGTAGGAGACACTGCCATTAAGCAACAAATTGGCTAAACCATAGGGCCCTCTTAAATGCGCCCCTGCTAAGATGCCAAAAGGAGTAATAGTGACCGATCTTTGCGTTCCCCCATCATTAAAACTAATGGTCTTACCAATATAATCATCAACAGTTTTACCAGCATTACCCAAAGCAGTTTCAATTATGCCCCAATTAAATTCAAAGGCATCGCGAATAGCTGCTTCTTGTATTTCAGGAGAATTACGGAAGTCTTCAATACTATTAACCCCAAAAGCTTGGGCTTTTTCCGTCCAGGTACCCTGCCAGAGATTGGTAGCTGCACCAGCACCATAAAAAGTATCGGCTTGGTAATATCCAAGATCGATAAGTAGAGCTTCTCCAAATTGGTATTTACCTGTAAAGCCTAAAGTATTTTGGACTCTATATTGTTCTGGATCTCCTGATGGTCTTCCAGATTCAAATGCACCTAATGCTTCTAATCCTGCTTCAAAACTTCCTTTGCTCATAATAAATTTCTAATAATTAATTATATAAATGGTTGAAAATATCCAAGACAGACGTATGATTTATTCTCTTCTCGGAACAAAATTTTTTAAGTAAATATTGGCTTAATATTTTCAGTTACCCCTAATTTTATATTAGTTTAAATGACTACGAAATAAAGCTTTTGAGTTAAATTCATGTCAATTTTGTAAACGACTAATGCATCGATATTTATCTGGTCGATCGTCTTTACATTAGCTATTAATTGTAGGGACATTTTTAGAATAGACTTCTTGCAAAAATACACGATCGATCGGCATTAATCCCTTTTACCTTTTACCTTTTACCTTTTACCTTGACTTAACCAAGGTTTATAGGACTTATGCAAGAGGTCTAATATCCCTACATATGTATCGCAGTACGTTAATCTGTTAGGACAAGTTGATTAGATTGCTCGTAAGTAATAAGTAATGAGCAAGTTCGTAATAAGTGTCCTAATCTAAGTGCGTATTGCTATATTTAACCAGCAACAAAGCCAGCAGCCACATCAGAGAAAGAAGGTTTGTTTTCAAGTACTGCGAACTCTTCATTGCCGAAGTACAAAGTACCCGAGTTAGAATTGTAACTAAATCCACTACCAGAGCCAAATCCAGACCTGGAAACTTCAATACGATCGCCTTCTGCTCTGGAGTAGTCTACAATTCGATCGACACTACCATCTAGAGATTTGAAGACAAAAGTATCTGAACCATTGCCACCTTCGATAGTGTTATCAACTCCGTTGGTAATAATGCGATCGCTACCTTTAGAACCAATTACGTTTTCGACATTCTGGATAGTTTCAGAACCGCCACTCTTAAAACTAAGTCGATCCGTTCTCATATCCCAGGTAAAAGCAGACGAACTATAGCTGTAAGAAACTGTATCGTTACCCGCTCCACCGTCAATAGTATCTAGGCCAAAACCACCTTCCATATAATCATCACCAGCAAAGCCTAGAATTAAATTAGCTTTATTGTCGCCAATTATGCGATCGTTACCGTTAGTGCCATCAAATTCAGAATTAGACGGAGTGGGAGTTGGATCGGGAGTTGGATCGGGAGTTGGGTCAGGAGTAGGAGAAGTACTACCTAAAGGATTAACCGAACCGCTACCACTGCCATAGATACTGCGGATACCATTGATATCATCTTGCAGTAAAAAGCCACTTCCCAAACCATTAAAGCGGTTTTTAATTGTAGGATTCATAATCGCACTATTGGTATTTTCATGATTAAGACCCAAACTATGACCGATTTCGTGGACTGCGGTTTCTAAAAATAAACTTCTATTCCAATTTTCTCCGTTATCAAAGCGAATATCTCCATTAGTAGGAGCATAGGCAAATGCTAGAGTACCACTACGACCATCAATATATTCTTGACCAATACGAATTTGAGAATTTCTAGAACTGTCTTGAACTTCAGTAAAATTGAGAGGGGCGTAAGATGACCACAAACCAAAAGCTTCTTCGAGCGCAGTTTTCATGTCTGCGTTGCTAATACCTTTGATACTACCGTCAAAAAGATTACTATAGCTATAAGTTATATTGACTGGATTTCCTTTTCCTCCTGGCTGAGACCAAGTACCACCAAAAGTACTAAAAGAGGATCTAGTCTCAAAGTATTGTTCTCCCTGTGTGAAATTACTTTTAGTATCGATTTGATTACTACAGCAAGCAGAACATCCACAAATATCACTGTGTTGAAAATCTTGTACTTGGGTTTCTACTGAATAGTTATCCAAAATTTCATTAACGAAATAGTTGTTACCCGAACCAAAATAATCTTGGATAGTTTCAGAAATAATATTTAGTGAATTGCTTGAAGAAAGTCTGACATTATTGTTTGTAGAAGAGTCAAAATTAGTAGATAAGCTATCTGTATTCCAGTTGTCGATGAAGTTTACAACCTCTCTTCTGAAAGCATTTTTTATTCTCTGTATTCTCTGGTTTTTAGATTTTTCCAAAAATTTATCTAATTCAAATTTGTCGAATGAGTCTAGTCCTGTTTGCCAATTTTCTAAGTTCATAAATACTCCAAGTATTGTTCTAATTTTTTAAATAGCTGAAAATATCCAATAGGTTGAGATAACAACCCTAAGTGCATAAAGATTTAAAAAAGTTGGATCGGAGATTACTGTTGTAACCTCCAAATCTCTAGTTAACAGTTATTTAAATCACAGCCAATCCAGAAGAAATATTAGTTTTAATTAAAATCGTCTAAGTAATTGTTGCATCTTTCTTGAAAATACACAGCTACTTTCACGATCACTTTATAGGAAGATAAAGTTTTAGTATTTAAATACTTTAAAGTTACATATATGAAAAAGCGGTGAATTTCATGGGTTAATTAATCATAAAAAGTAAAAAAAAAGCTAATAAATTTTATTAGCAATTTAAGCATAAATCGATTCTTTATTCTATCTTTATATCTATGAGTTTTTAAACAGTAGAATCGGTTGCCTGTTTATTTGTCAAGCTACAATTATTTGTTATTTTATTGATTTATACAACAATCTTTTTATCGATCGAATTGAATATCTTCAAAAGGAATATGACTTTTGATAAAAGACGCGCTCCGCTTGTCAAGGTTGCAAAAATTTAAAAATTAGCTAAGTTGTGATTTCGTTATTTCAAATGAATATTTTTCTGATAAAAATTATCCTTTTTTAATCATTAGTTATCATTTTTTGGATATACGTAGGTAAACAAAAAGAGGCTTGATGAATGTCCGCGTTGTAGTAACTTAGATTTTGTTTCTGAGCAAACTTAATAGCGCGGTCGCGATTAAAATCTTGAATAGGATGCGCTCCTTTTTTAGAACAATAAGTTAGACTCCATATACCACTAGGATACATAGGGATAAACGCTAAGTAAGGATGTACTCGCTCTTTGCCAAAAACTTGCTTAAGACATTGATTGAGTTCTACAAACGCTTTACGATTGAAAGAAGGAGATTCGCTTTGTACTGTAACTAAACCATCAGGACGCAAGCAGCGATAAACATCTTGATAAAATGATTTGGTAAATAATCCTTCTGCGGGGCCGACTGGGTCTGAAGAATCGATAATAATTAGATCGTAACTATTATCGGCAGCCTCACGAACAAAATTAATCCCATCATCGATGAGCAATTTTAATTTAGGATGATTTAAAGCAGAGGAAATAGTCGGCAAAAATTCTTTTGAAGCTCTGACTACAACCTCATCTATCTCCACCATGGTAATTTGTCTAATATCTTCATGGCGTACTAATTCCCGAATTGTACCGCCATCTCCTGCACCAATAACTAATACATCGCTAATTTGAGAATTTGTGAACATCGGCACATGAACGAGCATTTCATGGTAAGAAGCTTCATCTACTTCTGTACACATTATGATGCGATCGATGGTCAACATTCTACCGCGATCGTAAGTATCAAATACTTCTACTGTCTGGTAAGGAGATTTTTCACAAAAGAGGCGTTCTTTAAAACGGATAGATAAAGCGATATTTCCATCGCGATCGATTATCCATTCGCTGGGATTAAATTCTTCGGTATTAGTCATGACAGATGAATATCCTAAATTATGAGCTAAACGCGGATTAGTATACGATGTTAGTGTGATTAGCTCAATATATATTTTTGATGAATCTAATAGGGAAGTTAGGATTAATTAGTGTTTTAAGTATTCCTTCTTCAGTCTTGGCAACTCCAGAATTAAACCATGTCCAAGCAGTAGTGAATCATCTTGAAGGAAAAATGGATACTTCTGCTCTGACTGCTGCGGGTGGTATAGTAGGTGTAAGAATGACTACTTGTAGAGTCAGTTTGAGCGATCGACCTGATGCTGTATATCTTTATCAAGAACATTGGAATTGCTTTTTGATTGATTAATGAGCCAAGTTAAGATTATTGTTCCTGCTACTACTGCTAATCTCGGTGCTGGTTTTGATTGTATTGGAGCAGCTTTAAGTCTGTACAATGAATTTAAGTTTACTTCTTCAGAAGAAGACAAGGAACTGTCATCTGAGAAAACCTCAAATATTCATACACCCCGTCCGTCTTCTCAAGCTGAAGCATCTCTGACTGCCAACAAATCAAAATTTAAAATTACGGTTACGGGAGAAGAAGCAGAAAAAGTTAGTACAGAAAAAAATAATCTGCTTTATCAGTCTTTTGCTAAGTTATATCAACATATCGATCGAGCTATACCGAGTGTAGAAATAGAAATTAAATTAGGCGTGCCTCTAGCTAGAGGTTTAGGCAGTTCGGCCACAGCTATTGTAGGAGGGTTACTAGGTGCTAACCATTTGGCGGGAAATCCCCTAACTCAGGCAGAAATACAAGAATTAGCGATCGCTCTAGAAGGACATCCCGATAATGTCGTTCCTGCCTTACTGGGAAATTGCCAATTATCTGTAGGTGAGATGAATAATTGTCAAATTTGTTCTATTCCCTGGCATGAAGAGATCGTTCCCGTAGTAGCTATTCCCAATTTTGAACTTTCTACGGAAGAAGCACGTTCAGTCTTACCCACAGAAATTGTCCGCAGTGATGCTATTTTCAATATTGCCAGAATGGGCTTACTAATAAGAGGTCTAGAAACTAACAATAGTAATTGGTTAGCTACTTCCTTAGAAGATAAATTACATCAACCCTACCGTCAAAACTTGATTCGTGGCTATCAAGAAGTAAAAACCGCAGCGATCGCTCAAGGGGCTTATGGTATGGTAATTAGTGGCGCAGGTCCGACTCTGCTCGCTTTAACTAATCCTGCCCGAGTAGAAAATGTTGTGACAGCTATGAAATCAGCTTGGGCAAATCTAGGAGTTTCAGCAGATGTGCGCTCTCTAAAAATCGATACTCAAGGAGCAAGAATAAAGGTTTACAACGGTTAGGAAGCCTCTCACACTTGCTAAGCTAATATAGCAATACCAACAAAAGTTAGGACATCTCAAGGTAAAGTAGCAATTAGCCTTCGATCGACTAAGGGCTTGGCAATGCCAAACCCTCTTAATCTATATTGATTTGCGACAAATAGTTTTCGATCGAGTATTAGACCTCTTGCATAAGTCCTATAAACCTTGGTTAAGTCAAGGTAAAAGGTAAAAGGTGCGGAATGCACTCGGGAGTGCTACCTCGAATTTAATTCGAGGTAGATTGGCGGTAAAAGGTAAAAGGGATTAATGCCGAGTGAGCGTGTATTTTTGCAAGAAGTCTATTATTTACCCATACCTAATTGTTGTGCTTTTTGATACACTTTACCTTCCGTTAACAAAGAAGGAGCAATAACTACTTCTACTTGCTGCATTTCTTTGAGATTTTTCGCTCCCAAAGTTCCCATACTGGTTTTAATCGCACCGAGAAGATTATGAGTTCCATCATCCAATCTCGCCGGTCCAACCAAAATTTCTCTAATCGTTCCTGTTGTACCTACATTAATCCTAGTACCTCTAGGTAAAATCGGACTAGGTGTTGCCATACCCCAGTGATAATCACCGCCGGGGGCTTCTGCTGCACGGGCAATGGGCGAACCAATCATCACTGCATCGGCACCACAGGCAAGACATTTACAGATATCGCCTCCAGTAACAATACCCCCATCGGCGATAACGGGAACATATTTACCTGTTTCTGCATAAAAGTCATCTCTAGCTGCTGCACAATCAGCGGTTGCCGTTGCTTGAGGAACACCTACTCCCAATACACCGCGAGAAGTACAAGCAGCACCAGGACCAATACCGACTAAAACAGCAGCAGCACCAGCTTTCATTAAGTTTAGTGCCACATCATAGGTAACACAGTTACCCAAAATTACAGGCATGGGCATTTTTTGGCAAAAATCAGCCAAATCCAAAGGAGTAATCGATTCAGGAGAAAGATGAGCGGTAGAAACTACCGTTGCTTGTACAAATAAAAGGTCTGCACCAGCTTTAGCTACTACTTCACCATATTTACTTGCTCCTGCGGGAGTTAAACTAACCGCAGCAATACCACCTTGTTGTCTAATTTCCTTAATCCTTTGTTCGATTAGATTGGGCTTGATTGGTTCGGCATACAATTCCTGCATTAAACCGACAAACTCATCTTTACCTACTGAAGCAATACGGTTAAGTACTGGTTCTGGGTCTTCATAACGAGTTTGAATACCTTCTAAATTAAGGACTCCTATTGACCCTAACTCTGATAGTAAGACTGCCATTTTGACATCAACTACACCATCCATAGCACTGGCAAGAATGGGAATTTCTCTTTTTATACCGCCAATTTCCCAAGTAGTATCTGCCAAACTAGGGTCTAAGGTACGCACTCCAGGGGTAAGTGCTATTTCGTCAAATCCATAGGCTCGTCGAGCCTTTTTTCCACGACCAATTGATATATCCACGCTATCTTCCGTTCCCAAAGCTATTAGCTTAGGCTATCAAATTTCTTTACTGTTTGGGAATAAATTCACAGAAAGAATTTGTATTATATAATACTAAACCGCCCTTAAGCTGGATAAATTCTCAGTCGACGGTTGGGTTCTTCCCCAAAACTATCAGACTGTAGGCGATAGTGTTCTACTAATTCGTGTTGCATTTTGCGAACTTTGGGAGAACGGGGTAATAGTTCTACTGGTTGTCCTTTGGGAATGACAATTTGTTCTACGGCTAATCTGGCTTCTTCTAGAGCTTCAATCTCATCGTCATTACCTGTTTTGGTAAATAAACGTAGGTCTGTTGCTTCTGGAACATTTGGGTCTTCTAAGTCGAGTATTTGCCTTAAAGAACGAGTAATTTGCGGTATAGTATTAGACTTAACTGCGTGAATCGGTAAATGACGATTTTTAGCTATATTTCGCAGTTTAGAATGATGTTTTATTTGCGATCGCAGGGCTAAGATTGCATCAGCACTATCAATATCTTTAGTCAGCATGATAGGCAAATCCAACACATCAATTACTTGTTCTAATTGACTCCGACCAATGCCATAAGGATAGATATAGATAGGCCAATCTTCTCCATTAGGGCCAGGGACCCGAACCTTAGTACCATTGGGTTCTTGAGTTTGCCAAGATTGCTCTAGCATCTGCTCAAAATCCCCATTTACTTTCTTGGTTTTACTTTTAAAGGGGGTTACAGCAGACATTTTTCCGGCAGCCCTCCATCCTCCCGGACGAATTGGTGTAGCAGCAGGAGTCGTTCTCATGAGAGTATTGCTGACAATAGCAGACGGTTCTTCATGAACGATAGTTACCTCACCGCTATCATTAACTGTTCTAATTTGGGCTGCCGGTTTAATACCTCGCAACAAATTATCTACGGTTTCGGCTACATCTTCGTGAACCACCCAACGTTGCCTTTCGATCATTTCTACTGCCATAGCAAAAGTTGGGGGAGCTTTACGCTCTAAAACAGTTTTTTGAGAACCTCTGCGTCGGGCTTCATCATCTCCTAGAGTGACAGCTTGAATTCCTCCCACCAAATCCGCTAAGGTAGGATTTTTGATTAGATTAGCGATCGCATTTCCGTGAGCCGTACCCACTAGTTGTACGCCTCTTTCTGCTATAGTTCGAGCAGCTAAAGCTTCTAACTCTGTCCCAATTTCATCGATAACGATTACTTCTGGCATATGGTTTTCAACTGCCTCAATCATTACCTGATGTTGTAACTCTGGGCGAGCTACCTGCATCCTACGGGCGCGACCAATAGCAGGGTGGGGTATATCTCCGTCCCCAGCAATTTCATTAGAGGTATCGATAATTACCACTCTTTTTTGCAGATCGTCAGCCAGCACTCTGGCAATTTCTCGTAAAGCGGTAGTTTTTCCTACCCCTGGACGACCGAGTAGTAGAAGTGACTGACCAGTTTCGATCAACTCCCGAATCATTACAATCGTACCAAATACAGCTCGACCAATACGACAAGTCAAACCAATAATATCTCCTGTCCGATTGCGAATTGCACTAATACGATGTAATGTTCTTTCCATTCCAGCACGATTATCGCTGCTGAAAACTCCTACTCGTTCGACGCAGTATTGAATATCTTCTCTGGATACGGGATTATTACCCAAATAAGATACTTCGTTGGTAAAACGAGCTTCTGGTAATCTTCCCAAATCCATTACCACTTCAATCAAATTACCCTCTTTCGTTTGAGGATGTTCTAGGATTTGAATACGAATTGAGTCGGGAAAAATTGCTAGTAATTCGTCCAAATTGTCGGTAACTTGCATCCGATGAGAAGCGATATTTTCTTGTGCCATTCAAGACAAATTTTTTGCTATTAAAAGGATAATAAAAGTGAATTTAAATCTGTTCTACTAGCTAGCAGAAATATTTCGCTCACTAATTAATTTCAGTTGAGAAACTAAAGCACGAGCGATTTTAACGGCTTGCCAAAGTAGCTTGGGATTGTTTTCTAATTGCCGATTGAGTTGGTTGGTCGGCATGGCTAAAAGTGAATAACTATAATTCATAGTTTCTAAATCTTCTAATATTGGTGATAATAAAGAACGGGCATAACTGCCATAAGCCACACCAGAAATAAAGTTTGATTGGGGCTGATTCTCGGTCGATTTAAGAACAGATAAATTATCTTCACTATTTAATTTTAACAATCCAAGATCTTGGAGTTTGGTAACAGTATATCCATTCGTTCCTCCTGCTAATTGGATGTATCCAGTTAAACCAGATTGTAATACTTTTTTCGCTAAAGCGATCGCTGCATGAGTAGTTCCTTTGCCGATATCTCCACTCATCGGGCGACCATCGGTTTGCCAAATTAACGGAATTGGTAAAGGAGAAATGAAATCATACAGATTCTCTAGATAATCGATTAAACCAGGAGCGTCGGGACAGCTAATCGCCAATAATTTTAATCGATTGACGAAAGGAGCGATCGCTTGCCATAATCTTTGAAAATCATTTTCGTGACCTACTTGAGTATGAATTTCTAGTGCATCTATGCCCAGTTCTCTAATTAAAGGTAAGATCGTAGCTGGTGTGGATACATAAGAACGGGTAAAAATTAATTGAGAAGGACAAACGGGCAAACAACGACCACACCCATAACAACGCTGTTCGATTACACCAGAAAAATTATTTTCTAGCCCACTAAAGGTTATTGCCGAAGCAGGACAAATATCTTCACAGGGACGAGGACAATCTGTCGGACATTCAGTAGGGTTAAATTCCGCTTTACGAAAATGAGGATCTTCTCCGTCATTTAAACTGACCATCAGCCATGGTGTTCCTCGCCAGGAAAAGCCCTTTTTCCGAGCAATATTAGCCTGTTGGCAAGCAGCAGCTATTCCTTCCTTCGCTGCGGTAATTACTGCTGGATCGGCAGCAACATCGATACAGTCAGCACCAGCCAAACTGTAGCTTAGAGCAAGGTTACGAACAGCAGAAAGGTCTTGAAAACTAGCCCCGCAAATTAGCTTAAACCAGTGACCTTCTTCTAGAGAATGTAATGGATAATATCGATCGCTCACCCTTACATCCTAATATTTTGTTCGTCCACATTGGTAAAAAAATTCTTAATATACCTACAAAAATTATGCCAATCTTGAGGAATATCTTGTGGAGTGCGGTCTATTGATGCTAGTAATCTCTGCCAATAAAAAATGTGAAGGCTATTTTGATAAAGAGGTACTCCATAAAAACTGTGTTTGTTTTCTACTTGATTGTAATAAGTGACGGCGTTAAGAGCATTTTCTGCATATAAATTTTGAACGGGTTTAATCAGACCGCTAACATCTGCTAGTTTTCCTCGCCAAGCCAAACGAGGATATAGAGTCATATCTGCTTTTTGACTCATCATAATGTCGGGGAGTTTGTCGCCTTGTAACGCTCTGTCCGCTTTTTCTGATAACTCGCTCGTAGTATAAAAAGAAAGCTTGACTTTATGATTGGTCTGTTTTTCCCAATTACTGACTAAAGTGCGAAATGCCTCATCTTCTTCTAGATTAAAACCTTTGTCCCACCAGATATTAAGCGTAGTAGTTTCCTTAGAAGATTCGGCTCTCGATGCTTGTTCTTCTAAATTAGGAGTTTCTGTACAAGCACTTATTAGTAGAAAAATACTAATAACCAGAGAAAAAGATTGATACTTGAAGCAATGATAGCAAGTTGATATTTTCTCCATCAGTAATTAATTTAGCCACGAATTAGATCGATAAAGTTATAAAAAAATCGAGAATAACTAGAGAAATTGAAGTTCGGAGTTGAGCGCTCGCTTTATCCGTTTAAGATATTTTCAGCACCTTATTCTCTGAAAGGCTCGCCCTGGAGACAATTCCATGTTGTTGTCACCCCGTCAGCATTTTATAGTTCATAGTTGACGGTTAAAATTAAAATTAAAATCTCTAGTAAAAATACTTATACTAATAGGTATTTTTTATGACTTAAAACTCCTCCAATGAATAAAAATTTATTGCCCGAATCTAAAGGCGATCGAATATACTCTTTATCTCAACATAATCTATCAGAAAATTCTTTTATTAACTCAAAGCCAAAAAAAACTCTAAGTAGCAAAATAACAGCAGCCTTAGCCATTGCTATGGTTACGTTGCCCGTGTTATCTGTGGGTATCGCTAACTACTACTTCGATCGTCAAGGTATCAACAAGCAAGAGATTCGAGCAAGAGGAACTGATACTCCTGCTATCACGACAACTCAATTAGCACAACGAAATCGAATGCTAACTATAGTGCTGGTTTCTACAGGAACGACAGCCTTAATTGTTGGTATAATAACTGCTTGGTGGACTATTCGCATTACTAGTTGGAATTATCAACAAGCTGAAAAACTAGCTAAACAAAGAAAAGAACAGCAAAAAAAATTATTTCAAGAATTTATTAAATATCTAAGTCGAGCACTAGATGCGGAAGAAATCCTAGAAGCTACAGTAGAAGAGGCACAAAAAATACTAGAGTGCGATCGAGTTTTTGTCTACAGTCTCAAACAACATGAATATGGCAAAATAATTGCTGAAGCAGTATTGCCTGGTTTGAAGAGAGCCTTAGATAAAACTCTAGAAGACCCTTCTTTAGAAGTTAGATACATTGAAAAACATGGTGATGTTAGCTTCTATGCCTTTGATGATATCGATCGAGCTAACTTATCTCCCCGATATTTAGAACAACTAGAAAAATTAGAAGTCAAGGCTAATTTAGTCGTGCCAATTTGCCATGAAAATGAATTTTTGGCGATTTTGTCAGCTCACCATTGTGCAACGCCTCATGATTGGCAACAAGAAGAAAAAGAATTTTTAACAGAGTTGGCTGCTAGAGTTAGCTTTGCCCTGGATAATATCAAGATTTTAGCTGAAGCTTCTAGTCTCCTGGCGCAAGCTAAAACTGAAGAGTATTGGACGCAGTTATTGAATGAAATGGTAGGGCATCTTCGTCAATCTCTGCAAGAAGAAGAAATTTTAAATATTGCCGTCGAAAAAATTCGCCAAGTCTTAACTTGCGATCGCGTCTTAGTTTACAGTCTTAATGAAGATCGTTATGGGATGGTAATCGCCGAATCTGTAGCGGGTGGTTGGATGAGGTCTTTGGGTTTAGTTATTGAAGACCCCTGCTTTGACTCTAAATGTATGAAAGCTTATAGTCAAGGTCGAGTTAAAGCAACAGACAATATTTATGAAGCAGGATTAAGCGAGTGCTATCTCGAACAATTAGAAAAGTTAGAAGTTAAAGCTAATTTAATTACCCCAATTATTGTTAATAATAAGCTATTTGGATTGCTAATTGTCCATCAATGTTCTGCACCTCGTTCTTGGCAGGAGAATGAAATCCGTTGGCTAACCCAAGTAGCCGAGCGAGTTGGGTTTACCCTAGATCGTGCCAAGCTATCTCAAGAGCAGCAGGATTTATTAAAACGATTAGAAACAGAAGCTCAGTGGAACCAATTATTTAGCGATACAGTAGGCTATATTCGTCAATCTCTGCAAGAAGAAGATATCCTCCGCACCACTGTAGAGCAAGTTCGTCAGGTACTAAAATGCGATCGCGTGGTGGTTTATAGCCTCAACGAAAACAATTATGGGATGGCGATCGAAGAATCTGTAGGGGTTGGTTGGACGAGAGTTTTAGGCAAGACGATTGAAGACCCTTGTTTTGCAACCAATTACATTAGTAAATATAGTGATGGTCGAGTCAAGGTGACAGACAATATTTATGATGCTCAAATCACTGACTGCTATTTAGAACAATTAGAAAAATTAGAAGTTAAAGCCAACTTAGTTACGCCAATTCTCCATCAGCAAAAGTTATTTGGTTTACTTATCGCTCATCAATGTTCTCAGCCCCGCTCTTGGCAACAATATGAAATCCGTTGGCTTACTCAAATAGCCAGACAAGTTGGTTTTGCTCTAGATAATGCAGAAATATTAAAACAATCGCAAAATCAAAAACAAACTGATGTTGTCACTCTGGCCAACTATAAAGAGTTACCTACAGAAATTATACCCGTTGAGACAACTGCAATCGAAATAAGTCAAGACAGTATCGAGCAAGACATTGCTATGGTTCAAGAAAAATTAGTCGAAACAAAAGAGAAAATTAAACAAATAAATCAGGCTACTCAAAAACTATTGCAAATACAAGACTCAATTAATAGCAAATTAAAGAGAAATAAGTAGTTAAATATTGCCATTTGAGTTTACATATTTGTTACATATTAAAGACTGTGGACATAATAAGTCATAATGTAAATTTAAATCTAAGTGTTTGCACTTAATTAGTTTGAGCCAAGCCTGTAATTAAGAATACTATTAATAATATTCCTGGAATAAAAATTTAAAAGATAGAAGGATTGTAAAAATTTCTTAAAGCAGGAGGAGATAAATTTTTTGGGGAAAAAGCTACCAATGACTATCAATTCTACACCAGAGCATAACAATGATAAGGATGAAAAACAAGTCGATCGTCAAGAAAAAATAAGGTGGAATTCCGCCAAATTACTCGAAAATTTGTTTGATTCAGGACAATCAATCGATAATGAATTAAATTTAACCAAAAAACTCAAACAATTACCGGCAGAAGTAATCGAAAACTTCGATCGAACTCTTAGTGAAGAAGAAATATTAATAACTGCGGTAGAAGAAGCGCGTAGAGTAATCGATTGCGATCGCATTATTATTTATAGTATTCCCGAATCATCTCAAGGAAAAGTAATTGCAGAAGCAGTTGTGCCCGGATGGACTCCTGTATTAGGTAACATTATTAAAGACCCTTATTTAGGATCCAAGTACTTAGAAAAATATCAGCAGGGATATTGCCAAGCAGTCAATAATATCCATCAAGTAGACATAACTAAAAATGAGATCGAGCCATTAGAAAGACTCCAAATCCAAGCTCTGTTAATTGTACCAATTTGGCAAAAAAGCAAGTTATTTGGTTTGTTGGTAGCTCATCAATGTTCGGGAATTCGTCAATGGAAATCGACAGAAATTAAGTATTTAGAACAAATAACTACTTTAGTCAGAGTAGCATTAGAACGCACCCAATTAATTCAAGAAAAACAAAAGTTGCAACAGCAAGCAGAAAGCGAAGCACAATGGACTAAGTTTTTTAATGAAGCTATTCCCTACATCTACAAATGTTTTCAAGAAAAAGATATTTTAAAAGCCACCGTAAGAGAAGTGCGTCGTCTGTTAAATTGCGATCGCGTAGTTATCTATGGTTTAACTCAAGACCGATACGGAAAAGTAATTGCTGAATCGGTTGCTATACGCTGGACAAAGGCTTTGGGTAGAGTAATTCATGACCCCTGTTTTGAATTTAGATATCTAGAAAAATATCAAAATGGTCGTGTTAGAGCGATCGGCAATATTTATGAAGCAGGATTGAGCGAATGTTATCTCGAACAGCTAGAAAAACTGGAAGTCAAGGCTAACCTAGTCACACCCATTCTTAATGAGGGCAAAATTTTTGGTTTATTAGTAGCTCATCAATGTTCTCACCCCCGCAAGTGGGAACATTACGAAATTCGTTGGGTAACTCATATATCTACTCAAGTAGGTTTTGCCTTAGACAATGCTCAATTACTTCAGCAAGCAGAGCAATCTTCTCTAACAGCAGATTATCTTGCTCATCAACACAACGAGCAAAAAGAAGTATTTAAACAACAACTGATAGCCATACTAGCTAGTAGTACCAATACTTACGATCGTTTGACTCAAGATGCCTTGAGTCAATCAGAAAGTTTGCTCGAAATGCTTCAGCAAATTGGCAAAATAAATGATATTGTCAAAAGTCAAGCCGATGACATCGATCCAGTCCAAAGTCAAAAACAACAGCAGAATTCCCAATTACAACACATAAAAAAAAGCGTCAATCTTTAATACCTTAATTAAAATCACAGTCGTTAACATTTTAGAATACGAAAAATAGGTGAAAATTCCGAAGTGATTTAGATTACACTGAGCTAGAAATGTTTAATGGACTCGGAAAAGATCTGTATGAACCTTTTTTTGCTCGCTTGGAATCTACCTAAAGAAAAAGTGTCTTTAGTTTTGTCTGAAATTGATAAAATGAAGGCGGTTTACCAACTTCTAGACCCCAATACCATCTGGTCTTTTGGTCGGGAGAGTAGTGTATTTGCAGCATCGATGCACACTGCGAATGAGGCTGCTGCTCCCAGGATTTATGTCAAGCGAAGCGAAGATCGAGTAGTACTATATGAAGGATCTTTAGTCGATCGCACGGGAAGCTTTCCTGCTCATGATGCTGAAGCTCTTTCTTTACATTGGAATGATTTACCTAATGTTCTAGAAGGACATTTTGTCACGGCGCGGATAACAAAAAATCCGCCAAGCATCGAGATTATTAACGACGCTCTCGGTATGTGTCAAACGTACTATGTCCGTCAGAACAATGTGTGGCTTATTAGTAACAGTTCACTTCTTTTAAGTCGCATTAGTAATATGAATGAATTAGATCCATTGGGAGTAAGCTTTTTCTTGTGCAGGGGTTCGGGAGGTGCGGATAGGACTTTACGGCGTGGCATTAGAGTAATTCCAGGGGGACAGCACTGGAAGTGGGAAGAAGGTTTTGCAGAACCTCAGTGTTCGACTTATTTCGATCGTGCCCAGTTATCTCGTCCATATAGAAAGAAACTAACAAAGGCAGATGTCGAACAACTTGCTAGTGAACTAATACAAACTTGCTACACTCTGGCTCAGAATTTTGGAGCATTGAAATGTCCGATCACGGCTGGGCGAGATTCACGTCTTATGGCAGCCCTATTGATTCGAGGTGAGATAGAAGCGCAGTACTTTACCAGTGGACTTCCCAAGTCTCCTGACGTTCAAATAGGCAAGCAGATTGCCGATTATTTCAACTTACCTTATACAAGTGAGACCGAAGAAGCAGTAAACGATCCTTTCCTCAGAAGTTGGGAAGATGCTTGCAGACGACTGATACAACAAAACGATGGAATGCTTTCTTTGCGGAGTATTGATTATGCTTCTAAACAGTCATTATCAGTAGAAAGTCTGGGAATTACACTTTATGGCGCGGGAGGAGAAATTGCCCGTGGATTTTATAATTCAGACCAAATTTTCTTGGGTAAATGTAGCTCAGACTATCTTCAGCAATATTTGCTCGACAAGTTGCTCAAGAATAATCAAGAACTACTCCATCAAGAGACTATAGTGACGCTACAGAACTATCTGGAAGAATTCGTGCAGCAGGTTATTGATGAAGGGTTTTCCCCCGTCGCCGTGCCAGATATTTTTCATGCCTACGAGCAGGTACGGCGTTGGGTAGGTGTGCATATATCGGCAAAACAATCAGCCCATAAAGATGCATTTTCCCCATTTTGTACGCGTCCCTTTATCAAAACAGCTTATTCCCTACCAGCCCTGCGCCGATATTCCGAGCACGTACACTACCAATTATTAGACTTTTTGGTACCAGATTTACATCGTTTTCCTTTTGTAAAAAACTGGAATCCTCAGCAACCGATTGTCAATCTTTTCTATTCGTTCTGGAATCGGACACTCAGAAAAAAAGTAGCAATACCAATTAAAAAAATCGTGACTGGCAGAGCGAAGTCGACAACTCTCGATATGAATCATCAACTGAAGAAATTTCATAGGTTAGAGTCCAAAAGAACCGAGATCAGGGAACTTTGTTTGGATCGATCTAATTCATCGCTTTGGAATTTTATCGATCGCTCTGAATTCGAGCGCATTACCTCTAGTTCCACTAATCCATTAGAACGAGAACAGCACTTAATTCTTTTGTGGCATATATTCACACTGTTTAAATATGCAGATATTATGGGCTTTTGATTTAGTTCTTTTACCAAAAGTCAAAGATAAATTTTTAGTATAGTTTGAATGTTAAGTATAAATAGAAAACTTCTATGAATAAGAATATTTATCAATGGACAATTGATAATTGAACAATTGACAATTGATTAATTAGAGCTAAGACGAGGGGGTAATTGTCCATATTAATTAGGATTTGCTGGAAAACTTTGAACCATTCAGCTAAAGAAGGTTACAGAGATTCTTGCGTAACCAAAAAGTTAGGTTGAGGGGGCGCAAAAGCCCTAAAATTGGTGAAACCCCCTTGCACTTATCTGAACTAGAACAGATGTACCGCAAATCTAACCAGTCTGATCTGACCCCAGAAAACAAAGAAATTGCCTGTTGCGATGCAATTGTCACCAGATAATCGTTGGGCACCAATAAATCTGTACAAATATAGACAGCCAAAAGCAAACCGCTAACTTAACGTCTCCTACCGATAACTTAAATACAAGGCTGTCTATATTTGTCTGGGATTTCTCTCGGGGTAATCATGGCAAATTTGATTCCGGGCGTCGGAACTCGCGCGTTCCCTTGCGCCTTTCGGCGGCGCGGGGTCGCTCGTCAATTTGAATCAGAATATGCCGAAAAGTTTTCAGAAAAAATGGGTGCGCCTGCCAAACCGTTTCGGATGGCATTGGGGGCATTAATTATCGGGACTTTGACAAAAAACTAGGTTCAAAAAGGGGTGAAAGCCTGATATATTAATGGTTTAACCTCAAAATAGCTAAATCCTTAATATATCTGGGTTTCAGGCGAATTTACCTCTTCGAGGTAAATTCGGCGTCTGGCA